>USGM01000142.1 GCA_900554205.1 uncultured Lachnospiraceae bacterium
ACGAGCTTTAACCAGACGATCACGGCGACGGGGCGGATCAGCTCGACGGAGCCGAATCTTCAGAATATCCCGATGAGGATGGAGCTGGGCAGGCGCATCCGGAAGGTGTTTGTGCCGAAGGAAGGCTATGAATTTATGGACGCGGATTATTCCCAGATCGAGCTGCGCGTTCTGGCACATATGTCCGGTGATGAGCAGCTGATCGAGGCGTACCGCATGGATGAGGACATCCACAGGATCACGGCATCCAAGGTGTTCCACACGCCCTTTGAAGAGGTGACCGATCTGCAGCGGCGGAACGCAAAGGCAGTAAATTTCGGAATTGTGTACGGCATCAGCTCCTTCGGCTTAAGTCAGGATCTGAGCATCAGCAGGAAGGAAGCGGCGCAATACATTGAACAGTATTTTGCAACCTATCCGAAGGTGAAGGAATTTCTGGATAAGCTCGTTGCGGATGCAAAGGAGCGGGGCTATGTGACGACCATGTTCGGCAGACGCAGACCGGTGCCGGAGCTGTCCTCCTCGAACTTCATGCAGCGTTCCTTCGGGGAGCGTGTCGCAATGAATTCCCCGATTCAGGGAACGGCGGCGGATATTATCAAGATCGCCATGATCCGGGTCTGGAGAGCCTTGCGCGAGGCGGGGCTGAAGTCGAGACTGATTTTGCAGGTGCATGACGAGCTGGTAATTGAGACTGCACGCGAGGAAGAGGAGCAGGTGCGAAAGATTCTGTCGGAGAATATGAAGGCGGCAGCGGAGCTCGATGTGACGCTCGAGATTGACCTGCACACGGGAGATAACTGGTATGAAGCCAAATAGACCTGTATTTATCGGCATTACCGGCGGTATCGGTGCGGGGAAGACCGAGATACTCAACTATATCGGAAAACATTACAAATGCGAAATCTACCTTGCCGATGAGGTCGCGCACCGGGTCGAGGAGCCGGGAACGGAGTGCTATGAAAGGCTGATGGCGCTGCTCGGAACGGATGTCACCGGTGCGGATGGGCGGATCGACAAGGCGAAGATGGCGGCGCGGATCTTTGCAGACCCAGAGCTGCTGGAAAGGGTCAATGCGATCGTTCATCCGGCGGTGAAGGAGTATCTGCTCTCGCACCTTGAGAAGGCGAGAAAAGATGGCGGTGTGGAGCTGTTCTTTGTGGAGGCGGCGCTGCTGATCGAGGGCGGCTACGGAGCATTGGTAGATGAAATGTGGTATATCTACGCGGATGAGAGCGTCAGACGCAGACGATTGGAACAGGCGAGAGGCTACGGCAGGGAACGGATCGACAATGTAATGTCAAAGCAGCTTTCGGAGGAGGAATTTCGGAGGCAGTGCGATTTTGTGATAGATAACAGCGGTCTGCTTGCGGACAGCTTCAGGCAGATCGATAAGAAACTGGAGGCTTTTACATGGCGGGAGTAAGAGAAGGACAGGGACAGCTGGTATTCGGGCTGGATATCGGAACAAGAAGCATTGTGGGAACGGTCGGCTATCTTGGCAGCGACAGATTTCATGTTCTGGCACAGCGGTTCAAGGAGCATGAGACGCGCGCCATGCTGGACGGACAGATTCATGACATCGGAAAGGTCGGTGAGACGATCCGTCAGGTCAAGGAACAGCTCGAGGAGGATCTGAACCGCAGGCTGACAGAGGTGTGTATCGCTGCCGCGGGACGTGTGCTCCGCACGGTGACGACGCATGTGGAACAGAGCTTTGAACAGGAGCATGAGGTGACGGAGGAGGATGTCTATTCTCTCTCCACCATGGGTGTGGAACGGGCATACGAGGAATTCCAGAAGACGAACGATACCGATATGAAGTTCTACTGTGTCGGTTATACCCCCATGCGCTATTATATGAACGGCTACCAGATCGGCAACCTTGAGGGACACAAGGTAAAGAACATGGCGCTGGATCTGATCGCAACTTTTCTGCCGGATGATGTGGTGGACGGGCTATATAAGGCGGTGGAGCTCGCCGGACTTCATGTGGCGAACCTGACGCTGGAGCCGATCGCCGCGATACAGGTGGCGATACCGGAGAAGTTCCGCATGCTGAATATGGCGCTCGTGGACGTCGGAGCGGGAACCAGCGATATTTCGATTACGAAGGATGGAACGATAACGGCCTACGGGATGATTCCCGTGGCGGGAGACAGCCTGACGGACCTCCTTGTCCAGCACTGCCTTGTGGAGTTTGACACCGCGGAGCGGATCAAGCGCGAGGCAGGCGTGCAGGAGACGGTGGAGTACGAGGACATCATGGGACTGCCGCAGACGATTTCCGCAGAGGAGGTTGCCGCACTGCTGGAGGAGCATGTGAACGGAATGGCGAAGCAGGTGGCGGACTGCATCCGGGAGCTGAACGGCGAGAAGGCTGTCAGCGCGGTGTTTGTGGTCGGCGGAGGCGGCATGATTCCGGGCTATACGGAGGCGCTTGCAAGGGAACTCGGAATTGCCAAGGAACGTGTGGCAATCCGCGGGCAGGAGGTGCTACGCGCGATCGAGTTTGAAAACGCGGATTCCCGGCAGGATTCCATGATGGTGACACCGGTCGGTATCTGCCTGAGCTATTATGAGCAGAGCAATAACTTTATCTTTGTGGAGTTCAATGGGAAACGCATCAAGCTCTACGACAACGGAAGGCTGACCGTGGCGGATGCCGCCGTCCAGTCTGAGTTTTCCAATGAAGATCTTTTCCCGAAGAGGGGAAAGGCGCTCACCTTCAGCGTGAACGGAAAGAGCAGGATTGTGAGAGGCGTTCAGGGGGAAGCTGCCCTGATCCGCGTAAACGGCGAGAATGCGGATATTCACAGTCAGGTACATAATGGAGACCATATTGAGATGGTTCCGTCCACGGCGGGAGATGAGGCGGCACTGGTGCTCGGAAAGCTGGCGGAGTTGGCGGAGCAGCTGCATGTGATTGTCAACGGAACAAAGATTAATCTGCCCAAGACGGCGCTTGTCAACGGAAAGCTGGAAAATGAATTTTACCTGATCCGCGAGGAGGATGAAATTACTGTTCAGAATTCCTACACGGTTCGTGAGATCGCGGATTTTATGGATGTGCCTCTCGGGGGAGGCATTCTGGTAAATGATACGCCAGCGAAGCCGGAGACGCGGATTTATGAGAACTTTACGCTTTACTGGAATGCGGAAATGGACGAGACGGAGAAACTGCCGGAGGCAGAAGAAACGACAGAAGCCGGTTCCGGGACGCATGAAGAGAGCGCTGCGGGCGAGGGCAGCAGTGCAGTGGCCGAAGCAGGAAATACAGGCGGAAATACAAGAGTGACCGTGATAGTCAATGGAACACCTGCCACGTTGACTGGAAAAGTCAACTACGTTTTTGTCGATGTCTTTTCCTTTATTGAGTTTGATCTGAGCAAGCCTGCGGGGCGGAACATTGTGACAAGGCTGAACGGCAGGAATGCGGAATATATGGAGCCTCTGAAAGAGGGCGACGTACTTGAAATATACTGGGAGGTGTAGGAATCTTTCGCTGAGAAAGAGGACTGGATAGTTATGAGATTATGTAGTATAGCAAGCGGAAGCAGCGGCAACTGTATCTATGTGGGATCAGATGCCACGCATCTGCTTGTGGATGTCGGAATCAGTGGCAAGCGCGTGGAGAGCGGCTTGCGGGAGCTGGAACTTACGGGGAGAGACATAGACGGCATTCTGGTAACACATGAGCATGCAGATCATATCGCGGGTCTTGGGGTGATCGCCAGAAAGTATGAGATCCCGATCTATGCCACGGCGGGGACAATTGATGCCATAAAGCGGTGCGGAAACCTCGGAAAACTGGAGGATGATCTTTTTCACGAGGTGAAAGAGGATCAGAAATTGACGATCAAGGATCTCACGGTGAACCCGATGCATATTTCCCACGATGCCGCACAGCCGGTCGGTTACCGCGTCTCCTACGGAAATAAGAGAGTTGCGGTCTGCACGGATCTCGGGGTCTACAACGATTACACGGTGGAGTGCCTGAAAGGGATGGATGCGCTTTTGCTGGAAGCGAATCATGATGTCAATATGCTGCAGGTCGGCCCTTATCCGTACTATCTGAAGCAGAGAATCCTCGGGGAAAGAGGGCATCTCTCGAATGAAAATTCCGGCAGGCTTTTATGCCGGATTCTGCACGATAAGCTGAAGGCAGTGCTTCTGGGACATCTGAGCAAGGAGAATAATCTTCCCGAGCTTGCCTTTGAGTCGGTGCGCATGGAGATCAATATGGGAGATGTCCCGTACAGAGCGGGAGATTTCGACATCCGTGTGGCGAAGCGGAATGAGGTCACGGCGGCGGTCGAAATCTGAGTCCGGTCTTGCAATAAACGGATAAATGTAGTTTAATGGTAACGAAAAGCTTAGGTCATGCGAAAGGGAAGGAAAGAACATGAAGAGAACAATTATTACTGTTGTAGGAAAAGATACTGTCGGAATTATTGCAAAGGTTTGTACCTATCTCGCTGAGAACGGCATCAATATTCTGGATATTTCCCAGACGATTGTGCAGGGCTATTTTAACATGATGATGATTGTGGATACCAACGCCTGCGGGAAGGCATTCGGCGATATGGCGGATGAAATGGCAGCGCTGGGCGAGGAGATCGGGGTTGTAATCAAGTGCCAGAAGGAAGAGATTTTTGATCAGATGCACCGTATCTGATTCGTGGGACAGCCGTTGGTATGGAACGGCAATCAATCTGATAAAAGGAAAGGCATGGAGAGCATATGATCAATTTGTACGAAGTGACAGAGACCAACAACATGGTTGAGAAGGAAAATCTTGATGTGCGTACCATCACAATGGGCATCAGTCTTCTGGACTGTATCGATTCTGACTTAGAGAAGCTGAATGAGAAGATTTACCATAAAATTTATGAGGCGGCGAAGGATCTCAACAGGACCGGAAACGAGATTTCCAGGGAGATCGGTATTCCGATTGTGAATAAGAGAATTTCGGTAACGCCTATCGCGCTGGTGGGCGGAGCTGCCTGCAAGACCTCCGAGGATTTTGTGACGATTGCAAAGACGTTAGACAGGGTGGTAAAGGACATCGGCGTGAATCTGATTGGCGGTTATTCCGCACTTGTCAGCAAGGGAATGACACATGCGGATGAACTGCTGATCCGCTCGATTCCGATGGCGCTTGCCCAGACGGACTGTGTGTGCAGCTCTGTCAACCTCGGCTCGACCAAGACCGGCATCAACATGGATGCGGTCAAGCTGATGGGAGAGATCGTCAAGGAGACGGCGGAGGCTTCCTACGGCACCGATTCCCTCGGCGCGGCGAAGCTCGTTGTATTCTGCAATGCGCCGGATGACAACCCGTTCATGGCGGGCGCGTTCCACGGTGTGACGGAGGCTGACAAAATCATCAATGTCGGCGTCAGCGGGCCGGGCGTTGTGAAGACCGCACTGGAAAAGGTACGGGGAGAGAATTTTGAGGTGCTGTGTGAGACAATCAAGAAGACAGCGTTCAAGGTGACCCGTGTGGGACAGCTTGTAGCGAAGGAGGCGTCTGCACGGCTGAACGTGCCGTTCGGCATCGTCGATCTTTCCCTTGCACCGACACCTGCAATCGGTGACAGTGTTGCGGACATTCTCTGTGAGATCGGTCTGGAGCATGCGGGAGCGCCGGGAACGACGGCGGCACTGGCTCTGCTGAACGATCAGGTAAAGAAGGGCGGCGTGATGGCATCCTCCTATGTAGGCGGCTTAAGCGGCGCGTTCATTCCGGTCAGCGAGGATCAGGGAATGATCGATGCAGTCAAGGCGGGCGCATTGACGCTGGAGAAGCTGGAGGCAATGACCTGTGTATGCTCCGTCGGACTGGATATGATCGCAATTCCGGGAGATACCAAGGCGACGACGATTTCCGGGCTGATCGCCGATGAGATGGCGATCGGTATGGTAAACCAGAAGACAACGGCAGTCCGTGTCATTCCCGCGATCGGCAAGAAGGCGGGAGACCAGCTGGAGTTCGGGGGACTGTTTGGCTATGCGCCTGTCATGCCGGTAAATTCTTTCTCCTGCGATGCGTTCGTGAACCGCGGCGGAAGAATCCCTGCTCCGATCCACAGCTTTAAAAACTGATCGGGATTATTGAAAAGAAAGCATGAAGTACAAAATTGCAATCTGCGACGACTCCGACGCTGCACTATCTTATGAAGCCGGTAAAGGAAGAAAAGCTCTGCTCAGTGCTTGATCGTGCTACAGAGAAGCTTGCGAGGAATGAAAAGGTTCTGAATCTTG
>USGM01000143.1 GCA_900554205.1 uncultured Lachnospiraceae bacterium
CCTTTGTGGCTTGCTGTAATAACTGTCCGCCATCATCAGATACCAGTGGACTTCCTTTTCCACAGTGTCCTCCGGGACACTGAAGGTGTATTCACTCCTGCCGATATACTTGATAATGGTAGCCTTCGCTCCCGATTCCTCCAGCACCTCGCGCAGCGCAGTTTCCTTATACTCCTCGCCCTGCTCGACCGTGCCTTTTGGCAAGACCCATCCCTCATATTTGTTCTTGATATTCTTGTATAAGAGCAGAATCTTTCCACGAAATATTACCACACCGCCACAGCTTGTTGCTTCTATCATTGCAATTCCTCCTGACTGGTGTGCATGTACACAACTAAACAAAGTATAGTCCAATCCCGGCCGAATCGCAACTACTATTTTTTACCGCTGGTCTGTTTCTTCCGCGCGGCCCTTAAAATAGGCGTCAAATATCTGTCTGGCAATCGGCACTGCATAGTCTCCTCCGCTCCCGGCGCCCTCTACAATGATCGTAACGCTGATCTCCGGCTCGTCAGCCGGGGCAAAGCCGGTGAACCATGCGTGGCTCTCCCCCTTTACCGTTCCGTATTCCGCCGAACCGGTCTTTCCGGCTGCGGTATATTCCCTGCCGGAAAGCTTGGTCGCTGTTCCGCTCTCGACGACCGCCGTCATCAGTTCTTTCAGGATCTCCGCCTCTTCAACGCTCATCAGGCTGCCGTAGCGCTGCGGCTTAAAGGATTTTACCACGGTTCCGACATCGTTCTCAATATGATCGATGACATATGGCTTCATCAGGACACCTTTGTTTGCGATCGCGTTTGTAATCATGTTCAGATGCACTGGCGTGATCTGCGTCTGCCCCTGCCCGATTGACGTCTGCATCATGGCGCTGTCCGTCATATCGGACGATACGGCGGCGTTGCTCTGGGAATAACGCATCGTAAGCGGAAGCTCACCGCCAAACAGCAGGCTTTCCAGTGTCTTCTCGAATTCTTCCCGGTTGAGACTCATACCGATATTGGCAAAGGAGGAATTACATGATTTCGCAAAGGAGCGCTCAAAATCCACCTTCCCGTGACTGATACCGTGATAACAGTTGATTCTGCCGTCGCCATGTTTATAATAGCCCGGACACTGGAAGGAATAATCTGCATAGGTATCCGGATTCTCCCGGATATATTCGAGCGCCGTCACAATCTTAAAGGTCGAGCCCGGCGGGTACAGTCCCTGCGTCGCGCGGTTCAACAGGACGGAGCTCTTGCTGTCGGCGAGCAGCGAGTCCCATATCTCCTGAATTTTGTTCGGGTCAAAGTTCGGATGGGAAACCATCGCCAGAATCTTGCCGGTCGAGACCTCGCTCACGATCACAGCGCCGTTGTAGACGCTGAGCTGTTTATCCGCGACCTGCTGGAGCGTGACGTCCAGCGTGGTAAAAACATTGTCCCCCGGATTCTTCACGCCCGCCATGTCGTTTGCCACCTTGCTTGTCAGCGGCGTATTCGTATTGATAAGGTAGTAATTTGCCTGCGCCTCCACGCCCATCCTGCCGTTTGTGGAGTAACCGACAACATGGGAAAACAGATTCTGGTAGGGATAGATGCGGGTCTCGCCCTGACTGTCATCGAGCAGCGTCTCGGCAAGTATCTCCCCTCCGGCGGCATAGATGGTTCCACGGTAATTTTGTGAGAGCAGAATTTCCTGCCGGGAATTATAGCTGTTATTGACCATATCCTGCTCACTCGTGGCGACAAAGTGAACGAGGAATCCGATCATAAACACAAATAAGGCAGAAAAGAGCACTCCGCTGACAAGAATCGGCTGTTTAGGATTTTGCTTCTTTTTCGGCTTTTCCGATGACATTCGCGGTACCTCCTCTCTGTTGGAGTCTGATATAGATACCCTGGATCAGGAAGAACATAATCATTGTCGTCATGCAGGAGCTGCCACCATAGCTGAGAAACGGAAGCGTCACTCCGGTGAGCGGAATCAGGTTCATACCGCCTCCTACCGTCAGAAAGATCTGGAAGAGGTACATGATGCCGATACCGAAGACAATCAGCCGGTAGAATCTGTCACCAACCTGCATTGCAATCCTGCAGCTGATGAGAAAACAGCTCAGCGTAATGAGCAACAGACAGATCCCGTAGAGTATGCCCAGTTCTTCGCAGATGGCGGAAAAGATAAAGTCCTGATCGACATAGGGGATGGATTTCGGATTGCCCTTCAGAAGCCCCATTCCGAACCAGCTGCCGCTTCCCATGGCAAACAGGGACTGCGTGATCGCCCAGCCTTCATTGTCAATATAATCCCACGGAGACCTCCATACCATAACTCTCCTTCTGACATGCGCGAAGAGACGGCAGGCAGCATAGGCAGCGCCGCTCCCTCCCACTGCACCGGCAAGCAGGTACAGATAATTTCCGGTGGCGGCGAAGACCAGAAAGACATAGCCGACAAAAAAGATCAGCGCACTGCCCAGATCTTTTGAGACAACCAGTATGATTACATGCAGACCGGCAATGACTGCCGTGAGGGCAACGCGCGGAAAAGTCTGCTTCTCCCATAGTGCCCCCGCGACAAAGAAGACAAAAAGGATTTTGACAAACTCGGACGGCTGAAAGGTGATACTGCCGAAAACGGTAAAGGAAATTTTAGAGCCGTGCGTCGCTTCCCCGAGAATCAGAACAACTGCGAGGAGAAGGATGCCGACAACTCCGTACACCCATGTCAACCGTTTCAGAAACCGGACCGTCGAGAGGATATAAGGAATGAAAAGCGCTATAATCAGCGACACAAGCGCTATGATATACTGGCGCACCGCCTTGTCAAACGACAGCCTTGACAGGATGCAGAAGCCGCTTCCCATGAGCATACACATATTGTTTAAGAGCATCCGGTGAACGTTCTCGTAGATCAGCGGAACCATGACGAGCACAGCGAGTAGAAATGCCTGCACGAACGCATAAAGCAGCAGATACTCCTTATCACCACTGACAAGCGTAAGATTCAGAAAGCTCAACAGCTGGGTCAGGAACAGGACTGCGCACTGTAAGAGATATGCCGGCTTAGCCGTCTCCTTCCCCAGAAAAAAGGTGACGAAAGAGATCAGCGTATAGGTCAGCATACAGACTGTGATGCCATATTTGGACAATTCTATGATATATTCCTGCATTTCGCTGCCTTTCTTTTATTCTACGCCCCGCTTTTCGTGTCCGGTCGTATATTCTCCAAGCTCAGTCTGTGTTCCGAGCAGGAACGCATCCAGCACATTGCGCATCTCCTCCGGGGACTCCACCGTAAAGTCCAGCCGCAGCCGTGCCCTGTCCTTCCAACGCGGCAGATCGCGCAGCAGGACAAGAGGAACGCTGTTATAGATAATGTTCATGCAGTGCATGCAATCCCTTATCACGGGAAATTCCTTGTGATACCGGTCACAGAGGACAGTCTCGGTATCACTGTTCTTTTTACATTGGTCGGTGGTCCGCAGAACGCAGTTTGCCGTCACCATCATGGGTATTCTGCCATATACCACCTTCTCAAACGGAGCACCGCAGGTCATCAGTCTCTGCTGCTCCGCCTTATTCAATTCATACGGAAGGCAGAAGCTCTCCGCCTTGGCACCAAGCTGTAAAAGGGCCTGTGTATTCCATGTATAAAGTGAGGCATCAAAATGCCATTCCCCGTTCTTTTCCCTGTCCATAAGATAGCCGAGTCCGTCTGCGGAACGAAGCAGATAACCGGAGAAAACGCTCTTCCGCTCCCCGCAGAGCGCATACAGCCGGTCGAGATACGGCTTATCGGCATTGCGGAGCACGTGAGGCAGTGTCAGGAAAACCCGGCTCCGCATGGAAAGTCGTCCGCAGATTTCCAATTTTCCGTCCTTATCCTGCACAACCATGTTTCCATTTACATAGACTGTCGTGATATCGGCACTCTCCGGATTCCGGTTCAGCCAATTTTCCAGCGCGGTCAGCTGCTCATGAGTCGCAACAGAGACCGCAAAGCCTGTCTGCGTTCCTTCCGAAAACAGGGCTTCCGCAGTGTCCGGTGATACGGCTGCAGAAGTGCATTTTCTGTTTTCAATACCGGCAAGCAGCTTCTCTTCCAGCCTGGAGACAGCAAGTCGTCTGAGGTCATTGATCTGCTTTAAGGGATAAAATGCATCGGAATCTAACTCTACGCAAATATCCTCCGCGCAGAAACAGCTGTCACCGAGCTTGCCGAGCTGTTTTCTGACATTCTCCTCTGTGACGGGCTGCTTTAGGGCATGATCCACTGTCTGACCGGTGACACAGACCGAACAGCCTCCGCTGCTGATTTCAAGGCGTGCGGGACTTCCGATATGGAAATATCCCTTTAAAACGACCGGCAGCTTCTTTTTATCGCCAAGGAACTGCTCGTGAAGCCGCTGCAGCAGAGCGTCATCCGTGGCGCTGTAAGCAGGGCTGTCCAATGTTACCATCTCTTTGCCGTTGCGCTTGAAATAATAGCCGTCCTGTACCTCGCTTCGGATGTAGAGGGAGTTTAAGATTCTGCGATCCAGCTTTTCCACACGGAAGCGTTCTGCCGCCTCTGCCGCATCGCAGTTCCCGCGCAGCTGATAATAACGGTCTATATATTTACGGTAGACCGATGTGACACCGGCGGCGTATTCGGGGCGTTTCATCCTTCCCTCAATCTTAAAGGAATCGATGCCTGCCTCGATAAGCTCCGGCAGATGCTCTATTGTACACATATCCTTCAGGCTTAAGGGATATTGCTCCCGGCTCCTGCGCCCGTCCAGCTTTACGGAATAGGGAAGACGACAGGGCTGGGCACAACGCCCCCTGTTTCCGCTTCTCCCTCCGAGGATGCTGCTGAACAGGCACTGACCGGAATAACAATAGCACATGGCTCCGTGGATAAAGGTTTCCAGTTCAATATCGACTGACTGCCGGATTTTTATCAGTTCGGCAAGGCTCAGTTCTCTCGCAGGGACGATCCTGCTCGCCCCCATCGCTTTTAATAATTCCGCCCCATAAACGCTGCACAGTGTCATCTGGGTACTCGCGTGAAGCTCCAGTCCAGGGAAATTTTCCTTTATCTGGCGGAAAGTGCCAAAATCCTGAACGATCACCCCATCCAGCCCCGCCTCATAAAAGGGACGCAGATAGTCGTTTAATTCGCTTACCTCGGTCTCCTTCATCAGGGTATTTACCGTGAGATACACCCTGCACCCGACAAGCCGTCCGTACCTGATACAGGCAACAAGCTCCTCTGTCGTAAAGTTTTCCGCATA
Organism: uncultured Lachnospiraceae bacterium; assembly: GCA_900554205.1. GTDB lineage: Bacteria > Bacillota > Clostridia > Lachnospirales > Lachnospiraceae > Acetatifactor. The sequence goes on from USGM01000143.1 coordinate 5,258, forward strand.
TGCACGCGCACCGAATTTCGGTCCGCCAAGATAGACGGCATCCGCTCCCGCATTTACCGCCGCATAAAAGGCTGCCGGACTGCCCGCAGGCGTCAGCAGCTCCACATATTTTCTTTTTTCCATAGAAACCTCGATCTATACATCTGCCTAAAAAGAGAAGCTGTCCGGCTATGGACAGCTCCGAATTATTTTTTCTTAAGTTCCGTCTCCAGCTTAATTATTTTCTTGGCATTCTCGTTTGCCTCCTGCTGAAGTGTTTTGACCTGCTCCTCAGAGTTTTCGAGCTTGATCTGTGCGGAGATCAGTTCGTGTTTCAGATCGTACAGCTCCTTTTCCTTTGTCTGGAGTTCTTCCTCCAGAATGGAAATCTGCTTCTTCGCCTTGAAATAATCGTCGGCAATGTTCAACTGAAGCAGGACTCCCTGCGTATCCATCGGCTGTCTCCGGAAGCTGTCAACCTTATTGTATTCGTTAATCTTATTGTTGATATAGGAGGCTACCTTCTGCAGGTATTCCTCGCTTTCATAGCCGCTCAGCGTAAAGACCTTGCCGCCGATGATTACTTCCGTATCTGTTTTGGCTGACATTCGACACACCCCTTTTGTATATGCATACACTCATAGGGATTATTATATATCAATCTGCCGTTACAGGCAAGTAAAAATAAAGCTTATTTTATACTTTACACCCCTAAATGGTGATAAGCTAACTCCGTTACCACCCTGCCCCTCGGCGTTCTGTTGATAAATCCGTTTTTGATCAGATACGGCTCGTAGACAT
>USGM01000144.1 GCA_900554205.1 uncultured Lachnospiraceae bacterium
ATCATAGGTGCCAAGCCTTAAATGTCCATATAGATGATTGAAGTCATCCCGGCTCAGCTTGCCATGACTGTATAAATCAAAATCACGTTCGAATTCCGAAGCAACCGTCGGAATGGACAACATGAAATCATCCATCTCCTGCTTCGTAAAATATCCTTTTTCCACCAACGTCCGGCAAAAACTCCGCGCCATAAATGCACAACGCGCCTGTCTTGTAAACTGTGGTGTTCCATGGTCCTTGATGGAATCTAACAACTCGTCAATGTAGCTGTACAGCTTCATGACATTTGTCTCCGCAAGCGGCGAATGCTTCCGAAGTTCATGCCGCAGCTCGGTAAGCTGTCCCAGCGAGCGAAGATCCTCCTCGCAAATTTCGTCGTAATGTTCTAACGTCTGCTTTGCAATCTCAAACAGCGCATTTCGAAGCCGGGAAATCTCGACATCGTCAAAGCCATATTCCGCAAGCTCCTTCAGACGGGTATCTGTCATAAAGTCATAGGTGTTGAAAATAATCTCAAATTCAATCTTATCATGTGCCGTCTTATCCTGTCTTAATTTCTGCTCAGCTTGTTGCGGAGTACTTCCAGAAAGCTGACCTGATTCAGCTGCAAAAATTCTGTCATCTTTTCCGACTGGACGATCCGGATTCTGTCCCCGGTGCATAAAGTTGCGCCGTGGCTTCCGTCAAAGCTCGCCTCCACGGTCTGGATCTCTCCGTCGCTGCGCTCCGGAATCTCAATCTCCACCACATCCTCCGGAGACAGAATAATGCTCCTCTGGTTCAGCGTATGCGGACAGATCGGTGTCAGCATAATGAGCTTTGCCTTCGGCTCGACCAGCGGGCCTCCCGCAGACAGATTATAGCCGGTAGACCCGGTCGGGGTCGTCACAATCATACCGTCCGCGCTGTAATCATTCAGAAAAAGTCCGTTGACATAGATGTTGAATTTGATGATCTGCAGCGAGCCCTTTCTCGATATGACGATGTCATTCAGCGCCCAGCCCTCCTCGGTTCTGCCGTCCTTCAGCACGGCCTTTCCGTAGAGCATCATCCGGCTTTCCTGCTCGTAATCTCCCTGTATGAGCCGCTCCAGTGACTCCTCCAGATTTGCCGGCTCGATCTCCGTCATATAGCCGAGCGTTCCGAGGTTGACGCCGATAATCGGAATGTTTCGCTGCCTGGTCTCGCGCGCCGCCCGCAGCACCGTTCCGTCCCCTCCGAGGACGATGATACAGTCGGCTGTCTGGTTCCATTCCTCATCTCCCGCCTTGACAGACACACGCTGCCCACGGCTCTCCAGATAGCTGCACACCCGCTTTGTCATAACCAGATTCTCGTCCTTATGTCTGTTGGTATAGACCAGAAAATGCTTCATAGCCGCTCCTTAACTTTCCTGCTTTTCTTCCATGGAATGTCCTTTTTCCATGGAATGAGATTTCTCGACTGTCTCACGGATCAGGTTCTGCCACTCTTCTGTCTGTGAAAGCCCGCTCTTTGCAGCAATAATCTCCTTAAGCCGGTTCTCCGCCTCCTGCTCGGTGAGAAGCCGTACAGCCTCCTCCGGTTCCCTCTCCTTCCGCAGATGCACCAGATATTCGATATTTCCCTCCGGCCCCTTGATCGGCGAGTATTCCAGTTCAAGCACCGTGAAACCGATGCTGTCCGCGTAATCGACAATCTTGCCGATCACCTCGCGGTGCACCTCCGGCTCCCTGACAACGCCGTTTTTCCCTACCTTTTCCCTGCCCGCCTCAAACTGCGGTTTGATCAGACAGACCATCTCACCGTTCTCCTTCAGCAGGTTCCTCGCCGGGATCAGTATCTTTGTGAGAGAGATAAACGAGACATCCACACTGGCAAAATCAAGATCGTCTTCTATGTCCTCCCGCTTCAGATAGCGGAAGTTCGTCTGCTCCATGCAGACAACTCTCTCGTCATTCCGCAGCTTCCACGCCAGCTGTCCGTGCCCGACATCCACAGCATACACCTTGACCGCACCGTTCTGCAGCATGCAGTCCGTGAAGCCGCCCGTCGAGGAACCGATATCCATACAGATTTTCCCCTCAAGTGTGACCGGCCAGCATTTCATCGCCTTCTCCAGCTTCAAACCGCCGCGGCTCACATATTTTAAGGCATGCCCCCTGACCTCCAGCCGGATCCTGCTCTCATCGAAGCTCGTTCCCGCCTTGTCCTCCTTCTGTCCGTTGACATAGACATTTCCCGACATGATGATCGCCTTTGCCTTCTCTCTGGATGTGGCATAGCCCTGATTCATCAGAATTACGTCCAAGCGTTCCTTCATCTCTTCTTACCTTTTCTCCATAAGCTCCCTGATCCGCTTCACAATACTTTCCGCGTCGATCCCGGTCTCCTGTTTTAAAAGCTCTACGTTTCCATGCTCGATATAGGCATCCGGCAGACTGATGTTCAGGTATCTGTTCCGCAGCCCCTTCCGGTTCATGCAGTCAAGCACCTTTTCGCCATAACCGCCGCAGGCGACATTCTCCTCCAGCGTGACAATCAGCTCATGCTCTCCGCACGCCTCTTCAACGATCTCCTCATCAATCGGCTTTGCAAAGCGGGCATTGATCAGACTGACGGCAAAGCCCTCCGCTTTCAGCTGCTCCCTGACGGTCTCGGCCGTCTTCACCATACTGCCAATCGCCAGAAGCGCAATCTGCTTCTCCCTGTAAATCCATTCTGCCTTGCCGAGCTCGATGGGTGCCCGAAATTCCTGCAGCCCGTCATAGGCTGTCCCACGCGGATAGCGGACAGCGATGGGCGCCCCCAATGCGACCGCAAACTTCATCATATCGGAAAGCTCCCATTTATTCTTTGGCGCACAGACATGCATATTCGGGATGCCCGTCAGATAGGTAAAATCAAATATGCCCTGATGCGTCTCGCCGTCGCTTCCCACCAGTCCCGCCCGGTCGATTGCAAAAACGACCGGAAGATTCTGAAGACAGACATCATGGAGAATCTGGTCGTAGGCTCTCTGCAGGAAGGACGAATACACGGCAACAATCGGCTTCAGACCGCCCGCCGCAAGTCCCGCCGCAAAGGTGACAGCGTGCTCCTCCGCAATCCCGACATCGAAAAATCTGTCCGGGTACATATTGTGAAATCGTTTCAGCCCTGTGCCGTCCGGCATTGCCGCCGTGATTGCCACAATCTTCCCGTCCCGCTGCCCGAGCTTGCACATGACCGTAGAAAAGACATCCGTATAATTCGCCACTGACCTCGGATTCTTCGGCAGACCGGTATCGATGACAAAAGGATCTGTGCCGTGAAATCTTGCAGGATGCCTCTCTGCCGGCAAATACCCTCTGCCCTTCTGCGTCAGCGCATGAATCAGCACCGGCCCCTTTACGCGCTTCGCCTCACCGATCACCGTGACAAGCGCATCAATATTGTGACCGTCCACAGGCCCCAGATAGGTGATTCCCATATCCTCAAAGAACATCCCCGGAATCACCAGCTGCTTGAAGCTGCTCTTCGCCCTCCGTATTTTGTTGATCACGCTGTTTCCGCGCTTTGTGCCGAGCAGCGCCTGATAGATCCCCGCCTTCAGATCCAGATATCCGGTCGCTGTACGGATGCTGTTGAGATATTTCGATACACCGCCGACGTTCTCAGAAATGGACATATTGTTGTCATTCAGAATAATAATAAAATTCGTCTCCAGCTTTGACGCATTGTTCAACGCCTCATAAGCCATACCGCCCGTGAGCGAACCATCCCCAAGCACGGACACCACGGTGTTCGACTCCCCGCAGAGATCACGCGCCTTGACCAGACCCAGTCCGGCAGAGATCGAAGTGGAGCTGTGCCCTGTGTCGAAGACATCACAGGCGCTCTCCTTCCTCTTCGGGAACCCGCTCATTCCACGAAACTGGCGCAGCGATTCAAAGCCATCCCTGCGTCCTGTCAGAAGCTTATGCGTGTAAGACTGGTGCCCGACATCCCACACAATCTTATCCTCCGGAAAGTTAAGGGCAAGATGCAGCGCCATAGTCAGCTCCACCGCACCCAGATTCGAGCCGAGATGCCCTCCCGTAACACTGATCTTCTCTATCAGGAAATCCCTGATCTCCTGCGCAAGCGCTCCCCAGTTTTCCTTATCGATCTGCTTGATATCATTTTCTTTTTCTATGGTTTCCAAAAACATCTCTGCGCCTTTCACCTATTTGCGGCGGTGGATCAGCTCAAGGATCAGCTGTCTCAGAAAAGGATTTTCCCCCGCAAAGCTGTCAAGTATCCGCACGGCCTCCTCAGACAGCGCAGCAACATCTGCCTCTGCCTTCTCCAGCCCGTTCAATGTCACATAGGTCTGCTTGTCGTTCTGGGCATCGCTGCCCACAGCTTTGCCAAGCTCACTGCTGTCCCCGGTCACATCCAGAATATCATCCTGAATCTGGAATGCAATACCGATATTATACGCGCACTTCTCCAGCGCCTGAACCTGCTCAGCCTCCGCACCGGCAAGCACCGCTCCGATCGTCATTGCCGACTGGATCAGCGCCGCCGTCTTATGCTCATGTATAAACAGAAGCAGCTCCTCTGTAATCTTCTTTCCCTCTGCCTCGATGTCTGCCGTCTGACCGCCGATCATCCCGTAGATTCCCGCCTTCCTTGCAAGAATCTCCAGCGCGGCAGCCGCCCGCTTCAGCTTTTCAGGGGTTCCGGCATACGCAAAGCTCTTCACCGCCGTCTCAAAGGCATAGTTGAGCAGTCCGTCTCCGGCAAGAATGCCCATAGTCTCCCCATATACCGCCCATGTCGTCTTTTTCCCCCTGCGGTATTCGTCATTATCCATCGCCGGGAGATCGTCATGCACCAGGGAATATGTATGGATCATTTCGATTGCGGCGAGAAAGGGCTCGACGAGAGCTCTGTCCTCCTCGTTTCCGCCGCAGAGCAGATAGGTCTCCCACAAAAACATCGGGCGCAGTCTCTTTCCACCGGCTCTGACGCTGTAATTCATCGCCTCCAGCACCGTCTTCTGCGTTCCCTCCTCTGCAGGAAGAAACTTCTCCAGTATAACATTCAGATCCTTTGTCTTTTCCTGTAAAAGTACATCAAATTCCTTATTCTCCATCCTCAAACGCCTCCATCTGTCCATCCTCCGCGAGCTTCAGCACCTGCTTTTCCACGCGGTCTACCTGCTCGCTGCATTTCTTCAGCAGCCCCATTCCCTCGCTGTATGCCTGAAATGCTTCCTCCAGAGGAAGCTCGTCGTTTTCCATTTTCTCAATAATCTCTTCGAGTTTGTCAAATCCGTCCTCCAGACGGAAACTGTCTTCCTTCTTCATGCCGTCTTCTACCCTTCCTCCGCACTGATGCCTCATGCCTTCTCAACTATCCCACCGAGCACCGCCGCGCGGAAGCTGCCGTCGCTCACCGTGATCTCCAGTTCCTGTCCCTCGCGCACCTGCTTCACGGAGCGGATATTGCTGCCGTCCCCATCCGTGATATAGGAATAGCCGCTGTTCAGCTTCTCCAGCGGTGAAAGGCTCCTAAATTTCTCGATATAGATTGCCAGCGCATGCCTTCTTGCTCCGAGCAGCTTCTCCATCCGGTTCTGGAGCTGCTCCTCCATATTCAGCAGACGCATTCTGCGCTCCCTGATACGTCCCATGGGACTGAGTGCCCTCAGCTGCAATTCCCGCTGCCTGATCTCCGTCCTGCCGTCCTGCAGCTTCCGCTGCATCAGCCGGTTCAGCATCATCCTGTCCGTCTCAAGCTGCGACAGAATCTCGCGGACATCCGTCACTGCCAGCTCTGCCGCCGCAGAGGGCGTCGGTGCGCGGAGATCCGCCACAAAGTCAATAATCGTTGTGTCAGTCTCATGTCCAACGGCGGAAATGATCGGCACGGAGCAGTCGAACACCGCCTGCGCCACCTCCCGCTCGTTAA
>USGM01000145.1 GCA_900554205.1 uncultured Lachnospiraceae bacterium
GCCCATGTTTTCATTGCTCCAGCCCGCCATGATGCCTATAGGAATTAAAACAACCGCTTTCACCCAATCCGGTACCCGCGCATAATTCTCCTCTTCTCCAAGTATGCGAATGAAAGGTAGCAAAAACAGAAGTATCCACACGGACGAATACACATAATTCACTGTCCCCGCCTGCCAGAGCATACTCATTTTTAAATTTGCATTCATTGAATAGATCATGGAATGAACTAATAGAAAGGTCTGTAGACTTTTCTCACGAAGAATGACGCAGATCAAAAGGGTGAGCGTCAGAATCATTACAAGATTCAGAATGTCTGCCCCCAGCTCACCCAGCATCAAGGTCAACTGCAATACTCCATGTGTCACGCATCTGCCGCCCCAGTTCATGAAATGCCAGATCTGGCTCTCAATCACATCCCCGAGACCTGCCAGTGGCTGTCCTGTCGCCAGATTTGTGCTATACCACTCATCATCCATCATAAACGGAACGGCTCTCTGCGCTAAAAATCCCAAAATCACAAGGATAAATATTGCTAAAATCATCAGTATTTTTCTTGTTGCATCTATGGTTCTTTGCTTTTGCCCATTCATCCTGCGTAAACTCCAATGACTTTTCCTGCTTCACCCGGCAAAATGTACTTTCAATCCGGGAAAAATCTGCTCTAACCTTAAAAGCATAACATATCTTTGCATTCAAAGCAACTTTTAAGGGTTCCTCGCTTCTATCGAAAATATTCCTTTGCAAATTCCATATCCTGCACAAGCTCCAACGTGCCCAGATAGTTATTGTCCCTGTCCCTGACCGCCATATAAGTTACGAGCATGGTTCTGCCGTTCTTGTTCATCCAGACAGGAACCTGATCGAGCGTGCCATTCCTGAATTCCTCGATAATTCTTCTGACCCGCTGTTCGATCTTCGGCGGGTGACAGGAAAACACCTCTCTGCCGATTGCCATGCCCGGTCGCTTGAACACCTTCGGCCCCTCATTGAAAAACCGGTTGATATTGTCTGTATCCACAAAGGAGATTTCCAGCGGTATCGTGTTGAGCATCGCAGTGAGCTGCTCGACTGTCAGGTGTCCTCCAGGCATCACGATCTCCCCATCGGTCGCCGCTCCCGACTTCGCCCGCTCCGCGTTCTCCGCTTCGTCCCAGACTCCGTTCGGCACTCCAAAGCATTCCGCGTAATCCTTGGAATCTCTGTAGATGTCATGCCATTCTTCCGTCGAGAAATTCAGCGCGCAGTTCGGGAAGAGAATATTTGCCTCCTTGTAGATCATTTCGTCAATGCGCACCAGCACTGCCTCGAAGCGCTTCATCCACTCCTCATCCCGTCTCTCTGCCTTCGCCAGTGCTGTCAGTTCGTCCCTGATCTCGTCATCCACCGTCCACATGACCGCCGAAGGGCCACTGATCCCGTATTTCACCTTCAGGTGCGGATAAAGCAGGTCGCCCTTCTTCGCATAATGGATCGCCAGCTGGCGGATCTCCTCCAGCAGGGACGCATCCACCTGCCCGGCCTTCGCTGCTTCTCTGCATTTTTTCAAAATCTCTTCGAGAGCGTCATTTTCCAGCGTGAACGTATGCAGCGGATGTCCGGGAATTTTCGTCAGCTCCGCCGTCGCCGTCATCCGCTTCTCCTTCATCGCTTCCGCAACCGACTTTTCCGCGTTGGCAATCTTTTCCTCCGTCGTTGTCCCATGGAACAGGGCGGCATGGACATCACAAAGTCTCTGCACTTCCTCCAGCGGTGTACCCTCCTTCAAAAGCTCCTGCTCCGCCTGCATGATCTCGGCAGGGTCTACCTCTCTGAATTCCCTGACAAAGTCCTCGCGGACACTTTCTATCTTCTCTCCGGCACCCAGACGTTTCAAATACGCCTTGATTTTTTCTGTATTCTGCATCTATCGTTTCCTCCCTTACAGGTTGCTATTAGTTTTCATGTTTCCTTTTTTACTATACATGAAATCCGGGAAAATTCCCGTACTAATTATTGGAAACGACATCCGCTTTTCCGATCCCGGGCTATACCTCAACCGCCAGTTCCAAACACTTCCAGTCCTCGCCCATGATATGATAGATCTCCGGTTCTTTTCCGGCAACATCCTGAAAACCAGCGGATTTATAACAATGGTATGCCGGCGCATTGTCCTCAAAAACACCGATTGTCACCTTCCGTACCTTCAGAATCTCGAAGGCATACTTCAATGCCAGCGCGATCATCTCCCTGCCATAGCCCTTTCCCCGCTTCGTATCGTCAACGATGACAAAGCCGAACCGGAGCACCTGCTTTTCCTCATCCATAAAGCGCATAAAGAGATGCCCGACCGCTCCCGTCTCATCAAAGATCGTCATCTGGAAAAAGGAGTCGCTGTCGGCGGCAGCCTCATAGTACGCATTGATGTCCTCCGCAGTAACGGGATAATGGTCAAATCTGTCAGCGCTCCATCTTCTAAATGTCCGCTCGTCCTTGATCCAGCTGCATATATGTGCAGCATCACATTTTTTATAAGGTCTCAGTCTCAGCATCTGTCCTCTCCTCCATCGATCCGCCTTGTCACACTGCAGGTGTAAGGCTTAAAATATTTTCTCCAGAAATAATACGCCGTGGGATTCATGCTCTCATAGTCCACACCCAGATACAGAGTTCGCTCACGGTTTAAAATAAGAATAACATAATTGAGCAGGTTCTGGAAAATATTCTTCCCTCGATATTCCGGCAGACAATATGCACCGCAGATATTCTTCATGGAAGGATGCTCCGTCACAAAGTTCTCAGTACTGTCACTCAGTTCCATAAAGGCAATTATCTTTTCTTCCTCTCTGGCGACAAAAATGCGGTCACCGTTACTCTCACGCTGTTTTACCCACTCCTCGAACCGGTCAGCCTTTGTATACATGAAGCAGCTGCTCTCTCCCATGTGCTCGGAAAGTTTCCTCCGAAGCTCACGAACCAGAAACGCCTCCTGCGGGGTAATTTCTTCATAGGTGATTCCTTCCGCGGGCACAATGCCTCCAATCTCTTCCACCTTGCGTATGGCATCGGCACAGCGATGACCGAAACCGTTGTCAAACCATGCCCTGATTGCATCCGTGGCGAGTGCCCGCGCTTCCTCCATATGCCGCCTTTCAAATCTCACAATTTCCATTACCGCACCTTCTTTCTGCTGCCCGCTGCCTTCGTCATATGTACCTTTCCTCTCGCATCCGTATATTTTGCTTCCTTTTTCAGCTTGCAATAGCTCTTCCATCTCGCCTCCGGCAGGCTCCCGTTTTCGATTGCCTCCTTTATAGCGCAGCCCGGCTCCGTCTCGTGCCTGCAGTCTGCAAATCTGCACTTTCCGAGATATTGCTCGACATCCCCGAATGCCTCGCCAAGACCTGTGGAGACATCCCACATTCCAAGGCTGCGCATGCCGGGTGTATCGATAAGCATTGCGTCATTCTTCAATATAATCAGCTGTCTGTGCGTTGTCGTATGACGCCCCTTGCTGTCGGCCTCCCGGATGCCGTTGGTGCCCATAATTTCCTCTCCCGCCAGCGCATTGACAAGGCTCGACTTGCCGACACCGGAAGAGCCTAAGAAAACGATCATCTTGCCGGGCTGTACATATTTTTCGAGCCTATCGATGCCGTAGCCGGTCTTAGAGCTGACCACGCATATTTCAACCTCGGGTGCGACCGTCTTAACCTTCAAAAGATATTCCTCATAGTCCGTCTGCAAATCTGCCTTTGTCAAAACAATGACAGGACAGGCGCCGGACTGCCATGCTAGTGTCATGTATCTCTCCATCCGCTTCTCATTAAAATCGTGATTGAGCGACTGCATGATAAATACATAGTCAAAGTTTGCCGCCACTGCCTGTTCCCCGCGCCCGGGTGTCGGGTCGAGTCTCGAGAAGAAGGTTTTTCTCGGCAGGGTTCTGACGATATGGCTGTCGCCATCCGGCACATAGCGGATCAGCACAAAATCCCCTGTTGTTGGAAATTCTTCGGTTCCCACATAATATTCTTTTGTCTTCAATCTCGCATAGATTGCTCCATGCTCACACACTAATTCATATCGTTCCCGGTAAACAGCCGTCACTCTCGCCGGTATCAGCCCCGGCTCTCCGCTGTTCTGAAGTTCTTCCCTCATTTCGACCGGAAACCCATATTTTTCCAAATTCATTGATACAATCCTCCATTGTCATTACATTACTCTGGTTAAATTAGTTTTGGTAATGTGAAACTCACAATTCCTCAAGTGACGTTGCACAGCATGTACAGACCACCGCAGGCACGCTTTCGCTACCTTCCACTCGCAACGGCGCGTAAGCTGCCACAGTACGCCAGCTAAGCGCCGGCGGCTCCAGAGTGCGCTGCTTGTGGCCATGTACATGTTGCACAACTGTTGCTTAAAAAATATAATGTTCACCATCCCCTACGATCTGAAAAAAGGGTGCAAAAAAGCACACCCTAAGGTGTGCCATAACCGGTCAGTTATAGTATACACGAAAGGTTAAATCAAAATCACCCTTTATTCAGTTATGCAAAAAGCACCTCTCTGAATTTTCTCATAATACATCTCTCCTTTCGCAACTGCTGTTGCAGTTTCCATCAGTATAGCATTCCAAACTATCGCGGTCAAGCTATTTTTTGCATATCATTGTTGTCTTAATTAAAGCGCAAATGTCCATCAATCTTTGTCGCGCCGTCAACATGAAGATAAACATCCATATAGGTCACGCCTTCCTTCTGGTATTCATACTCAAAACACTCAAGTATGTTATCCTGCAGTTTCTCCTTGAGACGATTTTCCCGAATGTATTCCATGACAAGCTAATAGGCATTCGGAATACTGTCAAATGGCTGTATAAAAGGCTCTCTGATCGTAATCACTGCATAGTCTGCCTCTTTGTTTTCCGAATACTGCACTCCCGGACACTCCGTCTCAAAGCCTTCCGGAAGTACATAGGCTGCCGCATATCCATGCATTCCGAATCTGTTCTGCTGCTCCGGGGATACAAACGGAAAGTCCCAGCCGATCATCCTTGCCTCCGGGAAGGCAGATTTCAGTCCACTGTTCATTGCCCATCTTTCCATATAGTTATTTGCATCGTCCTCGGGATTCTGTGAAATGATGGCGTAGTGTGCCATCCTGAAGCCGGCTATTTTCTGTACGGAAATGTCGGAATATATCCTGCTCTTTTCGGACAATTTCTCTCTGACCAGAGCATCCAGACTACAGGAAAACATGGAACACATATCCACAAGCTTTGTAAGCTCGGGAACCACCTCCTCTGCCTCCCATCTGGATACCGTCTGTCTGGTAACGTTCATTCTCTCCGAGAACTGCTCCTGTGTCATTCTCTTCTGCTTTCTTAAATAACTTATATTCTCTCCTAGACTCATATACTTTAACTCCATATACGCTTTTATTTTTCACTGTACAGCTTTCTTTCATTCCTTCAGGATACAGCTATTATGACACACAAAGCGTTATAGAAAAACCAATTATTATGTGCTTTTTCACCAGCTGATGTAACACCTCATGTTACAAAAGATATTTCTCCGCTTCCTCTCTCGTCATGGAATAAACCTTTTCAAGCTTGCGGATAATCGTTTCCCTGTCTATCCCGTCCTCCAGCTTATCCTGGACAAAGCCGCGGATTGCCTCTGCTCTTCCTTCTGCTCTTCCTTCTGCCCGTGCATCCGCTCTTACATCGTCATCATGCAGTAATTCCTTCATGTACTCGGTCCTCCATTTCTCATTGCGCCTCGCCCGGTCCACGGCAGAAGCTATTCTTCTCGTCAGCGCACTGCTGCTGGCTCCAGTCAGAATAAAATCATAAAATGCCCTCAATCCTTCCGGCATCTCCCTCGACAGGCAGGTACAATTATAAAATATCTT
>USGM01000146.1 GCA_900554205.1 uncultured Lachnospiraceae bacterium
AGAACACAGATGGTAATTTCACCACAGATTTTCTAAAATATATGCTTTTGATATAGTTTACCATAATGTATGGCGGTTTTGCAAGCCCTAAAATGGATATGAACCGGAGGAACGTTTCTTCTGCCATACAAGAGAGAAATCGCACGTGCAGCTTAAAGAGTTTGACGCCTTTCGCATGCACAGACACTGAAAAACTACCTGCGCTTTGGCGGGCTTGCCTATTTCCGCATGCACAGATGCCTGAAAACTACCTGCGCTTTGGCAGGCTTGCCTATTTCCGCATGCACAGACGTCTAAAAACTACCTGCACTTTGGCGAGTCTGCCAATTTCCGCTGGTACAAATGCCGGAGAAGTACGTGCATCGCAGCGGTTTTGCTGCTTGTCGCATGTATAGATGCAGGGTGCCATGCCGCAACAAGATGCCGCGGCAGGATACCAAGGTCAAAAGCAACATCCCTCTGGCACCCCAAGACAAAAGAAACGTCTCTCTGGCTCAGAGGTAGGTCTCGCGCATCCGCTGCGATGCTGCCTCCACGGCATCGTGGAAGCCCCGCGCAGACAGCCGCACTGCGCCGTCTCCCCAGATAATCATCTGCTCCAGCGCATCCGAGGTTGCGACCGTCACACGGTGCTTTTTGCCGATCTCATGCACCGTCTTCTCGATATACTGATCCGCCGTCTCCGCCTCTTTCGTATAGACCACATAAATATTATGATACTTCTGCACCGAGCGCTGCCCGCCCTTGACCTTGTAGGCATCAAAGACCAGTATCAGCGTTGCGCCGTGAAAGCCCTGAAAATTACAGCAGATGTCCATCAGCCTGTCCCTCGCACTGTCAAGGTTCAGCTCCGCAAGTGCCCGCAGTTCATCCCATGCAAAGATAATGTTGTAGCCGTCCACAAGGAAAAATTCCTCCGGCTTCTCTTTCTCGTTCTTCCGCCACTGCTTCTGCGGCTCCTCCGCAGGAACCTCTTCCTTCCTTGCACTGCCGGTATTCAGCTGATGGTAACGGTAGGGTTCATAGGACTGCGCCGTCTTTTTATAGGTCTGCTGAAAGATCGCCTCTATCTCCTCCTGCGTGATATAGCCCGAGGATGCCTCACCGGTGCCGCCCGGGCGCTTCCTCTGTGCCCTGTCCGGATAGTTCCCGGCGTCCGCCTCCTCGTTCTCCCCGTCGGGCTGCCAGCCACTCTCCAGATGCGCGTACTGCGGGACATCCTGCCATTCGACAATCGTTCCCGCGCCATGGGAACAGAATACCGATGCCGACGGATTTTCCGTGTCCGCATCCGGGTCATAGCCGATTCCGAGGACTACCTCCTCCTCATTATGACAGGGCTCGTAGCCCTTCAGCATACATGAGAGTCGCCCGCGGCCTCTCGTATAAGCGTTGACCTCCCGCTGGTACTCCCGCATCGTCGCTACCGGCGCGCTCCCTGTCAGCGTGCTCATCTCCCCCTCCGTCACGGGCGGTTCAAAGCTTCCCGACATTCTCTGGATATCCGACATTGCGCGGCCGAGCTGCTCCGTCGGCACCTCAAGCGCGAAGGAAAACACCGGCTCCAGCAGCACGCTCTTGCACTGCATCAGCCCCTGTCGCAGCGCCCGGTAGGTCGCCTGCCGGAAGTCTCCTCCCTCCGTATGCTTGATGTGCGCCCTTCCGGTCAGCAGCGTAATCTTCACGTCTGTCAGCGGCGAGCCCGTCAGCACCCCCGGGTGCGCCCTCTCCTCCAGATGGGACAGAATCAGCCGCTGCCAGTTCCTGTCAAGCACATCCTCGCTGCATGTCGTCGCAAGCTCTAGCCCGCTCCCCGGTTCTCCCGGCTCCAGCAAAAGCTGTACTTCAGCATAATGGCGCAGCGGCTCGAAATGCCCGATGCCCACCGCCTTTGACGCAATCGTCTCCTTGTAGAGAAGCTGTCCGTCGTCGAAGCTTACCTCCAACCCGAAGCGCTCCCGGATCAGGCTCTGCAGGATCTGCGTCTGAACCTCGCCCATGACCTGCACATGGATTTCCTTCGCCTTTTCCCGCCAGACGACATTCAGCTCCGGCTCTTCCTCCTCCAGCTTCCGCATCTGCCCGAGGAGCTTTACCATATCCGTTCCCTCCGGCGCAACCAGCCGGTAGGTCAGCACCGGCACAAGGACGGGCTGCTCATTCCGCCCTTCTTCTCCCAGCCCTTCTCCTGCAAAGGTTCTCCCGAGCCCGGTCACGGCGCAGATGCCTCCCGCTTCTACCGTCTCTGCCGTCCGGAAACCGGCGCCGTCACAGATTCTCAGCGTATCCGCCTTCTCCTCCCAGCGTTCCTCCTCCGACGCGGCGCTGCAATGGTTGTCCAGAAGCATCTTCACGCGCAGCACACCGCCCGTCACCTTCAGATGTGTCAACCGGTTTCCCGCCGCATCTCTGGAAATCTTATAGACCCTCGCCCCGAATGCCCCGGGATATTCCTTCTCCTGCGCGAACCGGCAGAGACCGTCAAGCAGCTCCTCCACACCGTCAAGCTGCAAAGCCGCCCCGAAATAACAGGGAAAAAGCCGCCTGTCCCTGACCGCAGCCGCTATCGCCGCGTCACTGAGCTCCCCGCTCTCCAGATATTCCTCCAGAAGCGCTTCACTGCACATGGCGATCTCCTCCCGCCACTGCGTGGAATCATCCGCCGCCCGGTCAAAAGCAACGCACCCGCTGTCGAGCCTGTCCTTCAGCTCCTCCATCAGCTTCGTCCGGTCCGTATCCGGCTGATCCATCTTATTAATGAAGAGAAAGGTCGGAATCCGGTATTTCTGCAACAGCTTCCAGAGCGTCGCCGTATGCGCCTGCACGCCGTCCGAACCGCTGATGACCAACAAGGCGTAGTCCAGCACCTGAAGTGTCCGCTCCATCTCCGCGGAAAAATCCACATGCCCGGGCGTATCCAGCAATATAATCTCCCTGTTCCGCCATTCCAGATTTGCCTGCTTGGAGAAGATCGTGATTCCCCTCTCCCGCTCAAGCGCAAAATTGTCCAGAAAGGCATCTCCGTGATCCACCCTGCCCGGTTTTCTAAGCTCTCCCGCCGTGTAGAGCAGTGCCTCGGAAAGCGTGGTCTTCCCCGCATCGACATGTGCCAGTATTCCTAAGACAATCTTTGAGCTGCGCATATTTTCAAAATTCCTTTCCGTTGTTCTTGACATTTTTCCCCAAAATCCTTATAGTAGTCTGGAAAAGCTGCATAGCAGCCATAAAACCGCTAGGGGAGCACATCGCTGAGATTGAAGCAGGCATAACCGCTTCTAACCCTCACTACTTGAACCGGGTAATACCGGCGTAAGGAAGCAACGCAGAAAGCCATACGGTCATTCTGCATCCGCAAAATGCGGAGCCGATGTTGTCCCTCCTTAGCCAGAATAAGGAGGATTTTTTTTATGAAAGACAAAAAAACAAAAATCTTAGTTGAGGGCGCTGTCATGGTAGCCCTTGCCACAGTCCTGAGCTTCATCCGGGTATTTAAACTCCCGTGGGGCGGCTCCATCACCCTTCTCTCCATGCTTCCCATCGTCCTCTTTTCCATCCGCAGAGGCGTCGGTGCCGGTCTCATGACAGCTTTCGCTTTCTCGCTCATCCAGTTTGCGCAGGGCGTCATGGACGGTCTCTTCGGCTGGGGACTTACCCCCGGTATGCTCATCGCCTGCATCTTCCTTGATTATCTCGGCGCCTTCACCGTGCTCGGCATCGCCGGACTCTTCCGCAAGAAAGGCCTTCCCGGATGGATTGGCGGCATCACCCTCGCAGTCGGACTGCGCTTCGTCCTGCACTTCCTGAGCGGCGTTGTCATCTGGCACAGCTTCGGAGAGCTCTGGAACGGCTTTGCCACCGAGAACACCTACCTCTACAGCTTTCTATATAATGGCTGCTACATGCTGCCCGAGCTGATCTTCACACTGGCAGGCGCCGTCGCCCTCCTCAAAGTCCCCCAGACCAAGCGCTTCTTATTAACGGAGGAGTAATCCTAAATATTTTAATTCCCGGAAATCCTTAATATCTATGAAGGAAACCGTCTTGCACTACCTATATGCAGGTAACAGTTGCACGGGATGCACCTGACCACAAGCAGCGCACTCTGGAGCCGCCGGTGCTTAGCTGGCGTACTCCGACAGCTTACGCACCGCTGCGTGCGGAAGGTAGCGAGAGCGTGCCTGCGGTGGTCTGTGCATTCCGCGCAACGTCCCTCGCGGAAAACTCCCCCTCGCAACGTCACTCGCTGGAACCTCCCCTAATACCTCTCCAGATGGAAAGAATATAACAGCTTCTCCGTGACCGGTCTCTGCCTGAGCTTCGTCAGCGCCTCGCTGTAATAATCCAGCTGCGTCTCATAACGGTTTCTCAGCTCCTCCATCGTAGAGACCGCATCCGTTTTATAATCGAGCAGTACGATACCGTCCCCCTCCTCAAAGAACACATCGATGATTCCCTGAATCAGCACACTCTCCGTATCAGGGAAATCCCCGCCCAGCTTCGCTGCACTGACTCCCATGACAAAAGGCTGCTCCCTGTATAATTTTCCCTCGCGCTGCGCGGCGAGCATCCGGTATGCCAGCTCTGATTCCAGAAAATGCAGCAGCTTGCGCACATTGACCGCATCGGCATACTCCCGCTTTAAACGCCTGCTTGCAACCTCCGCCTCAAGAAAGGCTCTCAGCACAACCGCCGCCTTATCCTGCCTCCAATGTCCGCGATAGGTCTCGTAATCCTCCCCAGGCGCACCGCCAAGCTCAGAGATCAACTGTTCAAAATCCATCAGCTCCATCACCCTGTGGTAAGCGTTACCGCGGACGGTTCCGCTGACCGCTTCCTCCTCCCTGCGGAAGGTGGGAATATAGGGCTGTACCTCCTTCTCCTCGAAGGTGTGATATGCCGCCTCGTCCTTGTCAGCCATGGCGGCGATCTTTAATTCGGAAACCGTGGTCTTCGTGTACAATCCGGCAAGCTTTTCAAACGCATACTTCTCCCGGAGACGGCTGCGGAGTTTCGCCAGCGCCTCCGCGTCCCCATATTCCCCCGCATGCTCGAGCAGCCTTTCCCTGCCGCCAAGCTCGATCTGTTCCCTAAGATCTCCCATCGCCAGATCCGTCTCATTCCACACTGATACCCGGATTCCTGTCTTGCCGAGCACCGGCATGAGAAAATCAAGGTAACTGCTGCTCTCGATGAAATCCGAATACAATAGGTGTTCCCCGGCGCTCTCCTCTGCTGCCGCCCACTTCTCCCCGGCATTCTCCAGCGTCGCCGTCAGGATCAGCTTCTCCCGCGCACGGGTCATGGCGACATAGAATACCCGGAGTTCCTCCGAAAGACTCTCCTCGCGCAGCTTTCTCGCAAGCGTGCATCTCCGGATCGTCTTGTTGCGGATGCGCTTCACGGGATCAACATAATCCATGCCGAGCCCGAGATCCATGTCGAGGATCAGCGACTGATTCACATCCTGCATGTTGAAACGCTTGCTCAGCCCCGAGACAAAGGTGACGGGAAATTCCAGCCCCTTGCTCTTGTGAATGCTGATAATCCGCACGACATCCGCGTTTTCGTCCAGCAGTCCCGCCTCTCCGTAGTCCACATCATATTTTTCGAGCTGCTCCATATAACGGATGAAATGGAACAATCCGAAATAACTCGTCTTCTCAAAGTCGGAGGCTCTTGTCAGAAGCATCTCCACATTCGCTCGTCTCTTGCTTCCGGCGGGCAGCGCCGTCACATAATTCAGATAATCGAAATCCGTGATCAGCCTCGTCAGCAACTCCCGCACAGGCATGTATACAGTCAGATGCCTGTACCGGCGTATCATTTCAAGGAAGCGCGCCGTCTTTTCCCGCAGCGCCGTCTCCTCACTTTCGGACAACAGATTGGCATCATC
>USGM01000147.1 GCA_900554205.1 uncultured Lachnospiraceae bacterium
CCCATGTGGGCTACGCCGAAATGATCAAAACCCAGCTGGAGGCCTTCGGTATTCAGGTGAATCTGGACGCCGTGGACAAGGATGCCTATGATGTATTGCTTTCCCGGTTCCTTCTGGGGGTCAACGGCTGCATTATGATGGAGTCCACCCTGAGCTTTTTGGGCTTTGGGGACCTGTATCATCCCACCTGGGGTACCATGATCAACTTTGCCTATAAACGTGGCGCCTTTCTTCGCCAGGCTTATGCTTATCTGCTCTCACCGGGCGTGTGCATTATGCTGCTGTCGCTGTCATTCTATCTCATCAGCCTGTATTTTGAGCACCGACAGGCTGCCATTCAGGAAAAATAGGAGGTCATACGATGCAAAAGGAACTGGAATCTCTGTGGCAAAAATGCGTGGCGTTCCATGGCCACGGCTGCGGCGGCCTTGCGGTCGGCTTTCGGGCAGTGCTGTACGCATGGGAGCTGTTCGGAAGTGACAGCCCATCCGAGGACGAGGAGATCGTGTGCATTGCCGAGACCGACGCCTGCGGTGTAGATGCCATTCAGGCGCTGCTGTCCTGTACCGTGGGAAAAGGGAACTTGATTTTCAATCTGCAGGGGAAAAACGCCTTCTCCTTTTATCGTCGTTCGGACGGAAAGTCCTTCCGCCTTGTTCTGCGCCCGACACCGGAGAAAACCAAGGACGAACGGCTGGCGTGGCTCATGGATGGGGATTTTCATGAGATGTTCGACGTGAAGAAAGCTCCGGCACCGGTACCGGAGGAGGCCCGGATCTTCAAGACCGTTACCTGCTCCCTGTGCGGAGAACGATTTGCCGAGAGTTTTGCCCACCTTCAAAACGGGGAAATCGTCTGCTCCGCCTGCTATCGTCCGTATACAAGGGGGCTGTGATGGAATACCCGTTTGATGCCCTGCACGCCGGGGTAGAAAGTCAGATCCTCAATCTTCCCGCCGGAATTCCCGACTCCCAGGCAGTCATGCAGGCAAAGGCTCTGCCAGACTCCACAGAAAAATATATGACCTTGGGGAAGGCCCTTTCCCGGCAGCTTCGCTACCGGGAGGCCATTGCAGCCTATACGGAGGGGCTGAAGTCGGATCCGGAAAACCTTCCCTTGCTTCGCCTTCGGGCGGGACGGTACCTGACGACTCTGCAAAGTGGTCCTGCCATTGCTGATTTTGAAAAATGCCTGTCCTTGGGAGTGGAAAGACTGGATTGCCTCTATCGGATCGGTTTGGCACATTACTATGCCGGACGGTATGCACAGGCGTTGGAGACTTTCGAGAATGGTATGTCCCTCTGCGATGAGGAAATGGGTATTGCAGTTATTTACTGGCATACGCTGAGTGCAGTCCGTGCAGAGGAAGCGCCGACACTTCTGAAGTACTACCGTCTGGACATGGCGGTGGGACATCATACTGCTTATAAAAAGGCCATGCAGGTCTGGAGCGGTATAACGCCGCTTTCGGCCATGCTGCAAATGCTGGAAAGTGAAGAAGATGACCTGGAATATGGTATCACATTGTACGGTCTGCTTTTGCATCCGGACTGCATTGAAAAAGAGCATCTTTCCCAAAACCTTCTTTGCCGGGACGGTTTCTGGCCCAGCTTCGCCTATCTCGCTGCGTGGAACGACAGGTCAAGAGTCTTATAATCTACATATAATAGAATTGACAGCGAAAGGCAATACTGCAGAAGGGAACTCCCACAGCCTCACGGGCTGCAACGCCGGAGGAAGTGGCCGCACGCTGTAAACGTTCACATCTGCTGCCTCCGGCTTGTTGTGTTACCCCACAAACACCCCATACAGAAACACCCCTTGTTTGCCCTTGTAAGCTGCAGTGTGCCCGCCTTCGGGGAAGAGCAGCATCCCTTCCCAAGAGAAGGATTTTGAGCCGTTTTTGGACAAATTTGAGAGAACCCCATGTCTATCCTTTGCTGCCATATTGTTTCCGCGTTTGAGGTAGACCAATGGCAACGCAAAAATTACCACGCTGTAACCAAAGAAAAGGCTCCGCAGTCCTGCGGGGCCGCGACGCCGGAGGAAGCAGATGCATGCTGATAAAAAATTCATCATAGATTCCGTCGATTTGCCAATTTTCTTTCTCCACCATCCATGGTATAGTAGAGCCTGTATGAATACTATGGGAGGGAATTATAATGGATCTCGACTTTACGATAACAGATGAATGGCAGGGCCTTTCTAAGCAAGAACAGCAACAGCATCTTTTCCTGAAACAGAAAGGCATCTTGGATACTTTTCTCACTCGTAGAGTGATTTCACAAGAACAGTATGATCTTAGCCTCCACACGCTCACGGACCACATGGCAATAGCGCCGCAGCACGAACTGTAAGGCGAATCAATATAGAAAATCAATGCCCCCAGTATACTCAAAATATAAAAGAGAGCGGGTAAACAGGTTAATCAAAACGTGAAATGCCGTCTTCGACGATGGGCAAAATGTCATGCGGGACGCAGCAACTAGCATCGGTTGCTGTGTCCCGCATTTTTCGCAAAAGCGAAGTATTCTAGTAGAAGGCTAAGTGTAAAGTATGCTCTATAATGGCGAAAAACTCTCGTCTTTTTCAAATATTGCCGATGTTATGAATCAGGATCCATTAAAGCCGGTTGGACTACTACTTTTAGCATTACTTGAATTTGCAATTCAATATAGAGATTCCAGGGCGGTACTCAATCGCGCCCAGCAATTTGTTGTTAGCGGCAGCAATATGCATCAAATTATAGGATTCAAAACACCCAATCAAGGTTCCATCCCACCAAGGGATTGCTAAGTCCCAATAAGTATCCTGGTGCACAACTGCAAATGAGTTCCGAAAAGCATCCTTCATTTGCCGGTATGTGAGCCCCCGCAATGGTTTCTGATAGAGCAGATGCCGTCGGCTATCCGTGATGATTGCTTCCGACATATCATCCGCCAGATACATATAGCTGAACCCACTATCGCCAACGCCATATCGGTTGGCTATAGCTGCCTTGTGCCAGACGAAGATTTCATCCAATGGTTGGAAATCCTTATCCAGCTTCAAGTGCCGATTCCCACGCCAGATATAGCACTGGGGCTTGAAGAACCGCCCCAACTCTGGAAGCCGCTCCAGGAAGAAACCCTTTGTCACCCAGTACTGCTGGACGTCATTTTCATCATTTGAACCGCTAAAGCCCAGGTCTTCAGTTGCATAGAGAAAGTATCGGAACAGTTTTTCGTCCAGTTTCGGCATCAGATAGTACCAGGAGCGGAGATATACTCCATCCGCGCTGCACCGGTAGTAGGTGCAGTGTGGTTTTACCCTGGGCTCCTCTTTGCTGGAGTGCTCTACTACAGCCACCTCAACCTCATTTGCCCTGTAGTTGCCAGCTGCCAAGCGCTCGTTCGGGCCTGCCTTCGTCACAGTTATCAATTTCCCGCTCTCCACGTTGCACTCATAGCACTCATACTGGGTCGTAATCAGAAGCCGCTTTCCATCCTCGTGGAAGCACATACTCACAATCGTCTCGCCGGGCCGGATTGAGGAGTAGATTATCCTCTCCCGACTCGTTACCACGTCCAGGAGAACGACCTTTTCGTGATCAGGCCGGGCAAAGCACAGAGCCAAAACACTGTGGATGTCATCATAACTGACCAGGTCAATCAGATACTCTGGGTCATGGAAGCAGAACTGGGTATACAACTTCGCCGGAGATCCCCGGAAGATGGAAACTCCATTGTGCCGATGAACTAGGATTGCCAGTTCTTTTGCACTGTCAGGGAAAAACGCAGTGCAGTTGTAGTAGACACAGTTGTACTTACGCACCAAAGCGTCATTTTCCGTGTCCCACTCGTAGGTATTAGAGTCATTTCCCACAATAAACCGGTTCATTGTGGGAGTTACAGCGGTCTTGAACTTCAACTCACCACTCAAGTCTGAGTTCGGGAGCAGCTTTTCCACACCCTCTATGGAGTAGGTCATCAGGATTTTTCCAGCCCCACTTGCGTCGATCACCGCGGTGAAGCATACATTTGGGTACATGATATAGTACTCGTTCCGATGCTCCGGGTGTGGGTGAATCTCTGCTGGAGGGATGCCTTGCCCGGCCAGCAGCTCCTTCAGGATGATAGTCCGCTGCAGGGACACGCAGTCAAACCGCTCGATTTGATGCCCGTCATGATTATATATCAGAAAGCTCTTGGTTCTGTAGTCATATGAGATGGTCGGTGCCACGCCGGGTTCTCCGGTATAGAAGTACAGTGTGCGCATTTCGCCCGTTGTGAAGATAAGGGAACAAAGCGCGCAAGGGATACCGTCCGGAAAATCCTCTTCGTCCTCCTCGTCGCTACTATAATCGCAGCCTTCATCATTATCCCATGTCTCCATTAGAGCCGCATCTGTCTCATAGGTGTTGTACTCTGCGGTATAGGCAAAGACCTCAGCGTTAGCGGAGTCGGCATAGAGCTCGCTCTGCGTATAGAGGTCGAACACGCCGCTATGGATCGGCTTCCCGGTTTCAATGTCAATACAGTAAACGCTCTTATAATCACAGAGGATCAGGAGACTACGGGAATCCCCGGTAAACTCAAAATAATTAAGTGTATTGTGTGTTCCTAACGGCACAATCCGCTTTGGCGGTAGGGTAGGGGCGGTCAAATCGAACAGATTCACATAGAGGTGGATGCCATCGGGGCAGGACTCCTGGACCTTAGCCGCCAGCCAGCGCCCGTCATGGGACACCTTTACGAAGCCTTTGGTAGAAAAGTCGGAAACGCCCAAGGGATCTCCGGATCTCATCTCATACTCCAGCTTGCCAGACAGCGCATCCCAGCACTTGATTACCCCTTCGTCGTCAATGGTGAAACATTGCTTCCCGCAATAGCAATACTCCATAATAGCGCCCTGGTGATCCTCGGGCTGGAAGTTCTCCTTGCATATGATTGAGTGGCTGAAGTTGGCAGCCAAGATTTCGGTCTTTCCCCTCTTGCTGCAGTTGATATTGAAAAAGCAGCAGTTGTGCAGATCCAAACCACTTAGGTTCATCCCAGAATACTCTTTCCGCCCAAGCAGAATAGCCGAAAGAATGTTCGGCAGCATATACCGTGTTTCAATATCTTCCTGGCGTAGTTTGCGGCAGTAGTCGATGGCATTCGTCAGTACCCGAGCCTCGTCATACTCCGGCTGGGGCAGATACCAGTTCTGGCTTTTTTCGTCCAGTTGTGGCTGGTTCCGGTGCTCCATCAGAATTTCACTGATAAACTGTACTTTTTGGGTTTGCCAGTACCGCATGTCCAGGAAACGTCGAAAACTGTCCAGTGCTAAGGCACTGCGGTACGAGTCAGAAAAGGTCCCAGCCGGCACGCACTGAAGCATGGCCAGCAGACTCACATCCCACATAGCGGAGAAGTAGTCCCGAAAATGGTGGTGGCAGAATGAATATCGAATCCGATCCGCAAAGGCACCTTCATTGATTTGATACTGGTATACAATACCGAGATAGTCATAGGCACAGGCCAGGATGGTGGCCGTCTCCAGCACTCCATCTTGACTATAAAATGACGCAATAGCGGCCCGCAGCACCGACCCGCTGTATTTAAAGTCTGGGAATGGATTGGTTTCACTGCCCGCGAACATAGTTTTAATGCACTGCATGGCCTCGCCAATCAGCGTCTGGAGCATTCGCTCGTTCATAAAGAAGGTATCTTTGTTTTCAAAGGACCAGCCGATATATGGAATTACAAAGTCCAGCACAACCGCGATTTGCTGTTCTGTCAGGTTGCTACTCCTGATTTCCGACATTCTGGCTCGGACGTTATAGAAAGAAGAATTCTTGTGGAAGAAGCAATACAGAATTTCGCCC
>USGM01000148.1 GCA_900554205.1 uncultured Lachnospiraceae bacterium
CCCTCTGCTGGACGGACCCGAGTGGGACATGGATAAGAAAGTTGGTGACTCTGAATTCTGATGGATTTAATAAGTGATAAAGCGCAATGTTACGGGTGTTCGGCTTGTGCAGCAACTTGCCCTCAAAAGTGCATTGCTATGAGAGCGGACGAGATGGGTTTTTTCTATCCATGTGTCGATGAGGGACGATGTATAAATTGCAGGACATGCGATGCGGTGTGCCCCGTATTGCAGCCGGTATCATTGCGTGGCAGTACAACTCCTCATGGATATGCTGCTGTGGTACAGGATAATGATATTCGGCAAGAGAGTTCTTCAGGGGGAGTATTCACCGTACTGGCTAGGTACATCATCCGGCAGGGCGGGGTTGTATTTGGCGCAGCATTTGCACCAAATTTTCGGACAGTATGCCACATTTCAGTAGAAACAGAAATAGAGCTAAAGAAACTTCGTGGCTCAAAATATGTACAGAGTGAGATAGGCAATACATATTCGGAAGCGGAAGAACTTCTCAGGCAGGGACGTAAAGTGCTGTTTACTGGAACGCCGTGCCAAATCATAGGATTAAAAAAATATCTTACGATAAAATATGATAATCTGTATTTATTGACAGTTGCCTGCCATGGGGTACCTTCTCCGGCGGTGTGGAGCAAGTATTTGAACTATCTGGAAAGCCGATACAAAGGTCGTATTGCTTGTGTTTCTTTCAGAGATAAAGGAAAAGGGTGGAGAAACTATCGATTTGTAGTATGCTTCTCAGACGGTAGATACTACGCAAAAAAATACTCGGATGACTTATATATGAGAGGCTTCCTGCGGAATTGCTATCTGCGTCCAGCCTGCTACACCTGCAAAGCGAAGAATTTTAATGGCTGTTGGGACATTATGTTAGCGGATTTATGGGGAGTAGAAAGTATTTGCCCGGCCTTCAACGATGACAAAGGAACTTCATTAGTGATTACTTCCACGGGGAGAGGAGAAAAATTGCTTGGCGAGGTTGAGTCGGAGATGAATATAATAGGGGTAGATTTGCAAAAGGCGATTTCCCTCAATCCTGCCATACAGTTTGCGGCAAAGGGAACGCTGCTGAAAGAGTTATTTATATCAGAATTTGATCAAAGACCAATAATGGTGCTTTTAAATAAGTACTGTCGAGATTCATTATTCAAAGAGTTTAAGCGCTGGATTAAGAATATAGTCTAAAATAGTTTTTAATTGACAGAAAAGAAAGGGTGTAGAGAATGCCACAGCCCGGTAAGGCGATAATTTCAAAACACTGAAAAATGGCATTTGCAAAGGCGAGCAATAAGGCTCTGACTCAAAAAGGTCGGAGCCTTATTGTTTTCTATCTATAGTGTAATTGCATCTTTGAATTTCTGCACCTCTATAAGTATAATGAAAGCATCAGGAGGTGTCAGACAATGAAAGAACAGAAATATCATATCTACCTGACCAATCAGGAACGGTCAGAGATTATTGAGTCCCTAATTGATTTCAAAAACCTCCGTATGCAGCAAGGGAAATATACCGATGCCGTTGATGAGGTGTTGGTAAAGGTAATCCGTGCAAAAAAGAAGAAACTCAAAGTTGTCTACATTTAAACATAGCTTGGGCTGCTTATTCCCCGCTTGGGGGTAAGCAGCCTTTTTCATATTAAATAGCCTTAAATCCTGTGCCGCTTTTCCGCTTTCGGAAAGGCGGCTTTTTTGTTTTCAGAGGGTCACGAAAAAATTTTTCAACTTTTTTGAAAAACACCCTGCCAAAAGCCGCCCCTAATTCAGAGTAAGTGAAGGGGTTAATTCCTGACTTCATTCAGGAGCTTCTTCGTGATCCTTGAAAATTGAATATACAGGCACTTGGGACATTAGTTCTGATGATAGCCCGAAGATAGGTACGCCGTGACTGTTCCTTTTCGGAGCAAGAGCGAGAACCCCTGATCTGAAATTCGGTTTGCCACCGGAACGGCGATGACAGTCAGAATGATAATGATACTTCTCTACGGAGCTGGCGGAGAACCCGGCAGAGGTGAAAGCCCTATGACACGGTGCAGCACACCGTGACCCAAGTGTTTCCCGGAAGGCGAAAGCCGCCGCAGGGGGCGTTGAGGACAAATACTGCGGACATATACATAGCCGTTCATTACAGGCGGCTATGAAATCTACAAAGAAGGAGGAAAACGAAAGATGCCAAACTGTAAAACCATAGCGATATGCAACCAAAAGGGCGGCGTCGGGAAAACCACCACGGCGGTCAACCTCGGAATCGGGCTTGCCATGCAGGGCAAAAAGGTACTCCTCATAGACGCAGACCCGCAGAGCGACCTTACGGCCTGCCTCGGCTGGCGGGATTCAGACAGTCTGCCGCAGACGCTGACCAACAAGCTGGCGGCGGTAATGCGCGAGGAAAGCCAAGACCCATTTGCCGGGATTCTCAGCCACGAGGAAAAGGTTGACCTTGTGCCGTCGAATCTTGAGCTGTCGGCGCTGGAGATGAGCCTTGTGACCGCAATGAGCCGGGAAAGCGTGATGAAGAACTATCTCAGCCAAGTAAAGGACAACTACGATTATGTCCTCATAGATTGTATGCCGTCCCTCGGTATGATTACCCTTAACGCACTGACGGCTGCGGACAGCGTTATCATTCCCGTGCAGGCGCAATATCTGCCGGCAAAGGGAATGACGCAGCTCCTGTCCACGATTGCCAAGGTAAAAAAGCACACCAACCCGAACCTTGCCATCGACGGAATCCTGCTGACCCTTGTGGACGGCAGAACGAATCTCGCCAAAAGCACCGTGGAGGCGCTGCGGGAGAACTTCGGCTGCCGGATCAGGATTTACCGGACGACCATTCCCGTTGCCGTGAAAGCCGCAGAGGTTTCGTCCAAGGGAAAAAGCATATACGCCTATGAGCCGAACAGCACCGTGTCCAAGACCTACGCAGATTTCACGAAGGAGGTGTTAGCCGATGGCAGGCAGAAAGAGCGACTTCACGCTTCCCACGAACACGCTCGATGACCTGTTCTCCACGCAGGAGGAACGGGACGACGCAAAGCTGGCAAAAATCCGGGACATTCCCCTGACGGAGATCGACAATTTCCCCGACCATCCCTTTAAGGTGCGGGACGATGAGGATATGTTACAGCTTGTGGAGAGCGTCAAGGAGCGCGGAGTCATCACCCCGGCGACCGTCCGGCAGAAGGAGGACGGCAGATACGAGCTTGTTTCGGGACACCGCAGAAAACGAGCCTGTGAGCTTGCCGGATTTGAAACGCTCCGCTGCGAGGTGGTAGACCTTGACCGTGACGCCGCCACCATTTTGATGGTGGAGAGCAACTACCAGCGGTCGCAGATACTTCCCTCGGAAAAGGCATTTGCCTACAAGATGCGCTTGGAAGCGATGAAGCGTCAGGCAGGCAGACCGAGCAAAGAAAATGGTGTCCCACTGGGACACGATAATCTTTTCGGGAAGTCAAGAGAGCTTTTAGCTGCCGAAGGCACAGATAGCAACACACAAATTCAGCGATATGTCCGCCTTACCAATCTTGTCCCCGAACTGCTTGACCTTGTGGACGATGGCAGAATCAAGATGCGCCCTGCGGTGGAGCTGTCCTATCTGGACGAGGGCTGCCAGCGGGATGTGGTAGAGGAAATCGACCTGAACCAGTGTACGCCCTCCCATGACCAGACCATCCGTATGCGGAAGTTCTTTTCGGAGGGCAAGCTCACGCCAGAGGTGGTGTCCGCCATTATGTGTGAAGAAAAGCCCAACCAGCGGGAAAAGATCATCCTGCGAGGGGACAAGGTGCGAAGCCTGATCCCCAAGAATATTCCCATCAGCCAAACGGAGGACTATGTGCTGAAGGCCTTGGAGCATTACAGCCGCTTTCTCCGTCAGCGGGCGGATCGTGACAGCCGGTAACGGCAGGCGGAGTACGTTTTTCCGCTTCCCCTTCCTCACACTCCAACCCCTTGAATACTAACAGACTAACCGAAAAGAGAATATCTATCTCTCTTAAATAAACTCTATCTCCCTTGAGTATAGCTATCTAAGAGAGCCGAGGGAAACAGCGCAAAGTTCCCGAAAAAGCCGGTTTGCGGTATCATTAAAGGTTCTGCCGTCATCGCAGGCTTGATTTCCCCCTCTTTTTTCGGCTAAAATGAGTGCGAAAAGGAGGTCGCACGATGAAAACGAGGGTTTTGAGCATATTCCTTATTCTGCTTTTGTGCCTGACTGCCGGGTGCGGCAAGGCTTCACAGAACACCGAAAAGCCCGACGGGTTTTCTTTTTCGGAGAGCCAGACAGAAGAAGCTGCCGGAAAAGATACCTCTCAGGCAGAACAGACAGCCCCGGCTCAGCCACCCGAAGCACAAAGCGCACAGACAGCAGATGAGGAAACGGAAGGAAGCGCGGAAAGCGAACGCCGACCGGTTCCCGAACATCCAGTAAGCGGCACAACGCCGCCGCAGACAAGCGATCCGCAGCAAAAGAAGGACGAGTCCGAGCGTCGGTCGGAAACCACAGCTTCACCGGCTCCATCCGAAACAGAACAGCCCATCCCTCCGGCAACCGAGGAACCGAAGCCGTCAGAACCTCCCCAGCCGACACAACCATCCACGGAGCCGCCCACCGAGCCGTCCTTTGACATCGGCTACTGGGTCAACTTTGCCAAGAGCTATGCCGAAAGCGTGGGGCTGACGCTGGACAGCGGAGCCGCCTACTGCTGGGACAACCCCATTGCCGCAGGCTCCAAGTGCAGGTACACCGAACGGGACATCAAGGGCTACCTTGACCGCTATGCTAAGGACAGCGACATCACCGAGGTCTGGGTTTGGTATGAGCAGACAAGCGGCAATTCCTACGAGGTGTATATCGGCTACGCATAAAAACAAAACCAAACATCACTCTGAAACGCATCGTGAAAACGGTGCGTTTACTTTTTACAAGGAGGAAAAACACCAATGAAACGAAACCTTTTCAAGCGAGGGATGGCAGGACTGCTTTCCCTCGTGATGTGCCTGACCGCCCTTGTGGGGCTTGGCACGACCACCGCCTTTGCCGCAGGAGAGCAGGCGGAGGTCTACCTCATTTCCTTTCCGAGAAGCGGAGACGCCAATCTCGATTACGGCGGCTCTTGGGGACACCCGAATCTTCAGTATATGAACGGCTGGTACTCCGGGAACTCCAAGTATACCACCATCCGAGCGATGCACTCGTATGAGGGCAACATCTGCTACTGCATCGAGCCGGGAACGGCGCAGGAAACCGGCGACCGCTACACCAGCAAGGACGAAACCTTTTGGGACAACCTGCCCGCAGATTTCAACAGCACCATCTCGCCCTACGAAATGAAGCTGTTTATCGGGCGCATCATGCAGTACGGCTACACGGGTCCCATCAGCACCTCGTGGCGTTCCCAAAACTCCGCTGACGCCGCAGCACTGGCAGAGGCGATGGCAACGCAGGTGCTGATCTGGGAAACCATCGTGGGAGAGCGTGACGCAGACTTTGATCACGTCAGCCCCGGCAGCTACGACGCCGTAAAGGAGTCCGTCAGCGCCGAACACCCGCTTTACAGCCGGTTTTGCAGCTATTACGACAGCATTGTCGCCAGTGTGCAGCGTCATTCAACCGTTCCCAGCTTCATGTCCAAAAACGCATACCGTGCGCAGAGCGTAGAGCTTGCTTGGGACGGCACAAATTACACCGCCACGCTGACCGACAGCAACCGTGTCCTCTCGGATTACAGCTTTTCCGCAAACGAGGACGGTATTTCCTTCAGCGTCAGCGGAAATAAACTCACCATTACGGCGG
>USGM01000149.1 GCA_900554205.1 uncultured Lachnospiraceae bacterium
GAGGCTGCATCAATCTCCACCACATTGACCGAATTTCCCGCCGCGATTGCCTTGCATATCCTGCACTCCCCGCACGGACCGTCCTCCGTCGGATTCTCGCAGTTCACCGTCCTTGCAAATATCTTTGCGATCGTTGTCTTACCCGTTCCGCGCGTCCCGGTAAACAGATAGGCGTGGCCGATACGGTTCGCCTTCAGCTGGTTTTTCAGTGTTGTGACAATATGATCCTGTCCCTTGACATCCGCAAAAGTATTCGGACGGAATTTCCTGTATAGTGCTGTATATGACATGTCCTTAGTCTCCAAAACAGATGCCCAGCATCTTCGCTTCCTGAACAATCGTCGCATCCGGCTCTACCATCTTGAGCTTTCCTGCGACATCCTCCAGCGGCACCCTGACAATCTCTCTGTTTTTATATCCGACCATAAATCCGTACTGTCCGTCCAGAATCAGCTTTCCTGCCTCCGCGCCAAGCCTGCTGGCAAACACGCGGTCATACGGGCAGGGACTTCCGCCTCTCTGCATGTGTCCCGGAACCGTCACACGAACCTCGCGTCCCGTCTTCTCCTGAATAGACGCTGCTATCTCATAGGAAACCGACGGGAAAGGATATTTCTCCATCTTTTTCTTATAGTCCTTCTTGGAAAGCAGCGAGTCCTCCTTGGAAATCGCTCCCTCGGCGACCGCAATGATCGTAAAGCGGCAGCCCTTGCTGTCCCGCTCCTCGATCTTCTCTATCACCTTATCGATGTCATAAGGGATCTCGGGTATAAGGATAATGTCCGCACCACCCGCCATACCGGCGTTAAGTGTCAGCCAGCCAACCTTGTGTCCCATAACCTCTACGATAAAGACTCTGCCATGGGAAGCCGCCGTCGTATGAATACAGTCGATTGCATCCGTGGCAATATCCACCGCACTCTGAAAGCCGAAGGTCATGTCCGTTCCCCAGAGATCATTGTCGATCGTCTTAGGCAGCGTCACGACATTCAATCCCTCCTCACGGAGAAGATTTGCCGTCTTATGCGTACCATTGCCGCCCAGAATAACAAGGCAGTCGAGCTGGAGCTTATAGTAATTCTGCTTCATTGCCTCAACCTTGTTCAGACCGTTTTCATCGGGATCCTGAATCGTCTTAAAGGGAGTCCGGGAAGTTCCCAGTATGGTTCCGCCCTTTGTCAGGATACCCGAAAAGTCCTTCGCTGTCAGCATACAGAACTTGCCGTAAATCAATCCCTTATAGCCATCCAGAAAGCCATAGATCTCCACCTGTTCCTTGCTTGCATCCAGCGTTTTCACAACGCCTCTCATGGCCGCATTCAATGCCTGACAGTCTCCGCCGCTGGTCAACATACCGATTCTCTTCATGCGCTCGTCCTCCCGCTATTCTCTGTTGTATCAAGTATAACCACTTTCTGTCCCTTTTAAAGTTTACCCTTTTCAGGCTGAATTTGCAACCGAAAGAAAGATGATTTCAGAAAAACCATTTTAGAAAAACTTACACCTAAGTCTTGCAAAAAATCTGATAATACTGTAGAATAGAAAAGCGGTTCAAAACTGCACGGAGATGTACCCAAGTGGTTGAAGGGTCCGGATTCGAAATCCGGTAGGTCGGGTCTCCCGGCGCATGGGTTCAAATCCCATCATCTCCGCTAAAAAAGGATGCCTATAACGGCATCCTTTTCATATCTGGAGATAGGGGGACTCGAACCCCTGACCTACGCGTTGCGAACGCGTCGCTCTCCCAGCTGAGCTATATCCCCTTGATACAGGGACATTATACTCCTTTTATTTTCACATAGCAATCTTTTTTTCTTAGGGAATTACGGTTGATTCAGCCCCGTAATCGTCTTCGTCAGCTCCTCAAGATTACTCTTAATGCTCTGGCTCGCCACGGACATATCTCTGGCGAGCTTCTGAACCTCGCCTGCAACCACCGAAAAGCCCTTGCCAAACTCGCCCGCTCTCGCCGCCTCAATGGAAGCATTCAGCGCCAGTATCTGCTGCTTCTTTCCGTACCCCTCGATCTGCTTCGTGCTCTCGTTCGCCTCCACAATCTGCTCTGCCACTACTGCAATTCCGTCCTTAAGCTCGTTCACAAGCTCTTCATTTCTCATGCTGGCATAGCTTGCGCGCACGAACATATTGATCACGTCGCCGAGCAGGTTGGCCGATGCTTCAATTTCCGCTCTGGTCTTGACATTCACCTTGTGGAGCGCGTCAATATACCGATCCTCATTTATGTTTAGCTCTCTCGCCGTCGCCCGGAACCTCTGTTCATCTGGGTTCTCCGGCAGAACCTGCCCGCCGATCACGCTGCCAAGCACAGTGCCGTCGTCAAGCGTAATGGGAATTCCAAAATCGACCAGTCCCGCATGGCACGGATAAACTCCCTTGCCCTCACGGTCACACTTTTCGCAGCGCCTTTTTCCCTCGGCGCTCCCCCTTGTCAGATCAATACAAAATTCTGTGAAATTATAGCAGCCGCTGATATACTTTCCGTCAGCTCCCACCGCAACCGTCGCAAGCCCTGTGCTCTGCGCCCAGTTCTTCATGATCTGTTCAAATTTCCCCATGTCACAGAATTCTTCAATCCTCATGTCAGCCCTTCTTTCTCTTCCAATGTTCCCTGCATTTCCAGTTCATCGTTCTTTGTTTATTATAGCATTTTTACCCTATTTTGTCCATGTCCAATAATGTGCAAAATCAAGTACAATAATGCGTAAAGAAACCGCTGCCCAGCTGGATTTTCTCCATATGGGCAGCGGCTCTCTTCAAGCAGCTTTCATCTGCTCTTCAAATCATTATTTCTTCCAAGCGTCATACTGGGACTGGAACTCAGCAAGTACATCCTGATAACCAGCTTCGTCCAGTGCGGACTGGTATGCAGCGATTGTGGAATCTACATCAGCGGAAGCAACACCGCCGTTCTCAAGAGCGAATCCGTACTGCTCAAATACGGTCTGGCATGCAGCGTACTTGTCAGCTACAGGAGTCTTGTCGAAACGGAAACCAGCTGCGCAGGAGGTGTTAGCGCCACCGTTGAAGTCCTTGTACAAGCTTGCCTTTTCAGCAGGCTCTCCAGCCTCAGGAGTAACGATTGTAGCGGAAGCAGACTCCCACATGGAGTGGTTGTACTTGCCGTTCTCTGTCTTAGCGATCTGGCCGTTTGCATCGTAGTTGAAGTCTTCGCCTTCGATACCAAAGGTGTACATATCAGCAAGCTTGCTGTCTGTGTAAAGCAGACCCATGAAGTCGATACAAGCCTTTGCCTGCTCCTCGGTGCTGTTAGCGGTGATGCAGTAGCAGGAACCAAGAGCAGAAGTGGAGTGTGCCCATCTGTCTGTGATAGGAACCATAGCAACTTCCTGATTGTAACGGCTGTTAGCCTCTGCGTTTACAGGAATATCTGTCCACCAGGAAATAGCCCAGTCCTGAGTCTGTGTTGTGGTATCGGTTGTGGTCTTGGTAACATCATCCTCGGAGATGTAGCCAGCCTCTGCCCACTTAGCCATCAGATCGCAGAACTCCTTGTACTCAGGGGTCTGGATCACATCGACAACCTCGTTGGTGTCTCTGTCAACAGCTACCCAGTTGGAAGTAGCGTCAGCAGTGAAGAAGTCAAAGCTGTTGATGTAATATCTGTAGAACATAGCGGTCTTCTGGGTAAGGAAAGGATACTTCAAGCCTTCGCTCTTTGCATCAGCCAGCATGGGCTCGATGTCAGCCAGCTTCTTAACAGAAGAAAGATCCCAGCCATACTTGTCAACCAGTTCCTGACGGAACATCAGATCATAGCCTTCTACGTTGTCCTTGTAAACAGGAATGAAGTAGTTCTTTCCGTTGTACTTGGTAGCTTCCCACTGTCCTGCGTCCATGGAGTTGTAGAGTG
The DNA here is from genome assembly GCA_900554205.1 of uncultured Lachnospiraceae bacterium. Lineage (GTDB taxonomy): Bacteria > Bacillota > Clostridia > Lachnospirales > Lachnospiraceae > Acetatifactor. The sequence continues at coordinate 3,893 of USGM01000149.1, forward strand.
TTGTTCCCTTCAACAGATCTGTGATGTCATAAACTGCGTTCTGGGGAACCAGATCGTTTGTGCCGATGGTGCTCTCCCATGATGCTGTCCAGAGCAGATTGATCTCCTTGTTTGCCAGAGACGTATTTGCCTTGTCGGTATACTCTCCGGAACCGATGTCGGTCAGGTTGATCTTTACATTGATCTTGTCTGCAATGTAAGCGTTGATTGCATCTTCAACCTTCTTAACCTGATTGGAGTCAGGAGTTGCAAGGTTAAAGGTTGCTCTTGTGACATTGATGACAACCTTCCCGTCATCTGTCTTGGGTGTTGAGGAGCTGGCAGTATTGCCGCAACCTGTCAGCATGCCTGCTGCCATAGCTGTTACCAGCAGCGTGGATAATAATTTTTTCTTCATTTGGTATAAACCTCCCTTGTTTTTTATATTCTCATGGGCTGCGCACTATACGCAGACCCGGAATATCATGTTTAACCTTTTACAGAGCCGACCGTCAGTCCCTTTATGAAATACTTCTGGAAGAAGGGGTAAACGATCATGATAGGTCCGATGACAACGATAACGGTTGCCATGGTAGCGGAATACTGGGGAATTGCTCCACCCATTGCCGCTCTTGCCGACGCAGGCACGTTCGAGTTGTTCAGCAGGAACTCGATACTCTTCTGGATGTTTACCAGAAGCAGCTGCAACGGCTTCTTGTTGTCTGATTTTATGTACAAAAGTGCGTTCTGCCAGTCATTCCAGAATGTCGTTGCCATCATGAAGCCTACTGCCGCCAGTGAAGGCTTCAGAAGGGGCAGTGTGATCTGGAAGAAGGTGCGGTACTCTCCGGCGCCGTCAATCTTTGCCGCTTCCATCAGTTCGGAAGGAATGCTGTTTGCGATGTAGGTCCGCAGGATGATGACATTCATGGTCGTCACGCAGAGCGGAAGAATCAGCAGGAGCAGACTATCCTTCAAATTGTAGTAATTCGGCGATGTGTAAATAATGTAGCAGGACAGCTGTCCGCCACTGAACAGCATCGGGATCAGCAGGTAAACCGACAGAAACTTGGAAAGTCTGAATTCCTTACGGCTGATCGCATAAGCAAACATGGACATGATCAGCAGTCCGAACAACGTGCCGGCAACCGTGATGAAAATGGTCACTCCATAGGACACAAGCAGCTGCTTTCCATACCGCAGAACCGAATTGATACCATCCAGAGACCACTTCTCCGGGAAAAAGCTGAAACCGTTCTGGGCAATCGCTTTCTCATCCGTGAAGGCAGCGATGAAAACCAGTAAAATCGGCAATGCGCAGAACAAAGTATAAATCAGAAGGAAAAATCCCAATATGTACTGTCCGATGCCCGTCTTTGTCTTTCTGGAAGGAGCCAGATCCGCATTTTTTATCTTCTTTGTCTTACTCATCATACTCCTCCTCTACTTAGAACAGGGAATCTTCCGGTGAAATCTTTCTCACCAGCCCATTAGCAAACAGCATCATCAGCAAACCAACAACCGACTGGAAGAGTGTCGTCGCAGACACAAATCCGTAGTTCGGATTCTTAAAGATCGCATGCAGTACATACGAGTCGATAACCTGCGTCGTCGAGTACAACGTTCCGCTGTCTCTCGTGACCTGATAGAACAGACCTGTGTCGGATCTCATGATGTTACCAACCGACAGAAGGAGCATTACCGTAATCATCGGTACAAGCGCCGGCAGTGTGATATGCTTGATCTGCTGCCACTTATTTGCGCCAT
>USGM01000150.1 GCA_900554205.1 uncultured Lachnospiraceae bacterium
TGCATACCATAGGCGCTGTCGAGCTGACCGTAGGTCCGCACAATCTCGTCATAATCAAAGAAACCACGCATCGCCATTGCAATATACATACAGACTGCGCCGTGTCCCTTGCTGAGAATGAAACGATCGCGCTCGGGCATCTTGATGTCCTTGGGGTCGACGTTCAACGCGTGATGGTACAGGCCGATGAGCAGATCTGTCATCGACAGATCGCCTCCGATATGCACGGCACCTTGATAGCTGCCGCACAGATTCAGCAGTTTTCGACGCATTTCATACGCCAGATCCTGCAGACGGGTGATTTCTTTCTGGTCTGCCATAGTTATCATGTCCTCCTTTTACTTTTAGTCCTTCATCAGAATTGTGTGACGAGGGAGAAAAAAGAGATCATTCCCATCAAACACTTAAGAAAATGAAACAGGCTTATCTCTTTTTTTAATATTTTACAGAATCTATACACGACGCACAACTCACAGATGTGACACCTTCATAAGAAAAGATGTCGTTTTCTCTAATAATTGTGTAAAATTTAACAATTTTTAGAGCAACGCCTCTTTTTCTTTCCTTTTTTATCATATCTGGTATAATGGGCATAAGAGTGCAGATCGTCATATGGAGCAATGCAAAATACGAGGAACACGGGAGGGGGCACGGCTATGGGTGTTTGCGAGCATTTGGATCTGCTCAGCGGATATATGGGAACTCTGCCTTTTTTCAGTCAGAAGGTAATCATCTTTAATGTCCAATGCCTGCATCCGGATCAGACGGTTTATCAGGCGGAGATACGGAGCTGTTACCGCATCTTGTATTGTGTTCTGGAGGGCGAGCAAACGGTCGAAGTTAGAGCTCCCGAAACAGAACAGATACATCTTTCTGAAAACACGGTCTTTCAGGTCGGCAATGGCGTGCCGCACCGTTTTATATTTCAGCGGGCGCCTCGCGCGCGGATGCTTGTAATTTACTATAAGGTCGTTCCGCAGCTAAGAGATGCCGGTGACTTTGAGCCGTTTACTAAAGATGAGGAAAACCTGATTATTGATTTTCTTCGTCAACATTACAGTGCGTTCCCAATCGGCAGGCGTATGCGCGCCGAAATCGAGATGCTGAACGAATACATGAGCACACGGACCTGCGGCGACGTGCTGAAAGTTCGCAACCAATTATCAAATATCTTTCTTTCAAGCTTCCAGCAGAACAGCTATTCACAGGGAAAAAGCTGTAAAGATTCCGATGAGTATCTTGCGCGCAATACCATGCACATGTTGCTCCGCCAGATCATTTCTTGCGCAGTATCCGGAGAGTCTCTTGCGCAGATCAGCGAACGGCTGCACTACACGCCGCGCCATATTCAGCGTATGGTCCTGGACTATTATGGTGAGAGCTTTGCCAAAGTCGTCACTTACACGCGCTTGAGCTACGTCATGGCACTGCTGTCCGACACAGAGCTCTCGCTGCAGGAGATTGCTATGCGCAGCGGGTATTCAAGTGTTGAGCTGATGAAGCGGCGATTTAGGCAGCTCACTGGGCTGACACTCACCGGTTTCCGCCATGCGCATACTGGTCGCTACCAGAGATAGCTATCTATATATTTCGCTATGTCCTCTGAACGGCGGTCTCCTGCTGTTCGCTGCGTGTCACATTGTACTCCGCGCAAAATTCGTCGAAAGTCATAAGCACGGGCACAGCTTTCTTTCAGATGTCTCTTCATTTATATTGCCGTCGTTTCTGATTTCTCGCAATTCAGAACCACGTTCTCTGTCCGTAAATGCATATTTTCACCGCGCGAAAATGTATTTGGGGATCGAATTTCTGAAAAAACAGCGGTGAGTATCTTCTTGAGAGACGATGAGATCCCCGAAAATATGGAGCTCCCCAGGTCAATTGACCTGGGGAGCTTGTCATGAGTTGCCTGATTCAAAACCGCATTGCTTCGCTATCCTCCAGACCGTGCTGGAAGAACATGATATAGTAGATGGGGATATAGATGATCTTTCCCTTCGTAGAGACCGTTCTCTCATTGGACACCACGAAGGCTTTCTGAATATGATAGTCTTCATTCTTCACGAAGCTGTTCAGCGCACTGTGGATGGTATAGTCCTTACCGGACTTTACTTCAATGGGGACGGCGGATAAGGTGGCATAATCGTCGATGAGGAAATCTACTTCACCTTTATGGCGATTATCATAATAGAACAGTTCGTAACCATGCGCGATAAGCTCGCTGGCTACGACGCTTTCATAGACGGAGCCGAGATTGATGCTGGCTTCATCGTCCAGCACAGCTCGGATGTTATTGCCATAAAGGATGCCGGTCAGGATACCCACATCATTCAGATATAGCTTCAGCAGGTTTTTCCCTGTGGACTCGACCAGAGGGAATACTGGGTTAGAGATAGCCTGAACATTGAGGGCAATGCCTGCACTGATCAGATACTCGAACTCGTCTTGATAATCTGCGAAGGTCTTTCCCTTCTTATCTTCTATGCTCTGTGCGACGACACGCTTTTTCTTATTCTCCATGTTGGAGGGGATCAGGTCATAGATACGGCGGATCTTCAGCTTACGCTCCTCATCATACTTGGATGCATCGGCGGCATAGTAATCTTGGATCTCCTGTTGGATCTCACGGACGAGCTGAATGTTGTGGTTTTCCAGATAGGAATTGACCGCGTCCGGCAGACCGCCGACCAGCAGGTATTTCCGAAAGTAGTCCATCATCTTGTTGTGAGTCGGCTCATCCAGTGCCTCCAGCCGCTCGAACTTCTTTCTCATGGCAGAGATGGCAAACTCGTTCAGCCCGTTGGCATAGAGAAATTCCTCGAAGTCCAGAGGGAACATCCGAACTTTACGGATGCTGCCCATAGGGATTGATGTGGTCTGTGACAACGTCACGCCCAACAAAGATCCGCTGGCAATATAGGTGAAGCGATTATCTTGGGATAGGAATTTCAGCAGCGTCAGCAGATGAGGATATGCCTGGATCTCGTCGATAAAAATCAGTGTGTTGTCTTTCTGCTTCATCTTGCTGCCTTCCAGCATACTGACTTGTAGGTAGAAGTCTTCGACGGTTTTCGTTTCGGCGAATAGCCGAGGGCCGATGGAGTCCTCCACCATATTGATCTCGATGAAGTTTTCAAACAGTTTATGTCCCACATGTCGGATGATATAGGTTTTTCCGACCTGACGCGCACCGTCTATCAGAAGGATCTTCTTTGAATCGCTTTGCAGATGGTCTTCAATAAGAGATTCGATTTTCCGAAACAGCATCGTCGTCCCTCCTTGCAATGACTTTTCAAACAGATTATATGCCTCAAAGGGAAACTTTTCAATATAATTATGTCGAATCCGTTGTCACTTTTCAAGAAATGCAGATGATATCTTTCCGCTTTTGCACGAATTTGGGTTCTTCGGTCAGGATGCGCTTTGAAAAGGTATCCTTCTTTTCAAGCTCACCTCGATAGAAACGCTTGCAGTAGTTATCCGGTGTGTCATAGCCGATTGCAAAGCAGGGACGCTGCCGGTTATAAAAGGCAACATAGCGGCACAGGACATCTTTCACAGCATCTCTCGTACGGCATTCTTCTAATCGAAAATCGATGAATAGTTCTTCTTTTATCCAACCGTTTAGAGCCTCATTGACAGGATTGTCCGTTGGTTTACCTGCCCGCGACATGGAGCGGACAATGTTGCTGTCCTGAATCAGTTCGTTGTACGCTTTTGAGGAATACACAGAGCCTTGGTCGGTATGGATAATGGTTGGTTCTTTCTTTCCACGCAGCAGCTCAACGACATCCGCAAGACCGTCCAGATACTGCTCCCGCCCGCCACGGCGTTCAGATAGTTTCCATGTGAGTATCTGTTTCGTAAACACATCAAAGTAGAGTGTCAGCTCAAGATAAAATATCCACGGCTTTAATACCGTCATATCTGACACAATGACCTGGCGAGGCCGATCTACGGTATCCCAAGTTGTGAAGATAAGATTTGGGTACAAATCTCGTATTTTTCTGGGGCGATAATGTACTTGATGCTTGGTTTTTGCCTTTATTCCCAGAAAACGAAAGGCCTTGTACACATAGTTATCGCTTATATCCTGCTGATAATTGACTCGTATAAAAGCCGCTACCCAACGGTAGCCGTGGGATGGATGGGCCTTATGGACTTCGGAGACTAACGCGATAACTTCTTCACGCCTCAGATCCCGCGTACTCTTGTCCCGTTTCCTCCACTTGTAATAGCCAGACCGACTGACGCCCATGAGAGAGCACAGTTCCTGAACCTCATAGTCTCTGGACAGCAGTTCTACGATTTCGAATTCTTCGGCCTTAAACGAATGAACTCCTGTTCCCCAGTATCCGTCGTCTGCACGACATAGTTTTTTTTAAGCCGTTCATTCTCAATTCGCAGCTTGAGTATCTCACGCTTGTAGGATTCCTCCGTTCGGTCAATTCCCTCCGGGAGGACATCCTTGATCTCACTATCTGCACGAGCCAGACCTTCCAAGCCGCCCTCATCATACTGCTTAATCCACTTCTGGAATGCACCGGTTGAAATGCGGTTTGCTTCGCAGAAGTCACTCATTTTGATACGGTAGTTGCTTTTGTACTGCCGGATCAGGAATTCCTTTTCCAACGGATTCAAGTGTTTAGACATAAAGACGAGCTCCCTTCCGGTAGAATACTCACCTTTATGATACTCCACGGACAGGCTTTTTTCTACCCTTCCGTGTCCACTTTTATAATAGCATCACTTGTAGTCACGGGGATGCCCTTTATCTTGACACGTTGTTAGGCTTCAAAGTCCACGGATGAGTTGCAGCACTTCATCTCGGCATCATTCTTCGTTGTCCAGTTCTTCGAGCGTATAGCGTCTCGAATTGCCCCGTGTATAGCCCAGAGCGGCCATCAGTTCAGGCGCGGAGTCGAATGCGCCGGACAGCCCCTCGCCCTTCTCAGCGGCAGCCATCGCTGCCTGAGTCACCGCGTTAGGCACTTCCATGTCGCATGGAAGCCTTCCCGCTTGGACGACGACCTCTGCAAAAGAAGTAAATGCCTCTTCAAGCGACAGATTATATCGGGAGCAGATGGCCGCCAGCTGCTCCCTGATGTTGGTTTCCAATTCAAAGGTTATTGTTGTCTTCATCCGCATCGCACCTCCAGTACCGCCACTATACCATGTGTAAGGTGCTGCAGGAAAGAGGCTCTTAAAGAAGCAGGTGATCTGCGCCGATGGCGCAGATCAGAGCCTCGATGTAGGCGTAGCCGAAGCCGTGTGCAGCCACATCGGCGCCGTAGTCGCCCACGACCAGAATGGTCACGGCCAGCACGCAGCAGTTGGTGGTGATCAGGGGCAGATAAACGCCCAGCGAGTTATACAGTGCAACGATGTACTTCTTGAGGAAGATCTCGATGAACTGCACCAGAACAGCAATGACCAGAATGAACACGATGGTCTGCAAATAGCTCAGACCAGCCGGGTCCAGAATGAAGATCTGGATGGGGAAGGTAACGGCCGTTGCCATGAACATGACGAAGATGACAGCGCCGGACATACCCACAGAGGAATCCAGCTTTTTGGAAACGCCCAGGAACGGGCAGATGC
>USGM01000151.1 GCA_900554205.1 uncultured Lachnospiraceae bacterium
CATCCCCATTGCAAGGGAGCTGAACCGCCTCGGCATTGACTGCTTCTGCGTCGCCTGTGCCGCGGAGGGTATCGAATTGAGAAGGGCAGGGATCACCGGAGAAATCCTGATCCTCGGCTACACCCACCCCACGGAGTTTTCACTGCTTTGCCGCTACCGGCTGACCCAGACTGTCACGGATTATGCTTACGCGGAAAAAATGCAGCAGAGCGGCATCCGCCTGCATGTCCACATTGCCGTCGATACCGGTATGCACCGCCTCGGCATCCGCTGTGAGGACATTGAGCACATTGCTGCAGTTTATCAGATGAAAAATCTGCTTGTAGACGGCATCTTTACCCATCTGTCCGCCTGTGATTCCGCCGCCCCGGACTGCCATGCCTTTACCGAAAGCCAGATTCTTGCATTCCGGCAGGTCGTAAAGGCATTGTCACAGGAAGGCGTTTCCTGTAAGGGAATCCACCTTCTCTCCAGCTACGGAATGCTGAACTACCCCGGGACGGCTGAAAGCTATGTACGTCCCGGCATCGCCCTCTACGGCTTATTCAGCACCGAAGCTGATACCCGGAATCTGCATGAAATCTGCCCTCTGGAGCCTGTTCTCTCCCTGAAGGCACGCGTGGCATCCGTCCGTACCCTCTATGCCGGAGAATCCGTCGGCTATGGTCTCGCCTTCACCGCGGATCATGACATGCAGATCGCCGTTCTGTCGATCGGCTACGCGGACGGACTGCCCCGGGAGCTTTCCTGCGGCAACGGCTCGGTTCTGATCGGCGGACAGCGCGCTCCCATTGTCGGCAGGATCTGCATGGATCAGACACTCATAGATGTCAGCCAGCTTTCTGCTGTTAAGCAGGGCGATACCGCTGTGCTCATCGGGGGCTCCGGCTCGGAACAGATCACCGCCGGAGAGCTTGCCGGAAAATGTCATACCATTGCAAACGAGCTGCTCAGCCGTCTTGGCAGCCGTCTGGAACGAATCGTTTAAATTTTTTGAACAAACCACTTGACAAACATACTCTTTTTTGTATAATGAAATTAGTAATGATTACTGTTATGAAAGGAGGCACGGATGACTGCTTTAAAACACAGTAAACAGCGCGAGCTGATCAAGGCGTTCCTGATGACGCGGAAGGATCACCCCACCGCAGATGTTGTCTATACAAACGTTCGTCAGCAGAATCCGAATATCAGCATGGGAACTGTTTACCGCAACCTCACGCTCCTTGCAGATCTCGGGGAGATTCAACGGCTCCGGGTCGGTGACGGTGTGGATCATTTTGATGCCGACACCTCTCCTCATTATCATTTCGTCTGCACGGAATGCGGAAGCGTGATTGATCTGGAGATGAACAGTATCGAACAGATTACGGAGATTGCAGGAGCCAACTTTGACGGTCACATTGCCGGCCATGTCACTTATTTTTACGGCACCTGCGGAAACTGCACAAAGTCGGAAAACCCCTAAGGGGATTCATTTTATTAAGAAAAGGAGATTATGATTATGAAGTATGTATGTCAGGTATGTGGTTATGTTCACGAGGGAGACAGCGCACCGGAGGAGTGCCCGATCTGCCATGCGCCCGCTGAGAAGTTCACGGCTCAGTCCGATGACAGAACATGGGCTGCCGAGCACGTTGTAGGTGTGGCAAAGGGAGTCAGAGAGGATATTATTCAGGATCTCAGAGACAACTTTAACGGAGAGTGCTCCGAGGTCGGCATGTATCTTGCTATGGCGAGAGTTGCCTTCAGAGAGGGCTACCCTGAGGTCGGCATGTACTACGAGAAGGCTGCTTACGAGGAGGCTGAACACGCTGCAAAGTTTGCTGAGCTGCTGGGCGAGGTTGTCACCGATTCCACAAAGAAGAATCTGCAGATGAGAGTCGATGCCGAGAACGGCGCTACCGCCGGTAAGGTAGACCTCGCAAAGAGAGCTAAGGAGCTTGGTCTGGATGCCATCCACGATACCGTGCACGAAATGGCACGCGATGAGGCGAGACACGGTAAGGCATTTGAGGGACTTCTGAACAGATATTTCGGGTAGTTTTTGATTTGTTCCATCTGAAACACCGAAACCCCTACGAGCGGCAACTCGTGGGGGTTTCTTGTCTAATTATTTTAAATGGCAAGACCAAACCATCAGGCTTATTACCGTTTACTCCTCGCACATTTCAGGCTCTCGACCATGTCCACCTTCCTCAGCTTCCGTCCGGATAAAAGCATTGCCAGCAGGTATGCCACGGCGACAAACAGAAAGCTGCTCAGGATTGTCACCGCTTTGACCGGCAGGCTCATAATCATTCCCGAGGACTGCGCCGCGGCAAGGATCATGGAATATGCCGTGAGATACCCCAGCACACCGAGCATGGAAATATTTCTCCGGCTCTCCTCCACGATCATCCCGGACATCATCACAACAATCATTACGCAGATCAGCATTCCCAACACCTTCAACAGCCTCAACACAATACCTGCTGTCAGGGACAAATTCTCGACCTGCCGCCGGTAATCCATTAAAGCCATACTCAGGAACAATGTCGGAGCTTAACACTTTGCACAATACGAGGTAAGACACCGCCCCATAGACTACAATGGGAATCAGAAACGCAACCAGCATCAGCTTCCACGGAAGCCTTACAACATAATCCAGATACTCCGCATCCGCGAAATAGAACCCACAGAACGCCTTTGCAAACGGGAAGCTGAAAAGCAGACCAAGAACATCTCTTGCGGAAGCGGAATCCAGTGCTCCCGTCGGTTCATCACACAGGAATATCTCCGGGTTTTTGATCAGAGCCCTGCCGATAGCGCACCGCTGCTGTTGTCCACCGGATAACTCGGAAGGAAAACTCCCGGCATGACGCGCAATTCCGAGATCCTCCAGCAACTCATCCATGCTAAGCGGCGCTTCGGAAATGTCCTGCACTACACGGATATTTTCCCTCACATTTAATTCTGCAATCAGATTATACGCCTGAAAAACGACCCCGATCTTCTTCCTGCGATACTCTCCAAGCTCTTTTCTGCTCAGTTTTGTCAGATCGGTTCCAGCGACGATGATCTCCCCCTCCTCCAACACAAGCTCATGTTAGTCTATCCTAACTCTTTTGTCAATACTATACTAATGCAATTTATCTCTCATGTACCAAAGTAATCTATACTTCCGGCAACAGTTGCACAAGATGTACATGACCACAAGCAGTGCACTCTGGAGCCGCCTGCGCTTAGTCTCCGTATTGTGGAGACTTACGCGCCGCTGCGAGCGAAGCAAAGCGCAAGCGTGCCTGCGGTGGTCTGTACATTTTGCACAACGTCACTTGCGAGAAAGCTATAAAAAATACAGCCACCCTTTTGTTTGGGCAGCTGTACCTTTCACATTCTGTAGTTTCAGCAATTTAATCACGCAAGGAGAACTTCTCCAGCAGTTCATTCAATGTCGTTGCGGAAGCCGCCAGCTCCTCACTTGTCGCAGAAGTCTCCTCCGCCGTTGCTGAGTTAGACTGGATGACATCGTTGATGTCCTCAACACCCTTTCTGATCTCTTCAACGGATTCCGTCTGCTTATCCGATGCGGTACGGATATTTGCTACCTCCTGAATAATCTTATCCAGCTCATCCATTACCTTATGGATTGCCTCGCCGGTCTCCTTTGTCACCTTGTTGCCGACCTCAACCTCGATCAGGGACTCCTCGATCAGCTTTTTCGATTCAACGGCAGAACCTGCGCTCTGCTCTGCAAGCTGTCTGATCTGATCCGCTACAACCGCGAAGCCTCTTCCTGCCTCACCGGCACGAGCAGCCTCGATAGAAGCGTTCAGGGAAAGCAGATTTGTCTGGGACGCAATGTCCTCGATGTCAGCAATGATTTTCTCGACATTCTTCGTTGTGGCATTGATCTTTTTCATTGCCTCAACCAGTTCGTCTACCTTCTTCTGGCTTCTGTCCGCCTCGATGCCGACCTGCTTTGCCTTATCATGTAGAATATCCGTAGATTTCGTATTTTCCAAAACATGACTGGTTACTTCGTCTACCGTTGCTACCAGCTCCTGCACAGCTGCTGCCTGATTCGTAGCGCCTTCCGCAATCTCCTGTGCGCTCTCAGCCAGCTGACCGCTTCCTGCGGAAACCTGCCCAGAGGAATCCTGAATGCCATGCATTGTTGCGCTGACCTTATCAACCATCTCGTTCAGCTCATCCAGAACCTTGCCAAGCTGTCCGACATAAGCCTCCGGGCAGCTGCTCTGCACGTTAAAGTTACCTTCGGAAAAGCTCTTAACCATTGCATAAAGATCTGAAATCACCTGTTTTAACACGCCTGCCGCAGTTTCAAAGGTATCGGAAAGCGTTCCCAGCTCATCTCCCGACTCATAAGATACACCGATCTCAAAATCACCTGCGGCAATTTTCTCCGCCGCCACTACAAGGCTTTCAATCGGCTCAACCAGCAGATTGCCAAGCATTTTAAGTACGATACGATCAAAAACAATTCCGGCAATTGCGAAAGCCGCTACGACTGCGGTGCCAATGTAATTCTTTCCTATGATTAGCGATACCAAAGCCGCTATTGTAAGGTCCGCAAGAGAGATTGTGACAATTCTTGATACCAGATATAACTTATCCTTGATAGATTTCTGTTTCAATTCGCTTTCAATCTTACTATTCATCTCTTTGTCCTCCAATTTTATTCTCTTTTGTTTCATTTTGAGATAAATTATAGTAGGTCAAAAGTCATAATTCAAGTGAAAATTTCGCAATTTAGACAAATTTTTACAAAAATTTTAACGCAAATTCAATTCTTACTGACAGTCGTCTGGTTACAGCTTCCATTCATTGATGGCCTTTGTAATACGTTTTTCAATATCAATTCTCGCTGCCTTGCACTCCTTCGGATATTGTCTTCCGGCTGCAAAGACTCTTGTCAGCAGGTCACCTCCGATGGGAAGTATCGTCTTAACCATTCCCTCCGGGAAGACAAAATGAGTCGCATGCTCATATATGTAGCTTTCCACCTCACACTCATGCTCCTTTGCGGCGAGGCGCGCCTCCATCCGCCGAATGTACTTTGCAGCTTCCCATAATGCATCATCCTCAGACCCAATCAGCAGGAGTTTCCCCTTGATCCGCTCAACCTTGATAAACTCCTCTTCCTGAATCGGATGCGCCTTCTCGGAATCAATAAAGATATTGACAGAAGAAATCATGTCCCCGTTCGCCTTTGCATCGGCTTTCATTTTCTGTCCGTAGGCAGGATGACGGTACGCATACGGAAGGTAAGGCAGCGGCTTGCCCTGCCACGAGGCGGTGGACTCGCCCTCTCCCGGCCACTCCGTCAGTCCGTCCCTCTTCCCCTGATAGAAGCCCTCCATGACGAAATCCGCAGGTGTCATTGCAATGGTAAGCGTCAGCTCCGGGTAATAGGATGCCGCGATCAGCGCGAACATTCCTGTGGTGGAAGCTCCCGCAATTCCAATCTTTTGGATTCCCTGTTTTTTCAGATAGTCGATAGCCGCCCCGATTCTCTCCACAGG
>USGM01000152.1 GCA_900554205.1 uncultured Lachnospiraceae bacterium
TGCCTGCGAACGGGTTATTCATGGTAACTTCCATTGTTTGATTCTCCTTTTCGATAAACTGAATTTTAGTCAGCAGCGGACGCCAGAGGAGTGCCTCGTCTGCGTCCGCATACCAAGTGTAAATGTTGTTGTGCATGGTCTGCCCGAAATCCGGCAACTGTGTGAAATCAAAGCCACTGAGGATGGCTTCCTCGAATTCAGACCAGGAACCATGGAAGAACTTGTCCAGATCCCGACCGGCATGACGCCCGACCATGGGGATGCCCAGACCGGCGATGAACTTAGCCAACGAACAGCGCCGGCTTTTTTCGATCGCTGCCTGCAGGCGTTCAAAGGACTTCTCACCGAAACCCTCGGTCTTGATGATCTCCTCACGATGTCGTTCCAGTTCATACAGATCGCCAAAATTGCGGACCCAACCATGGCCAATGAGCTTTTCCAGTGTTGTTGCCGAAAGTCCCTCGATATTCATGCGGGTCTTCTCGCAGAAATGCGCGAACTTCTGCACCAGCTTGGCAGCGCAGTGGGGATTAACACAGTATAACTGCCGCGTTCCACCGCTTGTACGCTTGACGGTCAGAGGTTCACCACAGCAGGGGCAGGTCATAGGCAGCACATATGTATTGCTCTGTGTCCTGTTATCTGCGATCTGCGGGATGATCATGTTCGCTTTATATACGCGGATCTTATCTCCGATACCAAACTGGAATTCATCAAAGACATCCAGATTGTGCAGATACGCACGGCCAACAAGCGTCCCATCGATGTTGACCGGATCGAACAAACCGGTAATGCTCACCATACCGGTTCTGGTCGTAGCCAGCTCCACACCTCGGAAATGCGTATCATACAGTTCATCTTCCCACTTGAGTGCGATCAGCCGATTCTCGTGATGACCGGTTGCGCCAAGGCTTTTTCCGTAGCGGATCTCTTCATATTCCATGATAAGACCATCCACCGGATATGCGAATTCTTTGGGCTTCATGCTTTCGACCGCATCACGGATCATTTGATCGTCGTGCAGCGCATCAAGATAGATGTACGGCACAACGGAAAAACCGTTGTCCTGCAGGAAGGTCTGTTGCCCCAGCTTGCTTTCCGGTTCCAGATAATCGCTGACCAACTCGAATGCCCAGAACTCCAACCGGCGCTTCTTCGACTCACCGGCATCGAGCTTGCGCACACTGCCGGATGCCAAGTTGCGCGGATGCGTATAGGGTTCCTCAAGACTGGAATTGATCTTATGGAAATTAGCCCAAGAGATAACGCCTTCACCGCGGACCTCGAACGATCCTTTTGTCGGAACTGTCAGCGGCACGTTCAGGAAGGTCCGAACGGTATGCGTTACGTCCTCACCAACGATTCCTTCTCGCCCACGGGTAATGGCTTGCTTCAGTTCTCCAGACTCATATCGCAGAACCAGCGTAAGACCATCCATTTTCCAGCTCAGCAATACAGGGCGCTTTGCTGCGAATTTGACAAGGTCTTCTACAGACTTGCTCTTACCGGCAGACAGCATCGGCTTCGTATGCCGTACTTCTGTCAGTGTCTCCAGGATCTCTCCGGACACTTTCTGAGTTGGGGAGCCGGAGAGCACAAGACCGGTATCACGTTCCAATGAGGCCAGCTCGTCTGTCAACTGGTCGTATTCCCAGTCTGACATGATCGGCTCATCATTTTTGAAGTAGGCGACATCCGCCTCAGTCAGGCGCTCGATCAACGCCCGCATTCGCTCCAGTTTGGTGTTATATTCTGCACACATGGCGCAGCTCCTTTCCGTTACAGTTTTTGCAGCGATTCGCCGCGATTTTCATGTCCTTCTTCGCAGTGAGACACATGCTGAATCGGCATGAGGCCGTGGCAATAATCGCAATACAGCTTTCCGCTGCTGCATAAGCAGATATCCTTGTACCGTTCTGCGGTCAGTTCGAATGTGTTGCCGCAGCCAACGCATTGTACCTGAAGGATCTCCGCTTTCAGCAGGACTTCCGGACGATACTTTCGGTTAAACGGGATATAGTCACACCACAGGGGGTTGTCCTGCATCCGTGAGACATGATATTCCAGCGCTTTTTGCTCGCTTTCTGAATCACTGCGTACCCACGGACAGTGCTCCTTTTCCCACTCAACGAGCTGGTGAAACATCTTCTGTTCGCCGTATCTGTCGATCAGTTGACAGGCAATGCGAATCCACTCGTCTAATTGGATATTTCCGACATTGGTCTCTACACCGTGGCGGTAGCGAAATACTTTATTTCTGCCTTCACCGGAAATGAATATGGATTGGCCTGTAAAATAGTGGATACGAATATCCTCAAGGGTCAAGTCCTCCTCAGCCTTTTTGAGCTTATCCATCCGCGGTTCCTCCCAGCGAAAGCCTACGGCTTTCCTCAGGAAGTACCTGCTTGAACAGTTCCATATACCGTTGGTAACCTGCGCTGTTCAATGGCGTTCTTAAAGACGCTTCACTCCAGCCAATCAGTTCCTCCTCCGGAATGTGATACTCGCCCGGAGTGAACCTCCCGCCGTAATAATGCGGACAACTGGGTTTAAGCAGCTTCTCCATCTCCGACTCGGTCGTGATCGTCCCGATCATCCTGCACTCTTTCTCTGCGATCGCATGAATCAACTTCGGCATATAGCCACGCTGTTCATACTGATGCAAATAGCCCTGTAATTTCAGAACTGCGAGGAAGCGCAGGTTCTTGGTTTGGTCAGGGATCGCTGCCATGATAATTTCCGCAATGCACCGGTTGATCACGGGTATATAATCGCCTTCCATTTAAATTCCTTTCTGCATTTCTGCGCGTAATATCTATATAAGCGGATATGCCGCAAGGCATATCCGGAGCAAAGAGTTAAGGAGCTGTCCGGCTCCAATTTATATAAAAAAGCACTCAAAGAATCGCAGTCCTTTGAGTGCTTTTGGATCCACAGATCCACGATATGAAGATCTATGCATGCCAGAGGAGAGATCCCCCCATCATGCCAGTCTGTGCCTCTCTTCAGAAGAAGCAGCAGAAACAAAAAAAGTGGCTGAAGATAAAACTATCTTCAGCCACTTAGTAACACGTCTACTTTAATTGCTCGGAAGCAATTACGAAACTTTCAATTGTTATTATAGCATGAAACTTTGAATCCTGCAAGTATTGTTTATTTTGCTTCTGGACCGTTTGTGTATCTTGTTTCCGGGCCGTTTGCAAATGCTAGCCATTTGATATCATAGAAATCAAAATAGAAACGTTGCCCCACTTCGTTCTCAACAAATCGGTTTTTTACATGATACCATCCACGAAGCTCCATACGCAGATGTGAGTCCATCGAGATTGGTTCGACCCATACGGTATCATGATCCATCAACTCATCTCTGTACAAAGGCTTCTCCGTGACCATACCGGGAATGACATGCGCCGGCGGCAGTACGTAGCAAGTATCAACCAATTTTGCAAGCGGCTGAGTTGCTCCGTCCGCAAAATGCAGCACACCCTCTATCGCATCTACCATGGCCCAGCCATGGTCAATGGAAAACACCGGGGTTTCATGGAAAATGGGGATGATCTCAACGGGAATCGGCTGCAGCAGGTCAGCGCGATGATAACGCTCAGCGGGCAGTCCGAGAAGATAGTCCACACTCACGCCATACAGCTCGGACATTCGGATCAATGAGTCCACAGACGGGTTCTTCCGTTCGCCCTCCCATGCGCTCAGCGTAGGCTGAGACACATTGAGTGCTCTCGCGGCTGCCGTAAGTGTGATCTTCTTTTGTTTTCTTGCCAATCTATACCGCCTTGCCGTAAGACCACCTCCTACAATGCATAACACATATTATACCCGATGTGCTTACTTCAGGTCAAGCGGTTGTACGGCTTTACAGTTCTGGCGGTCCCCGTCGCCTCGCCTTTGACTGTGTCAGTATTCTGGTTCTCAGGTTATCTCAAAGAAAAAACAGAGCCGTTTTGCCTTCGCTTTGCGTTGCTTGACGTTGGTTGCTCGGTGGATTCTCCATTGTACTCGTTCGGTTCTGCCTACTCCGGTTCCAATCCGGGTCAAAAGTGGGTCGAAATTTTCTCGCAGGCGGCTCTGAGCGATAACAGATGAAAAAACATCCCCCGGGGAGGCTTCCGGCAGAGCATCTCATCTGTTATAGTATGCTCATCGGTTAATACACGCATTCCTACCAAAACCCAAAGCAAAGGTGCAGCGCTTCTTGGGGAAGAAAGCGCTGCGTCTTTGCGTAGGGCAGGAATGCAAAGCAATGCCGGTTCGGAGGAGCACTTGGAAACACCTATTTTACAGTATGCCGGCGGCGTGATCGCCGCAAAATTGGACCGCACGGAAAAAGAGCTGGTCCACGGGGTTTCTTTCCATATTTCTCCCGGGGAGAGCCTGGCCCTCATTGGCGAGACCGGGTCCGGCAAGACGTTGATTGCCCAGTCCGTGATGGGAGTGCTTCCCGGAAATGTAAGACTGGTTTCCGGTGAAATATTATTTTGCGGGAAGGCTTTGCCGAAAGGTAAAAAGCTTCGGTCCATGCTGGGCCGGGAGATCGTATATATCCCGCAGAACGGTCACGAATTTCTTGACCCGTCCAGAAGCATTCGCCGCCAGATGTTTGACAGCATTGCAAAGCTGGGCATTGCGGCACCGCAGAGAGAAGCGTTTGCCCGTGAAAAGCTGACGCAGGTGGGGTTTACCCAGCCGGAAACCATTCTCGACCGGTATGCCTTCCAGCTGTCCGGTGGCATGGCCCAGCGGGTAACCATTGCACTGGCCCTTTGCTCCCGGGCAAAGCTGCTGATCGCTGATGAGCCGACCAACGGTCTGGATCAGGACAGCAAGCAGCAGACGCTGTCCCTTTTGAACGAGTTGTTCCCGGAGGCGGCAAAGCTCGTGATTACCCACGACATTTCCGTGGCAGCGACCTGCAACCGAATCCTTGTCCTGTGCGGCGGAAAAATGCTGGAGACTGGTGGCTCCGGACAGGTGTTGGTTGCCCCGCAACATCCCTACACCCAAGCCCTGCTGGGCGCTTTGGTGGAAAACGGGATGCAGGAAACGCCGACTTTGCGGATGGAAACGGGCGCTTGCCCCTTTTATCGTCGCTGTCCCGCAGCCTTCGGACGATGCCTTGCCGAAATGCCCCGGAGGATGCAGGGAGACAGAGAATGGTGGTGCTGCAAGGAATGATCTCCATTGAACAGATCGATAAGGCTTTTGACGGAAAACAGGTTTTGCAAAATGTCACGCTGGATATTCCCGACGGTCAGATCTGCGGCATATTCGGAAAAAGCGGGATCGGAAAATCCACGCTGGCCAAGCATATGAACGCGGTGCTGCTGCCCGGCGGCGGCGCGGTGTACGTGGCGGGG
>USGM01000153.1 GCA_900554205.1 uncultured Lachnospiraceae bacterium
TGAAGGAAGCCGCCCGGAACAGCTACGGGAAAATGGGCGAGAAAATACTCCGCATGAATGAGATGGCGATCGACCGAGGCTTTGCGGAGGTGGAGGAGATTTCCGTATCGGAATTGGCACTACAGCCGACGGAAAAAGCAATGACCGATTTGGACAATTCTCCCCTCCCCACTCCCCCGGCTCTGGAACATTATGTCAAAACCATCCAGCAGCCGGTCACGGATCAGCGCGGCAACGAACTTCCCGTCTCCGCCTTTCTTCCTTACTGCGACGGCGCAACCCCGCCCGGAAGCACGGCGCATGAGCGGCGCGATATTGCCACGGAACTCCCGAAGTGGCTGCCGGAAAACTGTATCCAGTGCAACCGCTGCTCCCTCGTCTGTCCGCACGCTGTCATCCGCCCTGCCGTTCTGGATGCTGTGCAGGCGGCACACGCGCCGGAGGGGATGCCGGTGCTTCCGATGACCGGACTGGACGATCATTCCTTCGCCATCGTCATCTCGGAGGTCGACTGTACCGGCTGCGGTGCCTGTGCCGCTGTCTGTCCCGGAAAGCAGGGGAAAAAGGCGCTGGAAATGCATCCCGCAGAGACGAATGGGAAAGTAGCGGCTTCCCTGACACAGCGCTGCTTCGATTATGCCAAGCCCCTTCTGCCCGCGCACGACGCATTGGAGAAATACGCGCCCCATACGGCAAAGGGAAGCCAGTTCCGGCTCCCTCTCATGGAGTTCTCGGGTGCCTGCTCCGGCTGCGGCGAAACGCCTTATATCAAGCTGCTGACCCAGCTTTTCGGTCCCGATCTCTATCTTGCCAACGCCACAGGGTGCAGCTCCATCTGGGGAAATTCCTCCCCATCCTGCGCCTACACCACGGATGCGGACGGTCATGGACCGGCGTGGTCAAACTCCCTGTTTGAGGATGCCGCGGAGTTTGGTCTCGGAATGCTCCTCGGCGCAAAGGCGCATATACCGAACGCTTCCTGCTGGGTCATCGGCGGAGACGGCTGGGCGTACGACATCGGCTTCGGCGGTCTCGACCATGTACTGTCCACCGGCCGGAATATCAATCTGCTCGTGCTCGACACAGAGGTCTATTCCAACACGGGCGGTCAGGCATCCAAGGCAACGCCGCTGGGAGCCACCGCCAAGTTCCTTTCCGGCGGAAAGCGCACGCGCAAAAAGGATCTCGCTTCCATCGCCATGACCTACGGGGATGTCTACGTCGCGCAGATCGCTCTGGGTGCCGATTTCAACCAGACACTCCTTACGTTGACTGAGGCAGCCGCCTATCCGGGGCCGTCCCTCGTCATTGCCTACGCGACCTGCATTGCGCATGGCATACGTTCCGGGCTCGGCTCCTCCTGCCACGAAATGAAAAAGGCGGTCGATGCGGGATATTTCCACCTCTTCCGCTTCAATCCCTCCCTGCGCGCACAGGGGAAAAATCCCTTTCACCTCGACAGTAAGGAGCCGGTCCTTGACTACGAGACCTTCCTTGATGGGGAAATACGCTATGACGCGCTCCGACAGTCCTCGCCCGAACAGGCAGAAGAACTGTTTGCCGAGGCATCGGCAGACGCTGCTGACAGATACCGCCAATTAAAAAGACTGGAAGCCTTTTACGCTCCCAGCCCATAATCTTATCTCTTCTCCGCATATGCCCTGACACTGTCCCGGAGCCGGTTAAGCCCCTCTTCCAGCCGCGCTCTGGGACAGGCTGTATTCAGCCGGATAAACTTCTTCCCCGGCTTTCCATACTCCTCTCCCTCCGTCAGATACAGTCCGCTGTGCTCCCTGATAAAATGGACAAGCTCCGTCGCATTGTGTGTCACATACCCGCAGTCCAGCCAGAGCAGATAGGTCGCATGCGAGGGCACGACGCAGATTGCGGGAAGCTCCCGCTCCACAAAGTCGCGCACAAGCTGTTTGTTGTCCGCCAGATACTGACGCAGTTCCTCCAGCCACGGCTCTCCCTTTTCAAAGGCAGCCACCGCCGCGCAAACGGCAAAGCTGTTCGGCTCCGCCACCTCATCCGTATTCAACCCCCGGTTCAGTTTATGTCGGATCACCGGATTCGGCACCATCACCGCAGCCGTCTGGATTCCCGGGATGCTGAAAGTCTTCGTCGGGGCGATACAGGTAATGCTGTTCTCCCGACAAGTTTCCGACACGGAAGCGAAAGGAATGTACTCATAGCCCGGATCTGTCATATCGCAATGGATCTCATCGGACAGCACGAGCACATGATGCTTCGCGCAAAGCTCTCCGATTTTTTCCAGCGTCTCCCGGTTCCAGATCTTTCCCACCGGATTATGCGGATTGCAGAGCAGCATCAGCGTCGTCTGGGGATCGCTCAGCTTCTTTTCCAGATCGGCAAAGTCGATATGATACTCCCGTCCGTCATAGACCAGCGGACTCTCCAGAATGTTTCTTCCGTTGTTGCGTATGGAATTAAAGAAAATATTATACACCGGCGTCTGTACCAGCACATTTTCTCCGACGGTCGTCAGCTTCCGCACCGCGCTGGAAATTGCCGGCACGACGCCGGTACAGAAGATCAGCCAGTCGCGCTCGAAGGTGATGTGATGCCTGCGGCTCCACCAGCCGATATAGGCGTCATACCAGTCCTCCGTCACGATGTTATAGCCGAAGATGCCATGCGCCGCCCTCTCGCTGATCGCCTCGCGGATCTCCGGTGCCGTCTCGAAATCCATATCCGCCACCCACATGGGCAGCTCCCTCTCCGTTACATCCCACTTCAAAGAGCCGGTATTGCGCCGCTCTGTCAGCTTATCGAAATCATACATCCGTCAATCTTCCTTTCGGTCTCTCTCCCACTCGGCTCTGTCAGACTTCTTATCGATCGTTTCCGCCTCAATCTTCGTCTGATCGATCTTCACTCGTCTGCCGTCCATAATCAGCTCTCCGATGCGGTCTGCGCGGATGATGCCGCCCTTGGGGTTAAATACGCTGTCCACCTCACCAATGATCTCAACATCCGCCTGCGAGTATTCAAAGGCAAGATTTGTGTTGATCAGACGGCAGTTCTTCATGACAAGATTGTCAATGTAGCACATTCCCTGCAAGCTCTCGATCGTGCAGTTGATCAGCGTGATATTGCGGGAATTCCAGCCGAGGTACTCGCCCGAGATAAAGGAATCGTACACCGTCACATTCTCCGCGTTCCAGAAAGCGTCCTTGGAAAGCATTCTGGAGTGGCAGATCTCGATATTCTCGCCTCCGTCGAAGCTGTAGTTGCCCACCAGCGTAAAGTCCTTCGCCCTGACATTCTTACAGTTCATGGCAAAGTAATCGCCTCTCGCCGTCACCTGCTCCATATCAATGTCCTGACAGTTCCACAGGGTCTCAGCAGCGTTCGGGAAGTCCACATTCTTCAGCCTGACGCCCCTTGCCCGCCGGAAGTTCTTCGGCGCCTCTATGACCGTATCAGAAACCGAAATATTGTCCACATACCAGATTCCCGCCCTCGCCATGTCAAACAGCGTGGAATTTGTCATGGTGACGTTCTTCGTGTACCACAGCGGATATTTCCATTTAAAAAGGCAATTATCGATCTCAAGGTTACTGCTCTCCTTTAAGGGCGACTCCCCATCAGCAAAAGTGCAGAAGCTGATGCGCGCATCCTGTGTTCCGTAAAGTGCCCTCTCCCCACTCAAGGTCTGCTGAATTATCTCTTTCATTGCTCTCTCCATTTCATTTCTGCTAAAAATCGCGCTTTTTCGCGTCCTATACTATACTACTCTATCTTTTGTAAATCTGCAAATCCTAATCGTTTTTTCTTGAATTTTTAATAAATTTGTGTAAGATGTAATGTGCAGGTTATAGAAAGGCATGGTTATTCTTATGAAAAAATATGAAATGGACTTATGTACAGGTTCTCTCTGGAAAAAAATATTTATGTTCAGCGTTCCGCTGATGTTCACCAATATCCTTCAAGTCGTATTTAATATGTCCGATCTGGCTGTGGTCGGAAACTTTGTCGGCCCGATTGCACTCGGTGCGGTCGGCTCCACAAGTATTCTTGTCACGCTGTTTACGGGCGTTCTGATCGGACTGGCAGGCGGTATTAACGCTGTGACTGCCCTGTTCATCGGCTCAGGAAATAAAACGGAATTAAAACAGACCGTACATACCGCCGCACTCATCTCTCTTGCTGCCGGCGTATTGATTACGGTTCTCGGAATCGCCTTCTCGCGCCCGATACTGACACTGATGCACACAAAGGACGAGCTGATCAACGATGCCGTGCTCTATCTGCGAATCTATCTCCTCGGCATGCCTGCACTCGGCCTGTACAACTTCGGCAACGCTGTTCTGAGCGCCAGCGGCGATACCAAGAGACCGCTCTATTATCTGTCCTTCGCCGGTGTGCTCAACGTCCTTCTGAATCTATTCTTTGTCATTGTATGTAAAATGGGCGTTGCAGGGGTTGCGGTCGCAAGTATTCTGTCCCAGTACCTCTCAGCAGTCCTGATCCTCCGCGTGCTGTTCAAGAGCTCTGCGGCTTTCAGCTTACAATTAAAGGAATTGCGGATCACTCCCGACAAGGCAGGCCGCATTCTGAAAATCGGCATTCCGTCGGCTTTCCAGTATGCCCTGTTTGCAATTGCCAATCTCTTCGTCCAGACCGGTGTCAACAGCTTTGATCACGTAATGGTGGAGGGCAACTCCGCTGCGGCAAATGCCGATCCGCTGGTCTACGATATGATGGCAGCCTTCTACACCGCATGCTCCAGCTTCATCGCCCAGAACTACGGGGCAAAGAAATCCGACCGTATTTTAAAGAGCTATCTGATCTGCCTGCTGTATTCTTTCGTTGTAGGGCTTGTGCTGGGTGTCGGGCTGTATCTGCTGCGCTATCCCTTCCTGTCGCTGTTTACGAGCGATACAACGGTCGTAGACGCCGGAATCAGACGTCTTTCGATCATGGCGCTGTCCTACTCCGTTTCCGCCTTTATGGACTGCACAATCGCCGCATCCAGAGGACTGGGAAAGAGCATTGTCCCCACGATTGTTGTCATCATGGGCTCCTGTGTCTTCCGTATCGTCTGGATCTACACGATTTTCGCCCATTTCCGCACCATTCAATCGCTCTATCTGCTCTATGTTTTCTCATGGACGATCACTGCGATTGCGGAAATCATATACTTTGTCATAGTCTACAGGAAAGTAAAACCGCAGGCATAATAAGTTCTGTTCGGAAAATACTTGGAAAAAGGCTCCGCCAATCCATGGGATTCCATGATTTGACGGAGCTTTTATTTTCGGGCATTAAGATGGGGCCTATAGGGCTCGAACCTATGACCCTCTGCTTGTAAGGCAGATGCTCTCCCAGCT
>USGM01000154.1 GCA_900554205.1 uncultured Lachnospiraceae bacterium
CAGACCGGAAGGTGGAGTCTGCTGCTTGACTGGAAACGGCGGGGTTGGTATACTTGAGGTAACGCAAATTCATTGAAAACAGGAGAGATATAAGCGATGAATAATTTTGTGGAATTTGGAAGAATGTTTCTGTCATACGGGGTGCTGCTGCTGATTATTGTTGCTGTCTGTGCGGTTGCCTGCTTCATCGGGATTACACTGGCGAAGAAAAAGAACGCAAAGAAAGAGCTGGAGACAACCGACCACAAGGAAGCGTAGGAAGGTGTAGGGACAGCGGAATCGGAGGGCGGATATGGCAAAGTCGGCGGGACAGAAACTGAAATTGCTGTATATCATAAAGCTTCTGACGGAAAACACGGACGAAAATCATCCGGCGAGTACGACGGACATCATTGCCTATCTGGATGCCAACGGTATACATTCCGAGCGGAAGAGCATTTATGATGATATAGAGAAGCTCTGTGACTTCGGCTACGATATTGTACAGGTGCGTAGCCGGCTCGGCGGAGGCTATTATATGGCGAGCCGTGAGTTTGAGCTTGCAGAGCTGAAGCTGCTCGTGGATGCGGTGCAGTCCTCGCGCTTTATCACGTCGCGGAAGTCGAGAAGCCTGATCAAGAAGCTGGAACTGCTGGCGGGAAAACAGGATGCCGGAAAGCTGCAGAGACAGGTCTATGTCGCCGGGCGAATCAAGACAGAGAACGAGAGCATCTATTATAATATTGATAATATCCACAGGGCGATTCAGGAGAACCGTCAGATCAGCTTTCAGTACCTTGACTGGAATCTGAATAAGGAGCTTGTGCCCCGCGTGGGCGGGAAGAGGAAGGTCAGCCCGTGGGCATTGATCTGGCGCGAGGAAAACTATTATCTTGCCGCCTATGACAGCGTGGACGGCATTATGAAGCATTACCGCGTGGATAAGATGGGACATGTCGATGTCCTGAAGGACGAGCGGGAGGGGCTGGAGCAGTTTGAAATGGTGGATCCTGCAGTCTATACGAACCTGACCTTCGGCATGTTCAGCGGCGATGAGGAGACGGTGACGCTGCAGTTCCCGAACCGGCTGATTGGTGTCGTTCTCGACCGCTTTGGCAGGGAGGCGGACATCCGGCCGATGACGGATCGCGTGTTCCGCATCCGTGTGAGGGTTGCTGTCAGCGGGCAGTTTTTCGGCTGGCTTGCCGGCATAGGCAGAGAGGCTGTGATTGTCAGCCCGGCTGCCGTGAAGGAGCAGTATCAGGGCTGGTTGACCGATATTGTGAAAACGATGCAGCTGACGGACGGGCTTCCCGGATAAAGAGGAGCTGAATTTATTCTAAATCAAGGCTCCTTTTTTTGTGTAATTTTTTAGGGCTGTGTTCGTTGACAAGCAGTGGATTCTTTCTTATACTGTTATATGATGGGTACAATATATAGGGATTAGAAAAGAGATACCACCTATATTTAGTTAAGAGTTTGCTTTAACAAACACTGTAAAGCAACAGAGGATACGGAGGGGAATGGATTCTATGAGCAGTAATTTCGATCAGGCAACCACAGACAACACCGATTACGGTCAGGAGTTTAAACCGGTAAAATGTGTATATGTGATTAAGAAGGACGGCAGCAAGGAAGTCTTCAATGTCCAGAAGGTCATCAATGCGGTCGGCAAGAGTGCATACAGGGCGCTGACGAAGTTCACCAGGGAAGAGGAGGCGCATATCTGCCAGTATGTGGTTGACAAGGTGAACGAGCTGGAGTCTGACGAGATACCGATTCCCATTATGCACAATATTGTGGAGAGTGCGCTGGAGCAGGTAAAGCCTGTCGTGGCGAAGAGCTACCGGGATTACAGAAACTATAAGCAGGACTTTGTCCGTATGCTGGATGATGTCTACAAGAAGAGCCAGTCGATCATGTACATCGGGGATAAGGAGAATGCCAACACCGATTCAGCTCTTGTTGCGACGAAGAGAAGTCTGATCTTTAACCAGCTGAACAAAGAGCTTTACCAGAAGTTCTTTATGACGACGGAAGAGATTCAGGCATGTCGTGACGGCTATATCTATGTACATGATATGTCTGCGCGAAGAGATACAATGAACTGCTGTCTGTTCGATGTCCAGAATGTCCTGAGCGGCGGCTTTGAGATGGGAAATGTCTGGTACAACGAGCCGAAGTCACTGGATGTTGCCTTCGATGTCATCGGCGACATCGTTTTAAGCGCGGCAAGCCAGCAGTACGGCGGCTTCACGGTGCCGAGCGTGGATCTGATTCTGGAGCCTTATGCGGAGAAGTCTTATCACAAATACATTGAGAAATACCTTCGTCTGGGAATCGATAAGGATACAGCGGAGGCAGAGGCTTACGCGGATGTCGTGCGCGAATATGAGCAGGGCTTCCAGGGTTGGGAGTACAAGTTTAACACTGTGGGAAGCAGCCGCGGTGACTATCCGTTCATTACAGTGACGGCGGGTACGGGAACCGGACGGTTTGCAAAGCTTGCGACAATCACGATGCTGAATGTGAGAAGAAGAGGTCAGGGAAAGAAGGACTGCAAGAAGCCGGTTCTGTTCCCGAAGATTGTTTTCCTGTATGACGAGAACCTTCACGGACCCGGAAAGCCGCTTGAGGATGTGTTTGAAGCCGGCGTGGAATGCTCTGCGAAGACCATGTATCCCGACTGGCTGAGTCTCACGGGAAAGGGCTATGTTGCGAGCATGTACAAGCAGTATGGCAGGATCGTTTCGCCCATGGGCTGCCGTGCGTTCCTGTCGCCGTGGTATGAGAGGGGCGGCATGCATCCGGCGGATGACAAGGATATGCCGGTATTTGTCGGCCGCTTTAACATCGGAGCGGTTTCGCTCCATCTGCCGATGATCCTTGCGAAGGCGCGCAAGGAGAGCAGGGATTTTTACGAGGTACTGGACTATTATCTGAATCTGATCCGTCAGCTCCATATCCGCACTTACGCCTACCTTGGGGAGATGCGGGCATCGACAAACCCTCTGGCTTACTGCGAGGGCGGCTTCCTCGGCGGACATTTGCAGCTGCATGACAAGATCAAGCCGCTGCTGAAGTCAGCTACAGCCAGCTTCGGCATCACTGCCCTGAATGAGCTGCAGGAGCTTTACAACGGAAAATCGCTGGTGGAGGACGGACAGTTTGCACTGGATGTCATGGAATACATCAATACCAGAGTCAACGAGTTTAAGGAGGCGGACGGCAATCTCTATGCCATTTACGGAACACCTGCGGAGAATCTCTGCGGTGTACAGGTAAAGCAGTTCCGCAAGAAATATGGTATCGTGGAGGGCGTGTCCGACAGAGAGTATGTCAGCAACAGCTTCCACTGCCATGTCGCCGAGGATATTACGCCGATCGAGAAGCAGGACAAGGAGGACCGGTTCTGGAATCTCTGCAACGGCGGCAAAATCCAGTATGTGAAATATCCGATCGACTATAATATGGAGGCGATTAAGACGCTGATCCACCGGGCAATGGATATGGGCTTCTATGAGGGAGTGAATCTTTCACTGGCATACTGTGATGACTGCGGGCATCAGGAGCTCGAGATGGATGTCTGCCCGAAGTGCGGCAGCCGCAATCTGACAAAGATCGACCGGATGAACGGTTATCTGTCCTATTCCCGCGTGCATGGGGATACCAGACTGAATGACGCCAAGATGGCGGAGATTGCGGAAAGGAAAAGTATGTAAATCATGAGATACCATAATATAACAAAGGATGATATGCGGAACGGTGACGGACTGCGGGTTGTGCTATGGGTCGCCGGCTGCAATCACTGCTGTAAGAACTGCCAGAATCCCATCACATGGGATCCGGACGGCGGACTTGCGTTTGACGAGGATGCAAAGACAGAAATTTTTGAACAGCTGGATAAGAGCTATATTTCAGGAATTACCTTCTCGGGCGGCGATCCCCTGCACCCGGCGAACCGGCTGGGCGTGCGGGAGCTGATGGAGGAGATCAAGGGTAAATACCCGAATAAAACAATCTGGCTGTACACCGGGGATTCGTGGGAGGATATTTTATATTATCCGATGATGAAATATGTGGATGTCCTTGTGGACGGCGAGTTTCATGAGCAGGAGAAGGACGTAAAGCTGCTCTGGAAGGGCAGTGCGAACCAGCGGGTGATTGATGTACAGAGGACACTTGCACAGCCGGACCCGACCATTCCCGTGCTGCACTGCGGGGATTATGCCGATTCCTATGAGATGACGAAGAAGCCGGAGAACATCTGCGGCTGCTGCGACTGAGAATTACTCAGGCCCGAAGAACAGGAGTAAATGAGAATATGAAGAAGATAGCACAGTTTTTCAAGGTCAGCCCTGAAAACTTTATGAATGCGATGCGGGAAGAATTTCCGCAGTATACAGAAGAAGACATTCGGGATATGTACGAGTCGCTTGTGCTGCCGAGGCGTGCGACACGCGGCAGTGCCGGATATGATTTCCACGCGCCGTTTTCGTTTTCACTGCCGCCTGCGGCGATGATCAAGATTCCGACAGGAATCCGGGTGAAAATGGAGGAGGACTGGGTGTTGAAGATTTATCCGAGAAGCGGTCTTGGTTTCAAGTACCGTCTCCAGATGAACAACACGGTCGGTATCATCGACAGTGACTATTTTTATTCGGACAACGAAGGACATATTTTTATCAAGATGACGAACGCTTCCAACGAGGGAAAGACCGTGGATGTTCCGCAGGGAACGGGCTTTGCGCAGGGAATCTTTCTGGAATACGGAATCACGGTGGATGATGATGCGGACGGCATCCGTAACGGTGGTTTCGGAAGCACGACAAAGGTATAAGCGGTTCCTCTTCCGGCAATACTATTACAGCTTATAAGGACTGTGACAGAATGCCGGAAGGGGAATTTTATTTTGAAGAGAGAATGTGTTTCTGGAAAATTACAGCAGGATATGCAGTATCTGGATCGGCTGCTGGATGTTGACAATAATTTTGATGTGATCCACAGAGTCATTGACATTGGCGGCAAAGAGGCGTGTATGTACCTTGTAGACGGCTTCTGTAAGGATGAGCTTCTGCAGAAGCTGCTGCAGTATCTCATGGACCGAAAGCCGGAGGATATGCCGGAGGAGATGGATGGGATATCCAGACAGTTTACGCCGTACGTTGAGGTCGAGGTCGAGGAGGATATGGGGAAGCTGGCCGATGCACTGCTTTCCGGCATGTTTATCCTGCTGATAGACGGTTACCGGAAGGCTTTGCTCATCGATTCGAGAACCTATCCGGCGAGAGGTGTCGAGGAGCCGGAAAAGGATAAGGTGCTGAGAGGCTCCAAGGATGGCTTTGTCGAGACGGTGGTCTTCAATACGG
>USGM01000155.1 GCA_900554205.1 uncultured Lachnospiraceae bacterium
CTCTACGACGGCTTTTTTTCTTTTGCCGTCGTCCGGCAGATCATTAGATATATTGCATTTATTTAGTCTTGCGGTTCAATCCTTTCAAAATTAACAATGACAAAATCACACAAACCATCAGAATTACAACGCCGATTAAAACCTGAAACATATTTGCATTATAATAACCAGAGATATTGAAAACGGCTGTCATGGGATATACCGTCTTTAACTGCTGGGACATACTCGCAAATAATCCAGCAAACGAATAAATTTCTGCAAATACCAGAGCCAGCCAATACCCCTTTTTCATCCGCGCTACCAGAGCGATAATAGGCGAAATTGCAAAGAATATGCCTACCCCATCCAGAAAATATATTTTCAGATTTTCTAACACAAGGCCAACGGAAAGTGCTTCTAAATGCAAAACTGCCTCGACAAGAAAGGTAATTGCAAAAAGTAAAAGGTAAATCAGAACGCTGAACACAAAGGCAAGTATCATTTTGGCAAGTGTCAGTTTCACTTCATCTATGGGAATGAGCCGCAGAGATTTTAAGGTATCATCCTGTTCCTCCCGGCAAATCATATAACTTCCCAATAGGGCAATTACAGCAGGCAGAACATAAAAGGTAGCAAGGGATTGGGCCGCTGTCATAAACCATCCAGCCCCGTCAATATATCGGCGGTCATAGAATGTAAACTGTCCCTGTGCAAAGACGATCAACCCTACCATGACTGTTGCAAACCCAGCAATCCAGAGTATTTTGGAACGGTGGAGTTTCTGACTCTCCGCCCAAAGCAAATCTTTCATCATTTTTTGCACCTCACTTTCTCCGAACCAATGCCACATTCGCCAATACAGCCGAAGCAGCAGCCCATACACCAATACACAGAAATGCGGCTGGAATATTTAATGGCTGATCGAATACAACACCCGGAATATCATACATAACAATAGCGGTCATACTGGACAGCGGATGTAGGTACATATTCACCATCAAGAGGATAAAGCCGAGGAATGTATAAATCAGCGTCAGGCAAACAGGGAGAATATAGCCCTTTTGCGCTGCGGCAACCGCCAGTACTGGTAACACCGCAAAGGCGGTCAACAGAGAAATTTCCATACACTTCCGCAAAAGATAAAGGACACTTTCACTGTCAAAGGGAATATAACCGGATAGTATGCCGGTCAGAATGGACGCCGTTGCGGTAACTAGCATAAAGCAAATGGAATACACCAGCACCACAGCAAACTTGCTGAAAAAGTATGCCATTTTATTGACCGGTACAATCCAAAGCTGTTTGAGCATATCATACTGGTTTTCGTTATACATCAGCATGGTACACAACATCCCCAGCACTACCGGTAGGATGATCCACGGGGTATAGCTGAACGCTGTCCATTTGTAAAACATAATGGGGTCCACACCGGTTCCTTTGACACTTGAAAAGTAAAATACGGCAGCCAGTGGCATAAAGAGCGCCGCCAGCAGCATGAGCCAGATAAACTTTCTCCGGCGCAGTTTTAGAAATTCAACTTGTATCAGTTTAAGCAATTCCCTCTCCCCCTGTGATCTGTTTGAAATAATCCTCAAGGGTATCATTGCAGATTTGGGAGCTGATAACAGCTACATCCTGCACCACAAGAGCCTTGTTGATTGCCGCCATATCCAGTGCGGTGTCATAAAGCCGCAGGTTGTGTTCGTCCTGCACCGCATAATCGGTCACATGGAATTGCCTTTCCAAAATTAAAGAGGCTTTTGGAATATCCGACACTTGAAGCTGGATGTATTTCCGATTTTTCTTTTCTAATTCTTCCATGCTGCTTTCTTCCAGCAGAACCCCGTGGTCGATAATGCCTATGTCATCTGCCAACAGTGAAATTTCGGAAAGTATATGGCTGGAAATTAGGATGGTTTTGCCACGCTCCACACTTAAATTCTTAATAAAGTTCCTCACTTCGGCTATACCGATAGGGTCAAGTCCATTGGTCGGCTCGTCCAAAATCAAAAGCTCCGGGTCATGCAGAATAGCGTTGGCAATACCGAGGCGCTGCTTCATGCCGAGGGAATACTTACTGAACAGCTTTTTGTCCTTGTAGGGCAATCCCACAACTTCCAGCGCGTTCTTGACGGCATTGGGCTGAGGTGTCCCTCGTAACTTCGCAAAAATTTCAAGGTTTTCTGTGCCGGTCAGATTCGGATAAAAACCGGGAGTTTCGATGATGGCTCCAATACGGGGATAAATGCGTTTCTCATGGCCTTTGATGTTCTGTCCGAGCACATCTACTTCGCCGGAAGTAATTGGTGTAAGGCCCAAAATCATTTTCATAATTGTGGTTTTACCGGCTCCGTTGCGTCCTAAAAGTCCATAAATCCGGCCCGGTTTTACATGAAGATTCACAGAATTAACGGCAGTTTGTTCCCCGTAAATCTTTGTTAGCTTTTTGGTTTCAATCACAAGATCACTCATAAAAATGCCTCGCGTTCTCATTTTGTTTCGTTCTTCCAGATAACATAGTTGTAAAGGCTGCCATCCGGGAAATAGTTGATGAATACTTTGAAATTGCCTTTGTCACAAGGAATGACAAATTCAACACGGATTTGGTCAGAGTGTTCCGGCACATAGCAGGACACATCCGGGGAAGTGTTCTCCGGCAGCCCGCCCAGCTTATCGACTTCTTCTTCCCATGTTTCCTGTATCGTCTCCGCAGAAATATTGTCCTGTACGCCCTGCGGCAACGCATTAAAGAAAGTTTCAAAATCTCCATCCATCATTTGGTTAAAGTATTCGGTTGCTTCTTCCGTAATGGCCTGTTGGTCGGGAGCCTCGCCGGAAGATGGAGCGGCCTGCTGGCAGGCACAAAGAGAAAAAACAAGCAGAATACCGAGTAATAAACAACTCAATCGTTTCATAGGTCTTTCCTTTCAGTAAGATTGCTTTTTTAGAGCCACTACGGATGCGGCGGCAAATGTAGCACCGATCAAGAGCAGCGAACCGACACAAACAAGCGGCGAAGTATTGAATAAAACGCCTTGCATCAGGCTTTCTACCATAGCTGCGGCCGCTTCGGAAATATGGGGATAAATCCCCATCACGCTTGCCAGCGGGTGTATTCCCGTAAGATAAGCCGGGGCAATGACTACGGGAATCAGATAAAGCAGCGTTGCGCCAATGGGCAGGATATATCCCTTTGACAGCGTGGAAAGAAACACAATCGGAAGCATGGCTATGGGAATCAGAATACCACCTGCCAGATACAAAAGACCAGCGTCCATCAGTGTTTGGGCGTTCAGATCGGGAAAGCCTCCGGCAATCAGCCCACCGACAACACACAAAAGAAAAGTAATCAGGCACAGTCCTACGGACATCAGAATAACCACAGCGACTTTTGAAAAGTATAGCTGTGCTTTTGTAATAGGAATGATAAGCAGTTCTTTCATCGTGTCATTTTTGTGTTCATCGAAAAACAGTGTCGTTGCAAACATTCCCAGCACAATCGGCAGAAACAGGCTGGACAGATTCTTAAAGGCCAGTGTGTAAAGGTCGCCAAAACTATCCATAAAGGGACTGCTCCTTGAAATGCTGCAAGCCCTTTCAATCGCAAACGCTCCAAGCAGAAGTGTTAGAGCCAAAATGCACCAGACAATTTTATTCCGTTTCCATTTCTGGATTTCAGTTGTAATAATCGTCATACGGTTTCCTCCTTTCATGGTTCCCATTATAAGGGGCGAACCTTGCCATAACCTTGCCGAAATCTTGTTTTAACCTTGTTTAGATAGCAAGAAAGCCCTGCGCTATCACAGGGCTTTCGGAAGCATGATTGTAAATGTTGTTCCGGCTCCGGGAATGCTGGCCGCTGTAATAGTTCCTTTATGGACGCTCACCAATTCCTTTGCAATAGAGAGTCCCAACCCGTTCCCCTTGGCAGCCCGGGAATGGTCGCATTGATACATCCGTTCAAAGATATGCGGGAGATCAGAGGCGGCAATCCCGTTGCCGTTATCAGCAACAACGATTTTTGCCTGCTGCTCAGTTTCAGTCACGGTCAGGAAAACTTTGCTTGCATCACTGTGCGTCAGAATATTTTGCAGTAAATTATTGAGAATACGAGTGTAGGCGGTAGAGTCAACCCGTGTCATGTATTCTGTTTCGGGTATCTCAATTTCATAGCTAAGATCGTGGTTTTCCAGCAGCGGCACCCAATCAGCCATGATGTCACGGGAAAGCTCATTCAGGTCGCAGACCTCAAAATGAAAAATCTGTTCCCCGGCATCCAGCTTCACCCATTCAAACAGGACAGTCACAAACTCTTTCAGATGGTGCGCTTTTTCCGCAGCCACCCGAATGTATTCTTCTTGCTCGGCCCCAGTCACCATCTTGCTTTCCACGGCCTCCAAATAGC
This sequence comes from uncultured Lachnospiraceae bacterium, assembly GCA_900554205.1. Classification (GTDB taxonomy): domain Bacteria; phylum Bacillota; class Clostridia; order Lachnospirales; family Lachnospiraceae; genus Acetatifactor. The sequence goes on from USGM01000155.1 coordinate 4,385, forward strand.
CAACCAGAGAGGCAAGAGGGGTTTTCACATCATGGGAAAGGCTTGTCATAAGCCGCTTATAAGCTTGCTCGGATTGCTTCTGTTGGATAAGCCGGGATTGGCTGCTCATGGCAATCTCATTGATGTCATAGCAGATTTGCTTTGTCATGTCGCTTTCCCGTACAAGTACACGGCGGTTGAGGTTGCCGCTCTTTATGTCCATCAGGGCATCTTTGATAAGGGAAAGCTGGCCCCGGACACGGTGGAGCCTTGTCAGAAGATAGGCGATCACCAGCAGGGTGGCCAACAGCGCCAGCAGCAGATACAGGTTGACATCCATGCCTATACCTCCTTATTGAACCGATACCCTACACCCCGGACAGTTTGAATGTAAAACGGTTGTTCAGGATTTGGCTCAATCTTCTTTCTTAATTTGCTGATAAAGGACATGATGTTGCTGTCGTCAAAAGCGTATTCTTCCGCCCATACTTGCGTATAAATCTGTTTTTTCGTAAAGACACGCCCTTTGTTGGACGCCAGAAATACAAGCAGATCAAATTCCTTGCCGGTCAGCTCCACCGGGAGATTTTGAAGCGTCACGGTTCGATTGACTTTATCAATCACCATATCTTTCAGCAACATTGTTGCCGCTTCGCTTCCTGCCACGGGATTTAGGGTGGTATAGCGCCGGATCAGCGAATTGACACGGGCCATCAGTTCGTTAATTCCAAACGGTTTTGTCAGATAATCGTCTGCCCCCAGCCGCAGGCCCGAAACCTTATCTTCCTCGTCGCTTTTGGCAGTCAGCATCAGAACCGGCACATTGTTCTTCTTACGGATTTCCTGCAATACCTGAAAACCGTTCATATCCGGCATCATCACATCCAGAATAATCAAAGAACAGGTATCC
>USGM01000156.1 GCA_900554205.1 uncultured Lachnospiraceae bacterium
GATGGTTGTCGAGGGCGTGTATTCTGCAAAGGCAGCTTATAAGCTCAGCCAGAAATATGGTGTGGAGATGCCGATCGTGTCGGTCGTCAATCGGTTGTTGTTTGAGGATTTAAACGCAGAAGAGGGTATGAAGATGCTGCTCACCAGAAACCGTACTTCTGAATCGACAAGACTTGCATGGGACAATGAGCAGGCTTAGAGACATATATCAATAAACAAGTGAAATAGAAGCTGTCAGAGGACGGCTTCTATTTTTTTGGAATAAATCATGTAGCCGGACATATATTATATTGAGTTATTGAACATAGTCAGGTAGGAATATAGGAGGCTAGTGCTTGGATGAACATTTATAAGGATATAGAAACACGAACCAATGGCGAGATCTATATCGGTGTGGTCGGTCCGGTGCGGACAGGAAAATCGACCTTTATCAAGCGATTTATGGAGCTGATGGTGCTTCCGGCGATTGCGGATGAGAATAATCGGAAGCGTGCCATGGATGAACTGCCACAGTCGGCTGCCGGAAAAACCGTGATGACGACAGAACCAAAGTTTATTCCGAAGGAAGCCGTTGAAGTGCTGTTCGAGGATGGGGTACATTTCAAATGCCGCATGATTGACTGTGTCGGATACATGGTACAGGGCGCAGAGGGACACGAGGAGGACGGCAAGGAACGGCTTGTGAAGACACCGTGGTTTGACTATGATATCCCGTTTACAAAGGCGGCAGAGATTGGAACGAAGAAGGTCATCTACGACCATTCGACCGTCGGCATCGTTGTCACCTGTGACGATACAATCTCGGAGCTTGACCGAAGTGCGTACATACAGCCGGAGACACAGACGATTCAGGAGTTAAAGACGCTCGGCAAGCCGTTTATCGTGATCTTAAATACGAGAAAGCCAGCCAGCCCGGAGACACTGGAGCTTGCACAGCAGATGGAAGCAGAGTATGGTGTCGGGGTATTGCCAATCAACTGTGACCAGCTGCGGAAAGCCGATGTCGTACATATCTTTGAAGCACTGTTGTTGGATTTCCCGGTGACCTGTGTGAAGTTTGATATCCCCAAATGGGTGGAAGCACTCGATATGAAGGATGCAATCAAACAGAAAATCGTGGAGAAGACAAACCAGATCTTCAGTCAGATGTATCTGATGAAGGATGCGACGAACTATGCGTTTGTCGAGGATGAATATCTGCAGTCCATCGAGATGCAGGCACTCAATCTGGCAGATGGCTCTGTCGAGATACGTCTTGTATTAAAACCGGAATATTACTATGCAATGCTCTCTGAGATCATGGGTGAACCGATCCAGAACGAATACGATTTCATGAAAGCAGTCAAGTCGCTTGCTGCAACAAAGTCCCAGTGTGCGAAGGTAAGTACTGCGCTGATGCAGTCGTTTAAGACCGGCTATGGCTCGGTAACACCAGATGCAGGCGATATCCGGCTGGGTGAACCGGAGATCATCAAGTCCGGAAACAAGTTCGGCGTGAAATTGACGGCGCAGGCACCGTCCATCCATCTGATCAAAGCGAATATCACGACTGAGATTGCACCGATCGTCGGCTCCGAGGAACAGGCGAAAGATCTGATCGCCTATATCCATCAGGATGGGGAGAAGCAGGATGATATCTGGGATGTGAATATATTTGGTAAGACGGTGCGCCAGCTTGTGGAGGATGGACTTTCGGCGAAGGTCAACAAGATCACGCAGGAAAGCCAGCAGAAATTACAGGATACGATGGAGAAAATCGTCAACGATTCGAACGGCGGAATGGTTTGCATTATTATCTAAAAGATGATAGAATAGCCGGGTATGGACGAAAAATTAGAATTCAAGATCAATCAGTTTGAAGGCCCGCTTGACCTGCTGCTGCATCTGATCGATAAGAACAAATTTAATATATTTGATATTCCAATCGTCGAGATTACCGAGCAGTATCTGGATTACCTGAATCGTATGCAGGAGGAAAATCTGGACGTGATGAGTGAATTTCTCGTGATGGCAGCGACGCTTCTGGATATCAAATGCAGGATGCTTCTCCCGAAAGAAGTGAATGAAGAGGGAGAAGAAGAGGATCCGAGACAGGAACTGGTAGAGCAATTACTGGAATATAAGATGTATAAATACATGTCCTTTGAGCTGAGGGACAGGCAGGTGGATGCAGCGAGGAATCTTTACCGCGAGCAGAGACTGCCGGAGGAGGTTGCGGCTTACAGACAGCCGGTGGATTATGAAGAGCTGGTTGGGGATATGACACTGAACAAGCTGCATGAAATTTTTAAGTCTATCGTGCGGAAACAGGAGGACAAGATCGACCCGATCAGAAGCCATTACGGCAATATTGAGAAGGAAGAGATCGACATGGATGCGAAGACGCTTTATGTCGAGGCGTATGCGAAGGAGCACAGAGCTTTCAGCTTCCGCAAGCTGTTGGAAAAGCAGTCGAGCAGGATGGAAGTGATCGTTACCTTTCTGGTGATTCTGGAGCTGATGAAGACGGGGAAGATACTGATCTGTCAGGAAAATATTTTTGATGACATCATGATCACATCACAGATGTGAGGGGATGAGTGAGGGACATTTATGGAGCGAACCAAGGCGGAGGCGGTGCTGGAGGCAATACTGTTTACGATGGGAGACTCGGTTGAGGTGAAAAGTCTTGCCGAGGTGATCGAAGAGGATGTAAAGACAACAAAAGAGATTCTGAAAGGCATGGAGAAGCGTTATGCCAGGAGTGACAGAGGAATTGCGCTGACATGGTTCGACGATGCGGTGCAGCTCTGCACAAAGTCAGAGATGTACGAATATCTGATCAAGATTGCCAGGACACCCCGGAAAATGACCCTGACGGACACCGTTCTGGAAACCCTGTCGATCATTGCCTATAAGCAGCCAGTGACGAGGATCGAGGTGGAGCGGGTGAGAGGTGTCAGCTGTGACCACGCGATCAATAAGCTTCTGGAATATGATCTGATCACGGAGCTCGGCAGGCTGGATGCGCCGGGAAGACCGCTGCTCTTCGGGACGACGGAGCAGTTTCTGAGATGCTTTGGCGTCAAGAGTCTGGAGGATCTGCCGGAGCTGAATCCGGTGCAGGTGGAAGAATTCAAGCAGCAGGCGGAAGCGGAAGTGCAGATGCAGCTGGATATTTAGAGGGAAAGCCTCATATACTGTTTTAAATCCATGTTTTGCGGGTATCGGAAAAGTGCGGATGAAAAAAACAGTATGGGGCTTTTTTTGTGCCCTTTTTCTTGCAGTAAAGCTGTCAGCGGCAGCGGAGGGCAGCGATCCGGCGGAGGAGATTTCGCTGTATGCAACGGCGGCGGTGCTGATGGATGCGGACACGGGGAGGGTTCTCTACGGGAAGAATGCGGATACGCCGATGGCGATGGCGAGCACGACTAAGATACTGACCTGTATTGTCGTTCTGGAGAATGCCTCTCTGGACGAGACCCTGAAGACCTCCTCCTACGCCGCCGGTATGCCGAAAGTGCATCTCGGGATCAGAAGAGGAGAGGAATACACGGTGCGCGATCTGCTGTATTCCCTGATGCTGGAATCGCATAATGATTCCGCGGTGGCGCTTGCGGAGCATGTCGGAAGGAAGTTCCTTGCGCCGGAGCTCGCTGGAAAGGAGGCATCCGATTACACGGTGGAGGAGAGTAAGCAGGCGGTCGCGACATTTGCGCGACTGATGAATGAGAAGGCGGTTGAGCTCGGTTGCCGGGACAGCTGGTTCATCACGCCGAACGGTCTGGATGCGGCACAGGAGTTTACCCTGCAGGACGGCACGGTGATTACAAAGGAGCACAGCACGACGGCGGCGGAGCTTGCGCGGATCATGAGCTACTGCATTGGGGAGTCCGAAAAGCGCGAAGATTTTCTGGAGATTACGAGGACGCAGAATTACAGCTTTTCCGCGAACGGCAGAGGCTATTCCTGCGTCAATCACAATGCTTTCCTGAACATGATGGATGGGGCGCTCAGCGGCAAGACGGGCTTTACCAACAAGGCTGGCTACTGTTATGTGGGCTCTCTGAAACGGGACGGAAGAACCTTTGTCGTGACGCTGCTTGCCTGCGGATGGCCGAACCATAAGACATGGAAGTGGAGCGATACGAGGAAACTGATGCAGTACGGTGTGGATCACTTTTTCTACCGGAGCTTCCGGGACGAGGGGATCGCCTTTGACGAGAGCAGGCTGCAGCCGATTCCTGTTCTGAACGGACAGACGTATATTCTGGGGGAAACTGCGTATACTGATACCGTGATAAAGGGCAGGGGGACGGCGGAGTATGGTGGCCTGGATTCTTTGGCTGGCGGAGCGGGCGAAAAATCTGTGGAAGGAATTCTTATGCGTGAGGATGAGGAAGTGAAGGTGGAATACCGGATCGAGAAGCAGCTGCAGGCTCCTGTCGAGGCAGGCACGGAGGTGGGAGAGATTACATACAGCGTGGGAGACACGGTGTATCTGAGGGAGGGCATCGTGACGACGGAGGCGGTGAAAAAAATTGACTTTGCGTGGTGCGTCTCCCAGATCCTTTCCAGATATTGCATCTTCTGAATTTTATATTTGTTTACACTTTTTTAAGAATAATACAGAGTCTCTTTATTGACTGGGGAATCCTGCTTGCGCTATAGTACAGGAAAAGCTATGGAAGGTCTGTGCGTGAAGGAGGAAAAGGGAAATGAAAAAAGTTGAAAAACCTAAGAAACCATTGCTTTTCTATTACACCATTGCACTGGTGGCATTGTTACTGCTGAATATCTTTCTGTTTCCGAACATCGGAGCAAACCGTGTAAAAGAAGTGGATTACGGCACATTTCTGACGATGGTTGATCAGAAGCAGGTCTCCAGGGTGGAGCTGAACGGTGACATGATCTACTTTACGGATAAGAGTGAGGAGGCGCAGCTTTACGAGACAGCGACCTTTGATGATCCGGAGCTGGTGAACCGGCTGCAGGATGCCGGATGCGAGTTCGGACGAGTGGCGCAGAAGGAGATGAACCCCATCCTGAATTTCCTGCTCGTGTGGATTCTGCCGATTCTTATCTTCTGGGGGCTGGGACAGCTTCTGACAAGGCTCCTTATGAACAAGATGGGCGGAGCAACGGCGGGAGGCCCGTTCATGCAGTTTGGCAAGAGCAACGCCAAGGTATATGTGGAGTCCACGACAGGCATCACCTTTAACGATGTTGCCGGTGAGGATGAGGCGAAGGAGCTACTGGCGGAGATTGT
>USGM01000157.1 GCA_900554205.1 uncultured Lachnospiraceae bacterium
GGTTGAGACGCTGCGCCCCTATTACCCGGACGATATTGTGGTGGTCAGCGGCGGAAGGTTCCATTTTGTGCCCATAAACAGAGAACTGAAGCTGAATCAGCTGGATGTGGCAAATCTGAACATATTGGAGAACGGTGAATATCAGTATCTGACGGACGGACAGGTGACCTCACACAAGGGGATTGACGTCTCCAGCCATCAGGGCGACATCGACTGGAAGCAGGTTGCGCAGGACGGTGTGGAATTTGCCATCATCCGCCTCGGTTATCGCGGCTACGGCAGCGAGGGAAAGCTGGTCGAGGACACGAAGTTTGAGGACAATATCAAAGGAGCATCCGCAGCAGGCATCAAGGTCGGAGTTTACTTTTTCAGTCAGGCGATCACAACGGAGGAACTGATGGAGGAGGCGAATCTGGTGCTTGAGAAGATTGCTCCTTACAAAATTGAATGCCCTGTGGTTTATGATGTGGAGAAGACCAGCAAGGACGGCCGGATGAACAACATTTCGGTGGAGGAGAGAACACAGCTGACGGCACTGTTCTGCCAGACGATACAGGCGGCGGGATATAAACCCATGATCTACCACAACACGGAGATGGGGGCACTGATGATTGATGTCGCAGCACTGGAGGATTACGACAAGTGGTATGCCTGCTACAGTGACCAGATGTTTTACCCATATGAGTATAAGATCTGGCAGTATTCGGATAAGGGAAGGGTTGCCGGAATTTCCACGGATGTCGATCTCGACATCAGCTTTGCACCGCTGTGGGAATAGAAAATAGGGTGTTGACAAAGGAAAGTCAAAGTGATAATGTTAGTGTGCTAACAATAAAGGTTAGCGCACTAACATTTTTTTGGGAGCAAAAAAGGAGGAGATTATGGAGCAGAAAGACAGGCGGCTTGCGTTCAAGCTGAGAGTTCTCCATAACCAGATCAGGTGCATCATCCATAGAAGCGCTCCTCATTTTGAAAAGGCGCCGCAGTCCCAGCTGCAGGGCGGCATTCTTGGCTATCTGTACCATCATCAGGATCAACCGGTGTACCAGAGAGATATTGAGAAGGAATTCCGCATTTCCCGGGCAACGGCGACGAACACCCTTCAGGTCATGGAAAAAAATGGGCTGATTGTCCGCAAGGCTGTCGATCGTGACGCGAGACTGAAGCGCATACAAATGACAGAGGAGGCAATGCAGGGGCATAAGAAGATCGAGGAGCATATGGATATGCTTGACCGCTGCATGACAGAGGGCTTAAGCGACGGCGAGGTGGAGGAACTGCATCGGCTGCTGGATGTGGTTTTTCAGAATCTGGAGGAATTCCAGGAGGAACTGGAAGAACGTAATTCCCGTCCGGAGCAGGACGGAGAGGAAGAAAGAGAAAGGGAGTGTGACAAATGCTGAAAACACTTGGAGCCCAGATAAAGGAATTTAAGAAGGCTTCCATTGCGACACCGCTGTTTATGATCGGTGAGGTCATCATGGAGATGATTATTCCGATGCTGATGGCATTCATCATCGACGAAGGTGTCAATAAGGGTGATATGAAGAATATTTACCTTGCGGGCGGGTTGATGCTGCTGACGGCAGTGTGCAGCCTGATGTTCGGAATCGGCGGAGGCGTGTTCGGTGCAAAGGCATCGACGGGCTTTGCCAGAAATCTGCGGAAGGCGATGTATGAAAACATACAGACCTTCAGTTTTTCCAACATTGATAAGTTCAGTACCTCCGGTCTTGTGACAAGGCTGACAACGGATGTGACCAACATCCAGAACGCTTATCAGATGATGCTGAGAATGGCGATGAGGGCACCGTTCAGCCTGATCTTTGCGATGCTGATGTCCTTTTATATCAGTCCGAGACTTGCAAGCGTCTACCTGATTGCAGTGGTGCTTCTGGGCGTGATTCTGGCGATCATTGTCGGAAATGCAACCAAGCATTTCAATCAGGCGTTTCCGAAGTATGATGACCTGAACGAGAGCGTTCAGGAGAACGTTTCCGCGATCCGCGTTGTCAAGGCTTATGTCCGCGAGGATTACGAGAACAAGAAGTTTAAGAAGGCAAGCGAAAATATTTACAAGATTTTCTGCAAGGCAGAGGGAATCGTCGCGTGGAACAGCCCGGTGATGAGCCTTGCCGTATATGCCTGCATTATCCTGATCTCGTGGATCGGTGCCCACATGATCGTGCAGGATCAGCTGACGACCGGACAGCTGATGAGCCTGCTGACCTATTGCATGACGATATTGATGAACCTGATGATGCTGTCAATGATTTTCGTCATGATCACGATGTCCGTCGCAAGCGCGAGACGTGTCTGCGAGGTGCTGGAGGAGAAGCCGGAGCTGGCAAATCCCGAAAAGCCCATATTTGAAGTAAAGGACGGCAGTATCCGCTTTGACCATGTCAATTTCAGCTACAAGAAAAATGCGGATACACCCGTGCTGAAGGACATCAATCTGGAGATTAAGTCCGGCGAGACTATCGGTATTGTCGGCGGAACAGGAAGCGCGAAGTCCAGTCTCGTCAATCTGATCAGCAGACTGTATGACGTGACGGACGGCAGGCTGCTAGTGGGCGGCGTGGACGTGCGCGATTACGATATGGAGGTTCTGAGAAATCAGGTGGCGGTCGTGCTCCAGAATAATGTGCTGTTTTCGGGAACGATTCTGGAAAATCTGCGTTGGGGCGACAAGAACGCGACAGAGGAAGAGTGCAGGAAGGCATGTGAGCTCGCCTGTGCCGATGAATTTATCCAGAAGCTGCCGGACGGCTATGAGACCTATATCGAGCAGGGCGGCACGAACGTTTCCGGCGGTCAGAAACAGAGACTCTGTATTGCGAGGGCACTGCTGAAGAAGCCGAAGATACTGATCCTTGATGATTCGACGAGCGCGGTCGACACGGCGACGGATGCAAAGATTAGAAAGGCCTTTGCGGAGGAGATTCCCGGAACGACAAAGCTCATTATTGCGCAGCGTATTTCCAGCGTGGAGCACGCCGACAGGATTATCGTCCTGAACGAGGGACAGATCGACGGCTTCGGAACACACGAGGAGCTGTTAGCAGGAAACGAAATCTATCGTGAAGTATACGAGTCGCAGACCAGCGGTAACGGTGACTTCGACGAGAAGGGAGGTATGTAATCATGGCGGAAGAGAGAAAGCCGAAGGTGAATCAGGGGCCGGGCGGCCCGAGAGGCGCGAGAGGCCCCAGACCGAAGATTGAAAATCCGGGAAAGCTGTTAAAGAGAATGCTCGGATATACCTTTAAGGACTATGCGATCCATTGGATCATCGTTGTGATCTGTATTTTTGTCAATGTGTTTGCATCCCTGCAGGGAACTATGTTCATGCGTACCCTGATCGATGACTATATTGTTCCGCTTCTGGGAAACCAGAACCCGGACTTCGGCCCGCTGGCTGGCGCAATCGGCAGGGTGGCATGCTTTTACGGCTTGGGAGTTGTGGCGGCATTTGCACAGTCGAGACTGATGATCTATGTGACACAGGGCACGATGAAGCGGCTGCGCGACGATCTTTTTGAAAAGATGGAGAAACTGCCGATCAAATATTTTGACACCCATGCGCACGGCGACATCATGTCAATCTACACAAACGATATTGATACCATGCGGCAGATGATCAGCCAGAGCATACCGCAGTTTATCAACAGCCTGATTACGGTCGTCGGTACGCTGTTTTCCATGTTCATTCTGGATATTCCGCTGACCTTCATCACTCTTGCGATGGTTGCAATCATGATTGTCGCCGCAAAGAAGATCGGCTCCCAGAGCAGCAAGTTCTTCCTCGCGCAGCAGCGTGACCTCGGAAAGCTGAACGGCTGTATCGAGGAGGGAATGACGGGGCAGAAGGTCGTCAAGGTGTTCTGTCATGAGCAGGAGAGCATCGAGCAGTTCAACGAATTGAATGACGCTCTGTATGAGAGTTCATATTCGGCGAACAAGTTTGCGAATATTATGGGGCCTGTCAATGCACAGCTCGGCAATTTGAGCTATGTGGTCTGCACGGTTTCCGGCGCGCTTCTGACGCTGACCGGAATCTCCGGGCTGTCACTCGGCGGACTGGCGAGCTTCCTGAACCTGAATAAGTCCTTCAGCATGCCAATCAACCAGATCAGTATGCAGCTGAACAGCATCATCATGGCGCTTGCCGGAGCGGAGAGAATCTTCGGACTCATGGACGAGAAGCCGGAGGTGGATGAAGGATATGTCGAGCTGGTGAATGCAAAGCAGGATGCACGCGGCGAGCTGACGGAGAGCAGCGGGAGAACCGGTCTCTGGGCATGGAAGCATTATCATAAGGATACCGACACCACGACCTACAGACAGCTGATGGGCGATGTGGTTTTCGATCATGTCGATTTCGGTTATAACGATGACAAGATGATCCTGCACGACATTGAACTGTATGCGAAGCCCGGACAGAAGATTGCCTTTGTCGGTGCGACCGGCGCGGGCAAGACGACGATCTTTGACGCGATCACCTTCGCGCTGTTCGGCGAGGCCAGCGGAGACAGCCGCGAGCCTGCCATGCTCCGCTCCAAATACGCGCGGGCGGAGGATCCGACCTATGTGGAGCTGACGTTTTCCTATGGCGGACAGACCTATACCATCCGGCGCAATCCCCCCTACGAGCGCCCCAAAACACGCGGCACCGGCACGACCACCGAATCCGCCGCCGCGCAGCTGACGCTTCCGAACGGCAATATCATTACGAAACCCCGAGACGTGGACAAAGCGATCCCGGAGATCATCGGTCTGAACCGGGATCAGTTCGCGCAGATCTGCATGATCTCGCAGGGCGATTTCCGCCGTCTGCTGGAGGCAGACACAGATGGGCGCAAGGAGATCTTCCGGGATATTTTCGGGACGTGGATGTATGAAAGTCTGCAAAAACGCCTGAAAGAGGAAACCTCCAAGCTCGGCGAACAAATGGCAGAGGCCTCGCGCAGCATCCGGCAGTATACCGAAGGCATGATCTGCGCGGACA
>USGM01000158.1 GCA_900554205.1 uncultured Lachnospiraceae bacterium
AATTTGGCAGCAACGCGGCATTCTGCCACACCCCAGAGCTGGTCATTCCGTTCTTCCACTGTGAAAACAGCAGAGCGGACTTTATCATTGACGCTGTCCGCTTCGTCATACCAGTGCATAACGCCGCGTTCCGCTTCCTCCGGCATCCGGCTTTTAACGATTGCCGATGCAATTTTGTCCTGATATGTCAGCAGCGACCGGCCATCCAGCACGACGCCTTCGTCGTCAAGATCACCGTAACGGTCGTATTCACAGAGATCGGCAGTCAGCGGCGCGTAGAGCTTCAGCGTTTCCAGCTTGGGCGGCAGCACCGTGAAGCTGTCCTCGCCAGGGATCAGTGCCAGCGTTCTGCCGTTGTCCCACTTCATATGGATGCTTCCCGCATCATCCACCAAATCCACAATGCCCTCCGTGCCGGGGGTAATCGGTGCATATGGGTCATTCATGGAATTGAGCCGGATGCGTGTACCGGGCGGATACTGCTCCTGAATGAATTTTACCATTTTTCTGTCCAAATTTACATCCCTCCCATCTGCATTTCCTGCTTTTCTTCTGGCTCTGGCCGCTGGTACTGCTTGAGGCTCTCTTTTGCCCAATCCGGCAGGTACTCATCTTTCAGGACTCCAACAAAATCATTTCGGTTCCAGCGTGTCTGTTCACCATCACCGAGGCAGATGCAAAGAATGGAGCGCCCACGCGCGGTCGGGCTGCACCCAAAGCCGCTCTGCGCCAGCCTAATATGGACTGGGAAAAATAAGCGTTCAGATAGTAGTTTAAGAATAAAAATCACTTCCTTTTTGTTCATTAATGCACCATAAGCTTGACTGAGATTTCATAGTACTCATAGTACAAAACATGAGTGTCGTTTTAGCGAGTCATTTCAACCACTTCCCTTCAAAAACAGAGAGAGCAACGGTATACACCCATTGCTCTCTCATTTTCTTGTATAATTATATAGGGGACGGGCATTCGGCAGCAAATAAGAGCCCAAAGCGCTGCCAATTTTGTTAGGAGGTACAAATGCGAGTTGAATCATTCACAAGTACAAATGGACTGACAAGATATATACTTGTAGACTCTTCGGGGGTGCCAGTCGATGTGGTGCTTAGATTTTTACGTTTCAAAGATAATTGCGGTCGTGCCCGAAATACACTGAGGGCATATTGCTTCCACTTGAAATCCTATTTTGAATACTTGGAATTCATTGGAATGTCTTTTCCGCAGATCGGCATGGACGAACTGGCGGGGTTTATTCGATGGCTTCAAAACAATCACAGGCAGAAGAAAATTATGTCTTTCCCTGCGGCGACAGTTTCCACATGCTCCGCCCAAACAATTAATGTCTACCTGTCAACGGTATATGCGTTCTATGATTACCTATCTCGCCACGAAGAATATCGACTGCGGTTGTCAGATAAACTCACACGCACAATAATGGGTTCAAGGCGAGGCTTTAAAGATTTTCTCTACCATATTAACAGGACAAAACAGTATGACACGCGGGTCATCAGACTGAAAGAACCCAAAAAGCGTATCAAAACACTTAAAAAGTCTGAAGTGGAGAATCTCCTGTCGGCATGCCTGACAACGCGAGATCGATTCCTGATACAATTGCTTTGGGAAAGTGGGCTGCGGATTGGGGAGGCGTTGGCGCTATGGCTCGAAGACATTGAGCCTGACGCGCATCGAATTCATATTGTTGATCGGGGAGAACTGACCAACCTTTCGGAGATCAAAACAGTATGCAGTCCAAGGACCGTTGATGTATCTGCAGATCTTATCAATCTATTTTTTGAATATATTGTCGAAGTACACACCGATGATGTTGACACAAACCATGTTTTTATCAAACTGAGTGGGGCTCATAAACATTCCCCTCTTGAATATAGCGATGTGTCCGCGCTGGTTCGTAGACTTCAGAAAAGAACAGGCATCTATTTCACAGTACATATGCTCAGGCATTCCTCACTTTCAGAGCTTCGGCGTCTTGGATGGCCAGTAGAACAATTAAGAATCCGTGCAGGACATCATTTCGTGCAATCGACATATGTGTATCTTCATGCTGATGACGAGGAGATGCGTCAGGAATGGATACGCACAGAAAATCAGATGCTGTTGAGGAAAGGAAGTACAAAAAATGAATCTGGCTTATAACTATCAGCTAATACCGGATTTGAGGAAGGTAAAAGACATGGAGCGCTTTATAGCTGGGTCTTACTGGGAAAATGACGTATGGAATTTAAACGACCCATTTTGGGATGATTACAGTATTGGGAAAAAATCATTCACTTCACGCCGCATAACTTTTTTTGAATATCCGCATCTCTTTCGTTTGGAAATGAAGTATTATCTGGCAACAAGGCTTTTAAGGAAAACTCTCAACCCATCATCGCTCTGGTCAGATTATCAGTTTATGCTCAAAAAATTCGTGTGTTTTCTTCAAGAAGCCTATCCCCAAATTAACAGTTTTTCTGAAATCTCGATTGATGAAATGGTTCCCGCATGGCTCAATTATGTAGCGCTGTCAGGGCGCAAGTCATCAAGGCAAGGCTACCGTGCCCAAATTTATCAACTGTATTTATTCTTCTCTGATTTTTACGATACACGAGACGAATATGAAAAGGATATATGGGATTGCCGAAAAATCCCTTCAGTAGATATTCCTGTACATGCCGTGAATCACCTGATTAATTTCACATTTATACCCGCAGCATTTCAACGACTGGCAAAAAAATATATAAAAACGAGATTGGTAATCTGCGCCTTATCAACAGTACGTTTGGAATTAGAGGCAATTACATATTTTCTACAGTTTATTGCAGAAGTGGAGCCTACGTGGACAAGCCTGAGACATCTTACTCGTCGCTATATTGAAGATTTTATTCAGAAATATCTGAACGCTTTCCCGGCTAAAACCAGGCGGCAGTTAGACAAGCTCTTAAGCACACGAAATTTTCTTCTTCGAATACAACAGTTTAACTATCCTGAAGCCCCATTGATTCCAGTCCCCTCACTATTTTTTCATGAGGATATTCCCTTATTTGGAACATTGCCACCAAAATCAGAGCGAATCAAGTACATACCAGATGGTGTAATGGCACAGTTAAAGGAAAACTTGGAATTTCTGACACCCTCCGAACACATTCCTGTCGTAATTATTCTAATTGCGTCTGGGTGGCGGATTTCTGATGTATTAAATCTCCGGTATGATACCTGTCTTGAATATACAGAGCAAGGCTGGTATTTGAAAGGCGACATCAGAAAAACGCGCACTATAGGACACCGCATCCCGATCTCTGACGAGGTTAAAGCTGTTGTGGAATCCGTGGCTCAAATCGCCCGGCAAAAGAGTACGGAGACGAACAATCCTCAGCATTTGTTGTTTAATCGTTATAGCGGATCGCGCATGGGGATGGCGCCAGATCCCTGCAGGATCAGCGAAGCCTTGAACAAATTGGCTCGAAATCATAACATCGTCGACGATCAGGGTAATCCATATCATTTTAGACTCCATGCATTCCGTCATACAAAGGGCGTAGAGCTGATAAACAACGGCATGAGTTTAGTACATGTTCAGAAATGGATGGCGCATATGTCCCCTGAGATGACCCTTGTTTATGCAAAGGTATTAGATACTACATTGCGAAAATCATGGGAGCAGGCAGTCAAGAATGGTCTATTCAAAATAACATCCTCCGGACAGCTCAAACAAATCGACATTTCCGGTATTGAAAATGAAGATTTAATTGAATGGGAGTACATCAGGTACAATCTGGACGCTGTCAGAATGCCGCTTGGATTTTGCATGAAGCCCAAAAAGCAGGACTGTTTTACGCAGCTGAACCCATGCCTTACTTGCCGCAATCTCTGTACTACGCCAGATTTTCTGCCGCAATATGAGCACGAGATTCAAGAAACCAAGCTGCTAATTGAGCGCGGCAAAGCCCAAGGGCGTGAGGTATGGGTTGAAAAGAATCAGCACCTTTTGGAAAGATATGAGGAAATTGTATCCATTCTAAGATCCGGTCAAACAAGGCATCTTGCAGGAAAAAAGGGACGTGAATATATTGGAGAGGAAAGAAAAAATGTCAACTGACCATGTTCGCAATGTAAGCGGAATCTTATCGCACGCAAAAGCTAAAAGTGAAACCGTTAAGCAGCGGATCGATTTGGCAATTGAATCCCTCATGCGTGAAAATCTTGCGGTGAACTTTAATTCTGTGGCCGCACGTGCCTGCGTGTCAAAAACAACATTATATAACCATCCGGAGTATCGCACTCGAATTGAATCTCTGCGTTGCAACTGCATTGCCCCAAAGCTGCTTATGAAACCCTCTGTTACTGACAAAGGCAAAGATGTCATAATTGCTGCAAAGAATAAACGCATCCGCGAATTAGAAGCAGAGGTGGATCGGCTATCTTCTATCCTAAAAAGTTTCTATGCGAAAGAATACGAAAAATATTGAACTGTTTCCCATCGTTGTGAACATATCAACAACGAGCAAAGCCCCAATTTGTAAGGGCTTTGCTCGATTGGGGTCTATATTACCAGCCAGAGCTGATTCTCCGGTGACCAGTATTCTTCTTTCAGCGTATTGGGCGCGAGGACAAGCACCTTGCCGGTGTAATCCAGTTCGCTCGAATCCGGTTCGCACTGCTTCTGATCGAACATTCCGAGGTTCATCACGAGCTTTCTGTAGTGTGAAATGAAGCCGTCCAGAATGGCAGAATGACTTCGGGCTGCGAAGCAGTAATTATGCATTTCATCCTCCGGAATGTAATGGCTTTCCGCCCAAGCTCGGTTGTCCGGACGGAAGCGTCCATCGCCGCGCCGCTCCTGCACGGTGTTCGCTAAAACGTGTTCCACGCGCTTGTAGCCGTAAAGCTCGACGATCTTTTCCACTGTGCCGTCCTTCAGGTGCATCCCACCGAAGTTTTCCCGGATGAGAATATCGATCCCACCCGCGCAGGCGCAATTCTCACGGAAGCTCTCGCGCCA
>USGM01000159.1 GCA_900554205.1 uncultured Lachnospiraceae bacterium
CTCGGTAATAACGCGGCACATTTCCGGCCACAGGTAGCGTTCATCCGCAAAGCCCTTCCGTTTTCCGGCGGTGGAGAAGGGCTGACAGGGAAAGCCGCCTGAGATAACGGTAACTGTTTCAAGTCCTGTTTTTTCAAAAAACGCCTCCTTCGTGAAAGTAGTAATATCCCGGAACCTGGGAACATCCGGCCATCGTGCGGAGAGGACGGAGTGCGGAAAATCCGCCCACTCACACTGGCAGACGGTTTCAAACCCGGCAGCCTCCGCCGCCAGGTCCAGACCGCCAATGCCGGAAAACAGGCTCACATGGGTCAGGTTATTCATGGAGCATCCGCTCCCGGATGGATTTCTCCATTGTATCGTAGGCCCAGGGCGTATCATCCGTGGGTAGACCCCAACGCCTGCAAAGGCGCTTCATCCTGCGCTCATAGCCGGACACGCTTTTCTGGATTTTCAAAAGTGCCTTTTCGTCCGCAGCCTCCGCCAGTCTGCGGGTCAAACTGAAATGATAACAATAGAGATCATAGAAATCACCGATCAGAAGCCGAAAACTTCCGCTACCAATCACATATTTTTCATCATTCATGCGCCGCGCCTCCTTTCCCGGTTTCACCAAGTTTTGTTGTCATAATGCTGTAAAGTTCATTGTCCTTCGGGAAGTCATCCACAAAAGGCAGGATCACATTGCCGAAGAAGATCAGCCCCTCGCCGGGGCCTGCGTTGCTGATATGCGCCGCCTGCTGGTTAGAGATATTCAGGCGCTCGCAGAGAATTTTTCTGTCTCCGCTGGCCTGGTTCAGAAGGTACACAAAATCGCTGTTTTCAAAGATGTTCTCGATCTCCGGGGAGGAAAGCAGGTCCTTGATGTTCTGCGTGATCCCCGTGGGGATACCGCCCCATTTGCGAAAGCGTTTCCAAATCTCCACGCTCCAGGCACCAACCTCGCCGCGCAGCAGAAGGTGGAACTCATCTACGAAGTACCAGGTGGATTTACCCTGATCCCGGTTTTGGGAAACACGGTTCCACACCTGATCCTGGATCACCAGCATACCCAGGCTTTTGAGCTGCTTTCCCAGCTCCTTGATATCGAAGCAGACAATGCGGTTGTTGATATCCACATTGGTGCGGTGGTTAAAAACATTCAGGCTGCCATGCACATACAGTTCCAGTGCCGCCGCGATCCGCTGTGCCTCCGGCTCCGGCTGCCGTTTGATCTCGTCATACAAATCTTCCAGCAGCGGCATATTCTCCGGGCGGGGGTCTGCAATATAGGGGCGGTACACGATCCGCACAGCACGGTCAATGACCGTCTTTTCCACCGGCTCCAGACCGTTCCGTCCGCCTGCCGCCAGTTCACAGAACGACAGGATAAAGTCGGATTTCAGCGCCAGCGGATTATCGTCCTCGCTGTAATTGAGGTTGATATCCATAGGGTTCACATACTGCGTGCTGGTAGGCGAGATTTTGATGACCTGGCCTTCCAGACGGTTCACCAGCGGAAAATATTCCGCCTCCGGGTCGCAGATCAGGATATCGTCCTTTGTGTTCAGGAACACACCCACGATGGAACGCTTTGCGGAAAAACTCTTGCCGCTGCCGGGCGTACCTAAGATCATGCCGTTGGGCGTTTTCAGCTTTTTGCGGTCAGCAAGGATCATGTTGCCGGAAGTGGCATTGAGCCCGTAGTAAAGAGCTTCGCCGCCGTGGAAAATCTCCTGTGTGGTGAAGGGAACGAACACCGCCACCGCCGAAGTGGTAAGCCCGCGCTGTATCTTAATGCGGTTGACACCCAGGGGCAGAGCCGACACGAAGCCGTCCTCCTGCTGAAAGTCCAGCCGCACCAGGGAGCAGTTATATTTCTGCGCCACGCTTGCCGCACGGAGAAGGTCATTCTCCAGCTTTTGCTTGCTGTCCGCAAAGTTCACCACCAGGAAGGTCATCAGGAACATTCGCTCATTTCTGCTTTGCAGATCACGGAGGATGTTCTTTGCCTCGCCTGCGTAGGTGGCAAGGTCAGTGGGGATGATATCCATATCGAAACCTTCCCGCACTGCCTTTTTCTGTGCGTCGATCTTCATACTGTCAATGTCGGTGATCTTCCGCTTGACCGTTTTGATCGCCTCGTTCTGATCCATACTGCGGATATGAAGGCTGACAAGCAGCCCGCTGTCCGTATCCAGCAGCTCGGTGAGCATACGGTCATCCATTTCCGGTGCGCTGATCTGCAGAAAGGACACGGCACAGAATTTATCCGCCATCGTGAACTTCCGTGCTTCACCGAAGCGGAAGGAAGATGGTGCGATAAAATCCTGAACCGACAGGCCGGAAGGGGCAAGCCAGCTCCATTCAAAGGCAAACCGTTCCCCG
This sequence comes from uncultured Lachnospiraceae bacterium, assembly GCA_900554205.1. Lineage (GTDB taxonomy): Bacteria > Bacillota > Clostridia > Lachnospirales > Lachnospiraceae > Acetatifactor. The sequence goes on from USGM01000159.1 coordinate 2,368, forward strand.
TCCGGGTGCAGGATGCCGTGGAGCATTTCCAGCCACTCCTTGCCGCCAAGCTCCTTTGCCAGAGCACCCATGACCTTGAAATGGTTGAGGGCATCCATGACGATCCGGGAAAATCGTGCCCGTGCGGTTTTGCTGTCCCGTGCCTCGATGGTGAGGGTCAGATACTTTGTTTTGATAAGACCGTTGTTGCCCCGTTCAAGCTGCTTGCGGAGCATTTGCGTGTAAAGCTCACGGATATGGTCGAAGTGATCTCCCTGCGCCGCGATCTCGATACGCTTCACAAAATCCTCCCGGTTCATGCGGCGGCTCACAAGGGAGAGCTGCATCCCGATAGAAGCGTCATGGGCGTTATACATATCGCAGAGGGCTTCAAAGATTGCCGTCTGGTCGTCGGGCTTCGCAAGCTGATAATTCACATCCTCGAACTCGATACACTTCGACCAGGTGTGGTCGTCCAGCTTGCACAGACCGTCCGGGTACATCTGGCGGAACGGTAAGGTGTCCTGTGCGGAATGTACCTTGCCGTCGCCTCTGGCAGTTTCCAGGATACGGCTGATCTCACGCTTTTCCGCAGCGGTTAGCTTTACCGTGGGTTTTGCCGCCTGCCGTGCCTGCGGCTCTGGCTTTCGCTTTCTGAACAATGGCTTTCACCTCCTTTTCCGCCTGAGCCTGACGCTCCAGGGCTGCGTAGAAATTGTTTGTCTGGTAAGGCCGCTCTTTCGTCCGCAGGAACATACAGCGGATGACCTGTCCGGCTACCACTTCCAGGGGTTGGCCGTGCCGCTCATACATGGCGAGTAGAAAGAACGGGAGCATGACGATAATCATGCAGAACGCGGCGGCGCTGTTGCTGGCCGTGCGTCTGAGCAAAAAGAAAAGCGGTACTCCGATGAGTGCCGCCGCTCCGAAACATATAAGCTGCCGTTTGGTAAGCCCAAACAGCACTTTGGATTTTACTTTCGTCAAATCCTTTGGAATGGTTACATACGCCAATTTATCAAGCCTCCTTAATGCGCTCCGAACAGGCTCTTAGAGAGGCTGCCGGTCTTGAACAGGGCGAAGCACAGCAGGACCGTGTAGCCCATGCAGGCCCATATCGCGCCTGAGATATTTCCGTCCGTGGCGATACTCTGTACCAAAACAGAGTAGATTCCCACGCACACCATGATTAGAAATGCCTGGAACGCCAATGCAAATAGGGATTTCAAGTAGTTCTGTCCTGTATGGCTCCAATCCCGGTTTGTCATAGTGGCAAGCGGAATCGGTCCAACGGAAGTTGTCAAATACACCTCGATCATGCGGCCGTAGATGACAAGCATGATACAGATGGAAAGGGCGTTCATGGTAAGTCCCACAAAAAGGGACTGGAACCACAGCCCGAACAGTTCTCCCGTGCCCAGGGCTTCAAGCTGCGCCTCCATATCCGTGATGACGCTGCTGATATCAATGGAGGTATTCCCGATGATGACGCCTGCGCTGCTGTTCACAACGCTTTGCCCCACATCGAAGATACCCATGACGATATTCCATGTGTTCGTCACAATGAGAACGGCACAGAAGGTCTTGAAAATCCACTTGAAGAACATCCAGGTATCTACATCGTGCAGATTGTTTTTCTCTGTCACAAGCTGGATCAGCTCATAACACATTACGAATGTCAGGATAACCCCGGCGATTGGAACGATCACCGTTTCAGAGAGGTTTCGGATCATAGAAAAGACGCCGCTGTTCCATGCCAGCGGCGTCTGTCCCACTTCACCGGCGATCTCGCCTACTTTGGTATTGACCGTATCGAACATGCCCGACAGGTTTCCCGTGATCCCCTCGATGAGCAGCCCTCGGAGCCATTCATCGAGTTTGTCGAGTATGCCGCCCATAAGCGATCACCGCCGGACGATCAACCGAACAGGCCGGAGAGCAGAGGTACAAGGGTGATGCCGATGAGGGCGACACCGCCGCCGGCCATCAACTGTTTCATACCCTGGCTTTTGGAAGCAGGGTTGTCCTGACCGTAACCTTCCAGAAGATTGATAACGCCCCAGATACCCAGACCTGCGCCCAGGGCGACTACCAGGGTTTGCAGAACGCCTACCGCGCTGTTGAAAAATGCCATTCAAAATATCCTCCTAAAATTGGTTTTGGTTATAGATCAATTTCGTACACCTCAAAGGCATCCGTGGGCTTGACCTTGGGATGCCGCTTCATGTACCGCTCCATATCAAAGAGATTCTTTGGGTCGGCGTCGGCGGTGTATCTATAGTTCGGGTGTTTCGTCAGATCGTATTTCTCCGAGAGAAACGGACGGACACCCCGCAGCATATAGATACACTTGCCGCCGTCCATCGTCGCCAGCTCGTCCTGCGTCATGAGTTCCTTGCCGAGCTTCTGATAATTCAAACTGTGCGAGGTTTCTCTGCCGCGCGATTCGCCGGTGTTGCAGGTGTCGATGGTTTCGCGTCCCAGCACGGCGGAAAGCTCCTTGAGCGTCGTCGCTTCACGTCCGCCGAGGAAGATTGAGCTGTCGCAATTCCCTTGAATTGTGTCGCTCTGCTCTTTGTAAATGGCTTTGATCTGGCTCTGTGCCTGGAAAATCAGAACGGCGGAGATTTCACGGCTGCGGATG
>USGM01000160.1 GCA_900554205.1 uncultured Lachnospiraceae bacterium
GGCAGAAGCGCGACAATAACCGCACCCGCCACAGTCAGAAGAAGTACGAGCGTCTTCATCTTTGAAGCGCGGACAGTCCGAAAAATCACAGAAATCGTATTATTTTTCATTCTCCTCGTCCCCTTCCGTCTGCAATTGATAGAGTTCACGGTAAAGCGCACTCCGCTTCATCCATGTATCATGGTCAGCAGCCTCCGCCCTGCCGTTTTCCAGCCAGATCACCTGTTCCAGCTCCGGGAAAAGATAAAGTCTATGTGAAATCAACAGGACAATATTGTTCTTCGTAAATTGCCGCAAATTCGCATAAACCTTCCGCTCGGTGTCCCGATCCAACGCGGAAAACGGGTCATCCAGAACCAGAATCGGCTTCAGATGTGCAAGTGTCCTCGCAAGCGCCAGCCTCTGCTGCTGACCGCCGGAGAGCAACAGCCCTCCCGTACCGACCTTTGTGCGAATACCGTCCGGCATCGCCTTCACTTCCTCATCCAGCTCCACCGCCTTCAGGTACTTCCACACATCATCCTCGCTCCCCATGAGAACATTGTTTTCGATGGTGTCACTGAACAGCTCCGGGTCGTGCCCCAGATAGCCGACAACGCCTCTGGACGAGAGCGGCGTCCCGCCAAAGCTTATTGTTCCGACATATTCCCTCTCCTGCAGAAAAGCCTTTCCCAATGTAGACTTTCCGCTGGCAACCGGCCCGGTAATTCCGATCATCTGCCCGGCATCAGCAGTAAAGGACAAGCCCTCAAAGACAGGAGGCGCGCCCAGCTTTTCCACGCAGAGCGTCTGACACGGTACATTGCTGACAGCGGCTTCGTCCGGCACGGACTGCATCAGCGGACGGATTCTCTTCCATGATACCTCCGCTTGTTGAACGGAGTTAAAGAGCTTCGCAGCCTTGGAGGACTTTAACGACAATTTTCCGTAGCACGAAAGATATGCCGTGAAAATACCGATGTCCCAGAGATTCATCTGTACCCTCTGACCGCCAAGATAGAGGATCAGCATTACGCTGACCATGGAAAGCACCTGATAGAGCGGAGGAAGGGCGCTGCTCCAGACCTGGGAACGAACCGCCGCCGACTCGTAGTCCTTAAGCGCTTCCTCATAAGAGGCATTCCGTTCCACCTCGCAGCCGTAAACCCGGTAAGTAATACTGTTGCTGCTCCTGTCCATTGTCACGGAGCTGAGCCGCGCGGCACTTTCCTTGTAGGCAGCACCCGTCCGTTGGACGACAACCTTCATTTTCTCCGCAATGGCATAGGAAATGGGCGGAAAGATCAGACACAGTAAAGCCAGTTTCCAATCGTAAAACAACAGCATTCCCACATAACCGACCATCGCCACTCCGGTGTCGAAGACCTCCGTGGTAAATTTACGCATTCCTTCCACGCAGGCATCCACATCCGTAATTGCTTTTGTTATCACAGAGCCGACGGACTCTCCCTCCAGCTCTGCCTTGGACTTATGAACCAGACTGCGGTACAGCACCTGCCTCATACGGCGGTTCGTATTATTCGCAAAACGCCGGACATAGAAACGCTTGATATACCGAGCGACCTGCACGGCAGCGATCGTCAGTACATAAGAGACTGCCAGCACCACCATGTCCCGGAAGGTCTTACTGCCCCCGAAAATGTCCAGCAGACATTGCGCGAGCTTTCCCTCAAAAATTGGCCCTGCCAGAAGTCCTATATTATAGAAGATTCCCGAAATTGTCACAATCAGCAGCGCCCGCCACTCCGCGCGGAAATACGAGCCAACCCTGCCGGGATCAAATGTTTTCTTCATCGCTTAAACCCTCCATACGCTTGCGGACATCCGGAAATCCGGCGCGTGACTGCATCTTGGATCGCAGATATAAGTCATTCAGGATCCGGTCAAAGCTCGCTCTGTCCTCCTCCGACAGCTCCTCGAGCAGCCAATCGTAGAACACTGTCTCTATCGATGCCTTGGAATTTCGCAGCGACTGCGCCTTTTCCGTGGCATAGAGAAGCTGGCTCCGCCCATCCTCCGGGTTCTCCTTGCGGATGATATATCCCTTCGCCTCAAGGCTCGCCGCACGCCTTGCCGCCGCGCCCTTGTCTATCTTCAATTCCTCCCTCACCTGCGCCTGTGTCAGTCCCGGATGGTGGCGGAGCAGGTGCACAAAGTCAAATTCTGCCGTCCCGATCCCGTCCTCCTTCATTGCCTGAACAGTGAATTTGCTGACTTCCCGGGCAATTTTTGTGATCTTCCGCCCGAAACTCTCCATATGATCTCCTCCTTTGGATGTAGTATCAACTAATTGGATGATACTACATCCATTTAGGGAAATCAATATCTGTGTTTCAATTTATTATGGAATCGGAATGCATCCCCGGCGATCATGTTTGTTTCTGAAAGAAAGACAGACGGCAGGTTTGCAATTTCCATGGTAGAATATATAAAATGGCATCCAAGGAGCAAACGATATGAAGTATAAAAACGCAAATGACGTGTTGCCGGAGGACTTGCTGGCACTGGTGCAGGAGTATATTCAGGGTGAATATCTATATGTACCGGTCAAGGACAGACATATTGCAGAATCCCCTTCCGACTATCAAAACGAGTTGGAAAAACGTGATGCTCATATTTACACAAAATATCTGGAAGGAATGGGCAATAAACAGTTATCCAGAATGTATAACCTGTCAGAATCCAGTATCAGAAGGATTATTTTAAAACAGCGAAAAGGAAGTTTATGGATGAAAGATCAAATAGCACAGATCCTCAGTCATTGGGGGTTGGAAAACAAGGGTATAAAACAAATACACAATGCGGCATGGCAAATTGGGGATGAGTATGTTCTGAAAGTGTACCACGATTTCAGCATGCTCGAAAGGAACCTGAAAATACTGCAAATCTTGGACAGCATGGATATTCCTGTCGGCAAAATCGTACCGACCGGGAAGAATGAACAGTACATTTCCTGTGACGACCTGTTTTTCTTCCTGTCCAGAAGGCTGCATGGGAGCAATATTGTGCGAATCGGGAATGATAAGACGATTGCGTCTGCAATGGGGAACATTATTGCTGATCTTCATATCGCATTCAAAAAATGTGAGGAAACGGATGTCTTTTGGAATAACAGCCTTCTGGATGAAATGAATAGCTGGGTGAAAAGCAATTTTGAGACCAATGGCTGGAAGTATATCAGTAAAGAAGAATACGAAAAAACTGTTTCACACTTAGCGATGGTATACGATAACCTGCCTGTGCAGCTCATTCATCGGGATGTGCATTTCGGGAATTTCCTGTTTCTTGATGGTAATTTCTCCGGTTATATTGACTTTGACCTGAGCCAGAGAAATATCCGTATTTTTGATCTCTGCTATTTTCTGCTTGGTCTGTTGTCGGAGGAGGAAAAATTTGAGATTACGGACGAGTTATGGCTTGCATTTGTAAAAGAAATATTTGCAGGCTATGAACAAAAGCTGAAATTGACAGCGGCGGAAAAGAAGGCAGTTCCCTATGTGATGGAATGCATCGAATTGCTTTTTGTTTCTTATTTTCAGAGTATAAACGATGTGCGCTGCGCTGAAGATGCCTACAAAATATTCCAATTCATAGCAAAGCAGGAAAATAAGATATGGAAAAATATACTGTAGAATGGCATTATGATGGCTTCAGCTATGTGTTTCATACATCAGATTCGCTGTTCTTGTACCTGCAGGTTGATTTGGGCACCCAACAAATGATAGAACAGATTGACCTACAACCAGATAGTAAAGTTCTTGATTTAGGGTGTGGGTATGGAGTTGTGGGAATTTGGGCAGCTCATACAATTGGCACCAAAAAGGTTGTGATGTCTGATGTTAATATTGCTGCACTGAAAATGGCGGCGTGAAATGGATTGAATGTAACGGATATTATGTGTTTAAGGCAGAAAAAAGAATTGTTCATAAATCGAAACAGCCAAAAAGGAATATGTCAAAAAAAGTTGCAGAGAAAATACAGACGTCGCGAATTAGCACATGACCGATCTTATTAATGAAGGGGCGATAATCTCGCCCCTTCTATTTCCTCCTCCGCAAAGCTCTCATCCTTCCACTGCGCCGCATCGGAGTTCAGCACTGCATTTACTACCTTTGATGATCCGATCAGCTCATCGATCGCCACGAAGAGTGTCCCCTTGCCACGCTATCCGCTAACCGGTCACGACAAAAGGAACATCCCTCTGGCATTAAAAAAGAGTAAACTCTTGTATGCTTTCGCAGGAAAGTGCCCGCAAAAACCATTCGTTCAGCAACACCGGATTCTTTTCAGCAAGTATTTTACTCCGCAATGTCTCCGGCACCTCTCCCTTGCATCCCAAAACAGTCAGTAAAGCTTCTGCCTTTCCCTCGCTCAAGCCCTCAAGCCTGCCTTCCTCCCTGACTCTCTGCTCCCGTTCAAAGCTCTTCATATACGCGAACCCTACCTCTCCGTCACGTTTTATCTCTGTCACCATCCGGTGCAGAGCCTTCAATCCTTCCGATCGTGCATTCTCCTCGGTGGAATTCTCCATGTACTGCAACAACTCCCGAAGCTCCCTGGGCGGATCGCCCTTCGTTCCCCTCGTATACAGAAACAACGTCTCCGCGCCGTCCTCATACGGCAAATCCGGCTCCTCCACACAGCAGTTGCGGATCGTGTAGACCATGCGGTCACGGTCAAAGGGATCGTAAGTTGTAATAAAAATCACGACCACATTCCGCAGCTTCCCGTAGTCCTCGCCCGCCGCAAGATT
>USGM01000161.1 GCA_900554205.1 uncultured Lachnospiraceae bacterium
GGATCTTGTGCTGGGCAACGACATCACAAGCCCTGTTGCAATTAAGGAAATGGAGAAATTCAAGGTCAAGGGTGTCTTTGACAAGGATAAAATCGCTCTTGTTCCGGATCACTTTGTACCGAATAAGGACATCAAGTCGGCAGAGCACTGCAAATGTGTGAGAGAGTTCGCAAGAAGGAACGAGATCACCAACTATTTTGAAGTGGGAGAGATGGGCATTGAGCACGCGCTGCTTCCCGAGAAAGGGCTGACGGTTGCCGGAGATGTCATTATCGGAGCGGATTCACATACCTGTACCTACGGCGCTCTCGGCGCATTCTCGACCGGTGTGGGAAGCACGGACATGGCTGCCGGTATGGCGACCGGAAAGGCATGGTTCAAGGTTCCGGCTGCAATCCGTTTCCATCTGACCGGAAAGCCTGCGAAGTATGTCAGCGGAAAGGATGTCATCCTGCACATCATCGGAATGATCGGCGTGGACGGCGCATTATATAAGTCGATGGAATTTGTCGGAGACGGCATTGCGAATCTGTCCATGGACGACCGCTTTACCATTGCCAATATGGCGATCGAGGCGGGCGGAAAGAACGGCATCTTCCCCGTGGATGATGTTGCAAAGCAGTATATGAAGGAGCATTCCGACAGAGCATACAAGGTTTATGAGGCGGATGCAGATGCTGTGTACGACGAGGAATACACGATCGATCTGAGCACACTGCGCCCTACGGTTGCATTCCCCCATCTGCCGGAGAATACACATACGATTGATGAAATCAAGGCAATGGATGAGATTAAAATTGATCAGGTTGTGATCGGTTCCTGTACCAACGGAAGACTGGACGATCTCAGGACGGCGGCGGCCATCTTAGAGGGAAGACATGTCGCAAAGGGCATGAGATGCATTGTCATCCCCGCGACGCAGGCGATTTACATGCAGGCGATGGAAGAGGGACTGTTGAAGACCTTCATCCAGGCGGGAGCGGTCGTCAGCACCCCGACCTGCGGCCCCTGTCTCGGCGGCTATATGGGCATCCTTGCGGAGGGAGAGCGCTGCGTCTCCACAACAAATCGTAACTTCGTCGGACGTATGGGACATATTTCCTCGGAAATTTACCTTGCAAGCCCTGCGGTAGCGGCGGCAAGCGCTGTCACGGGAATCATTTCCTCCCCCGGGGAGCTCGGTTAAAGTTTGCAGATTACAGAAAGGGTTGGTTATATTATGATGAACAACGCAAGAGGAACGGTCTTCAAATACGGCGATAACGTGGATACAGATGTCATTATTCCCGCGAGGTATCTGAATTCCTCCGATCCGGCAGAGCTGGCGGCTCATTGCATGGAGGATATCGACAAAGAATTTATCGGAAAGGTAAAGATGGGTGATATTATTGTGGCTGAAAAGAATTTCGGCTGCGGTTCTTCCCGCGAGCATGCGCCGATCGCAATCAAGGCGGCCGGGGTAAGCTGTGTTATCGCGGAGACCTTTGCGAGAATCTTTTACAGAAACGCGATCAACATCGGACTCCCGATTATTGAGTGCCCCGAGGCAAGCCGGGGAATTGAGGTGGGGGATGAGGTTGAGGTTAATTTTGATACCGGCATCATCACCGACATCACGAAGGGTACCTCCTTCAAAGGACAGGCATTCCCTGAATTTATGCAGAAAATCATTGCATCAGAAGGGTTGATAAACTACATCAACAGTAAATGATATGGAAAAGAAAAATACAAAAAAATACGAAATCGATATGTGCAACGGGCCGCTTCTGGGGAAAATACTGATCTTTTATTTTCCACTGATGCTGTCCGGCATTCTACAGCTTTTATTTAACGCGGCGGACATCGCCGTTGCAGGACATTTCGCAGGAAACGAGGCACTGGCAGCGGTCGGTTCCACCAGTTCCCTGACAAATTTACTGGTAAATCTTTTTATCGGTCTGTCTGTCGGCGCAAATGTTCTGGTCGCCCGGTTTTATGGTGCAGGGCAGACAGAAGAATTGAAGACCATGATCCAGACAGCGATCGCAACCTCGGTCATCGGCGGGATCATCCTCGTTTTTGCAGGCTTCTTTATCTCGAAGCCTGCTCTTGTCTTGATGGAAACACCGGATGATGTCATCAATCATTCCGTTCTCTATATGAGGATTTACTTTGCGGGAATGCCCTTTATGATGGCTTACAACTTCGGCGCCGCAGTGCTGCGCGCGGTCGGGGACACGAAGCGGCCGCTCTATTACCTGCTGATCGCAGGCATTGTGAACGTAGGCTTGAACCTCTTTTTTGTAATTGTCTTCTCGATGGGCGTTGCGGGAGTGGCGACGGCGACCGTGATCTCACAGGCAATCTCCGCCGTTCTCGTTCTGCGCTGTCTTGTCAATTCGGACAGTGTATATAAGCTGGAGCTGAAAGGAATCTGTATTAAGAAGGACAAGCTGCTCAAGATGATCCAGATCGGACTGCCTGCGGGTCTGCAGGGAGCCCTGTTCTCCATCTCCAACGTACTGATCCAGTCGTCCGTCAACAGCTTTGGCTCGATTGCAATGGCGGGCAATACCGCCGGAAGCAATATGGAGGGCTTCGTCTATACCTCGATGAACTCCTTTTATCAGGCGGCGATCAGCTTTTGCGGGCAGAACTATGGAGCAAAGAAGTACAGGAGGGTGGGGAAGTCACTGCTGTTATGTGAAATCCTCGTCGTAATTGTTGGACTTGCCATGGGCAACGGCGCCTATTTCCTCGCCGGGACGCTGCTAAAGCTGTACACGGACGATCCCGTGGTCATCAGCTACGGCATATTGAGGATGGGATATATCTGCATTCCCTATTTCCTCTGCGGAATGATGGATGTCATGGTCGGCGGACTGAGAGGGCTCGGCTACTCGATCATGCCGATGTTGGTATCGCTGACGGGCGCTTGTCTGTTCCGGATCGTATGGATCTATACCATCTTCCGGGAATACAGGACATTGGAATGCCTTTACATTTCCTATCCGATCAGCTGGGCACTGACCTTTGCGGTACATCTGATCTGCTTTGTGATCGTCTATCGGAAGTTGCTCAAAAAAGAAGCTTGAAACATATGTTCGAGTGTGGTACACTGAGAATATGAATGCGGAAATGGAGTGTACCTATGATAGCGTATGTGAAAGGTATTATAGAAGATATTACGGAAGATAACGCGGTAATCGATGTCAATGGGATCGGTTACAACGTGAAAATCTCAGCGGATACGGCATCCAGACTGCCGGGTATCGGGGAAGCAGTGAAGCTTTATACCTATACCTGTGTGCGAGAGGATGCCTTTCAGCTTTTCGGCTTTCTTACCAGAAGCGATCTCGAAATCTTTAAAAAGCTGATTACAGTCAACGGCATCGGGCCGAAGGGTGGTCTGGCGATCCTCTCCGTGATGGACGCGGACGATCTACGCTTTGCCATTATGTCCGGCGATGCCAAGGCAATCTCCAAGGCGCCCGGAATCGGAGCAAAGACAGCCCAGAGGGTCATTCTTGACCTGAAGGACAGGATCTCCATTGATGATGAGATGATAAGCAGGGAGATCGCGCAGGGCAGTGCTGCTTCCCTCCGTGCCGATACGCCGCAGAAGCAGGAAGCGATCGCAGCCCTTGTCTCTCTCGGCTATGGCCAGGCAGAAAGTACCAAGGCAGTCAATGCCATTGAAGACATCGAGACACTGGATTCCGGCGCAGTTTTGAAGGCTGCCCTGAAGAAATTATTCTGATTACGATAAGGAAATTTCATTATGCCTAAGCGGATGATTGAAACGAATATAACCGAAGAAGACAGCAAGATCGAGGGTACCCTCCGGCCGCAGACGCTGGACGATTATATCGGGCAGTCTAAGATCAAGGAGAACCTTAAGATCTATATTCAGGCAGCGAAGCAGCGCGGCGATGCATTGGATCATGTCCTTTTCTATGGACCTCCGGGACTTGGAAAGACAACGCTTGCGGGAATCATTGCAAACGAGATGGGTGTCCACTTAAAGGTGACCAGCGGCCCGGCGATAGAAAAGCCCGGCGAGATGGCAGCGATTCTGAATAATCTGGAGGAGGGTGACCTTCTGTTCGTGGATGAGATCCACCGTCTGAACCGTCAGGTGGAGGAGGTGCTTTACCCCGCCATGGAGGATTATTGCATTGATATTATGATCGGAAAGGGTTCGACTGCCCGTTCTGTCAGACTGGAATTGCCTAAATTTACCTTAGTCGGCGCGACGACAAGGGCGGGACTTCTGACCGCGCCGCTCAGAGACCGCTTCGGCATGATTCATCATCTGGAATTTTATACAATCGAAGAGTTGCAGGTCATCATCATTCATTCCGCGAAGATACTGAATGTGGAGATTGAGCCGGCGGGCGCTCTGGAGATGGCTCGCAGGAGCCGCGGCACGCCGAGACTGGCAAACCGTATTCTGAAGCGCGTCCGTGATTTTGCACAGGTGAAATACGACGGCGTGATCACGGAGGAGGTCGCAAGGACAGCGCTTGACCTGATGGATGTCGATAAGCTCGGGCTGGATCATATCGACCGCAACATGCTGCTGACGATGATAAACAAATTTGACGGCGGCCCTGTCGGTCTGGATACGCTGGCGGCGGCAATCGGAGAGGATGCGGGCACGATTGAAGATGTCTACGAG
>USGM01000162.1 GCA_900554205.1 uncultured Lachnospiraceae bacterium
GGGGACGAGCTGCCGCCTGTGGACATTATCTGCGGCGGCAGCCCCTGTCAGGATTATGCCGAGAAAATAGTTATTCCGAAGTCATTGCATAGAGTCTTGTAAAACAAGGATTCTCCGCAAAAACTTCGGAATAACAAAGCGGGCCTCATTTTATATAATGTGGACATGCAGACAACCGTCTGACACCACAAAATATAAGGAGGGCCTATGGAACTGATTGAATTAGACGCAACTGCACAGCGTGCCCTGGAGTTGTTAACCAATGCGGGGATGAGTGATGGAAGCATATACGACTATATTCATACAGGCTTTGGCAGCATACTTCGACATTTTCACACAAAAGGCATACTATATGCTACAGCAGAAATGCTCGATAATTTTTTGCTGGAGCAACGCGTGCTTTTGGACCAAGGAGATATCTCACAATGGAAATGGGGACTTGTCCGCAGGAGTTGTGAGCTTCTGAAACAATGTGCTGCAATGAATTCTATTGATTTGCCTGACCTTCAGCCATGGGACCCTGTATGGAATCGTCCAAAGCAAATCATCCAACACGACACACCGACGGCGAAACAGTTTGCCGAATCGGAAAATATTTATGTGCTTGTCTGGATGGTCAACAAGCGTATGGAACAACTTGGCCTTTCGGAAAATACGGTTCGCCATTACACGGAAGAGGGATTAGCCGTCATTTTGAAAAAACACTATGATTCTGGTACAGAAAGTTACTCAGACAAACTTATATCCCAGCTTACAGATGAGCGAAGACTGCAATATGAGCAAGGGGAGGTTGGCAGAACTACTTATCAGAATTTGCGCAAAGCGGCGGCGATGCTCCAGGAGTTCCGCCTGACAGGGAAAATCACGCTGGAAAGGATTCCTAATTGGGGACGGCGCGAAGTTATTCCTCAGCACAAAGCGATTCTGGATAAATTCAGTGCGCATGTCACAACGCAGAGCAACTGGGCTGAAAGTTCCGTTAGCACAGTTACAAGTGTGGCTCGTGTATTTTTGCTTGAATTAGAGGACCATGGAATAGTCTCCATTGAAACTGTCGCAATGATGGATATTGCCACATGCGTTACAAGAATGCTTGGACGATACACTGGTGGAATGAGATCTGCTCTTTTTGGCATTCGGACCTTTCTGCGATTTTTATATGAGGCCGAGATCACTGCGGATAATTTTTGCAAAACACTCCCGGAATTTGTTTGCCCTCGGAAGAACTTTCGTAAAGGATTTTCCGATGATGAATTGGAACGTCTACTTTCTCAGCCAGATATCACATCTGCGGTCGGGAAAAGAGACTACGCTATGATGGTTTTGGCAGTGCAAAGCGGCTTGCGGTCTTGCGACATCATACGGCTCACATTTGACTGCATCAATTGGAGAACGAGGGAAATTCGTGTTGTTCAGCACAAAACAGGACAACCAATCGTAATTCCTCTTGAACCGGAAACAGGCAACGCTATAGCAGATTACTTGTTAAATGGGCGCCCCAAGAGTTCACTACCGCAAATTTTCCTCTGTCACGTCGGCGCTGTCCGTGCTTTGAAAAGTCGAACCGGAAGTGCAATTGTCTCCAAATACATGAAGGGCGCAGGAATTCATTCCGGGTATCGCGGATTTCACAGTTTCCGGCGCACCTTCGCTACAAATCTGCTCCAGAACGAAGTGCCAATTGAGTTGATCCAACAGATGCTGGGCCAAACTCATATTGATTCAGCAAAGCCGTACCTGTCCATTGACGAACAGGGACTGAAGCGATGTGCATTGCCCCTGCTCTCTCATGGAAAGGAGGTAGGGAACTAAAATGATGTACACCTTTAAGAGTTGTTTTGCATCTCAGATCGAGGATTTCATTGCTCAGAAAAACGCTCTGGGGTTTGGTTATCTGGAGTCCTCCCGTCTCCTGCGAGACTTTGACCGCTTTTGCCTGACGCATTTCCCGGAAGAAAATACACTGACCAAGGAGCTTTGCTTAGCTTGGGCCACGAAAAAGGATACCGAAGGCAACAATACCTTCCGCAACCGTATGATGCCGGTGCGCGAGTTTGCCAGATACTTAAACCGCAACGGCGAAGCTGCTTACATTCTGCCGCCAGACATTGCCAGGAAAGATGCGCCGTATGCCCCGTACATCTACACCGAGGCCGAAATCCTGGCCATTTGGGATGTTTTCGACCACTTGAAACCGAGAGGTGGTTTCCCGGTGCGGCAATTTGTGATCCCAGCTATGATAAAGCTGATGTACTGCTGCGGTCTGCGTCCATCTGAGGCCAGAAGGCTTCATGTAGACGATGTGGATTTGGACATTGGGCGGCTGAACATTATGGAGAGCAAACAGCACAGGAGCCGTATTGTTATGATGGCGGATGATGTGACGAAGATGCTCTCAGATTGCAATGCCGTTGTGACTTCCGCTATGCCGGAACGCGAGCCGTTCTTTCCCAACTCTGAGGGCGGTTTTTACGGGAAGAGAGGGCTGGAGAAGACTTTCCGCCTGGTTTTGAAGAAAGCAGGTGTTACGGGAACCGGCCGACGTTCCCCGCGTCTTTATGACTTTCGTCATACTTTTGCCACCCACAGGCTGTACCACTGGATGAACGAGGGCAAAGATCTGAACGTTATGATTCCCTATCTGAGTGCGTACATGGGCCATGCGCAACTCTCGGACACCTATTACTACATTCATTTAGTTCCTGGCTTGTTGGAGGAAATGTCCGGGTTCACGTTTTCTTCTGCCGAGGCATTCTTGCCGGAGGTAGGAAACGATGAGTGATTTCTTTGATGCAATCCGGCGTTTTCTGCTGGACTATCTGCCCAAGCAGCGCTGCCTTAGTAAAAATACGATTCTCTCCTACAGACAGACACTCAATATTTTCGTGGCTTATATGAGGGATGAGATAGGGATTGGAGCTGCTGAGCTGACCTTCTCTCGTGTTGACCGGGACGTCATTCTTAACTTCCTAACCTGGCTGGAAAAGGCGCGGGGATGTAGTGTCTCTACCCGCAACCAGCGTTTAATGGCATTGCGGTCTTTCCTGGACTTCGCTGGACAAATCGATTGTACGCAGACGTCATTGTATCTTTCTGCCTGCAATATTCCCTCCAAGGAGGCTCACGGGCGAATCGTTGAATTCCTGACCGAACCGGCGTTGACCGCGCTGCTTCAACAGCCCAATCCTTCCAGGCAGAAAGACCAGCGGAATCTTGTATTCATGATCCTCATGTATGATACCGCTGCCCGATGCAGTGAGCTTCTCAATATGAGGGTCTGTGACCTGCGTCTTGACGCAAAACATCCAATTGCGTACTTGCATGGTAAGGGACGAAAAACCCGTACAGTGCCGTTGCTGAACAGAACAGTCCAACACTGCAAACAGTATCTGAACAAATTCCATCCCAACAAGGATGACTACAGTGAGGCACCGTTGTTCTATACCGTGATCCATGGGAGGCAGCAAAAGATGTCTCCCGATACGGTAGCAGCATTCTTTGCGAAGTATGGGAGCATGGCAAAGGCGGTTTGTCAGGAAGTTCCTGAACATATCCATCCGCACATGATGCGGCACACACGGGCGATGCACTTATACCAATCCGGGATGCCCATGGTACTTCTTTCCCAATATCTTGGCCATGCACAGGTTGAGACAACAATGATCTATGCTTATGCGGATACCGAGATGAAACGTGCCGCAATTCAGAAAGCTGATGCTGTCCGCGGAACCAAGCCCGTACCGGATGAGATTTGGGCTGATAACGAGGAAATGATTTTGAAGTTATCTGGTCTGCTCTAATCCTATTGTTCTATATATGCCGATTATGTTATTCCGAAGTTTTTGCTGGTAACGCCTTGTACTACAGGGTTTGCAGCGATTACTTCGGAATAACTATTTTCTCGGCATAATCCTGATTATTCCGAATTCGGGATAACCAGGACTTGTCCGTGGCTGGAGCGAGGGCGGGACTTGCCGGTGAGCGTTCCGGCCTATTTATGGAACAAATCAGGATCATAAAGGAGATGCGAGATGCAGATGTTTTACGAGGACGAACAGGTATCCATGTTCGCCCCCGATTCATGTGCTGGGAAAATGTCCCCGGCGCATTCTCCAGTGGGCAGCAAAAGGGAGATGACTTCCGGGTCGTCCTGGAGGAAACACTCGGAATTGGTGTATCAGGAATTCATGTTCCTGAAAATCACCCTTGGGGATGGCGATATTCTGGGGCAGCCATATTGGGAGATTTTGTCTCCCTATGTTGGCGAGTCCTCGACGCTCAATACTGGGGTGTGCCCCAGAGTCGTAAGAGAATCTTCCTTGTGGCAGATCTTGGAACCTCATCCTCAGCGCAAATACTATTTGAGCCGGAAAGCCTGCCTGGGCATTCTCCGTAGAGCGCGGAAGCGCGGGAAGGAGTTGCCTGCAACGCTGAAATTGGCGTTGGAAATGCAGAGCGGCCTGCGGATGATCGATTTGGTAATATTGGCGCAGATGGGGCTTATCAAGGCGTACCATATCAACCAGAGGAACGAGGGTATCGACCTGGGCGATACGGCGGGGGCGTTGATGGCGACCTCCAATTTGCAAATGCAGACATTCGTGGCGGGCTTCTCTGCCGGTGCGGGAGCCAGT
>USGM01000163.1 GCA_900554205.1 uncultured Lachnospiraceae bacterium
CCGGCGGCTCCAGAGTGCGCTGCTTGTGGTCAGGTGCATCTTGCACAACTGTTATCCGAAATGTGCGAGTTTTGCAATTACCGATCTCTCAAATTTATCGCCACTATTCAGAACCCCATTCGCAAAAAGCAAGTTTATATTACCCTGAATAGTGTAACAAATCAACCTTAAAAGTCAAGGGGATATCTGCATCAGATACTTGAACAAACACGGTGAAACATGTTATGATCGATGGGAGTCTTAAATTGTTGAAAACGCAAATGATAGAAAACGCATAAGACAGACATGAGGAATCCGGTGCAGATACAGAACATCATATCAGAAATAACGGAACGGCTTAATTTAGAAGAGGGCAGAGTGAAGGTCATAGCGATCGACGGGCGCTGTGCCTCCGGCAAAACGACTCTGGCAAGGGAGCTTGCGGAAAGGCTCGGGGCGGGAGTCATCCACATGGATGATTTTTTCCTTCCCGGAGAGATGAGAACGGAGGAGCGTCTGCGTGAGCCGGGAGGGAATGTTCATTATGAGCGTTTCACGGATGAGGTGCTTGACGCACTTCGCGGCGGGGCTTCGTTTTCCTATGGGCGGTTTGATTGTCAACGCATGGAGATCGCTGAGCGGATGATTGTTCCGGCGGGCAGGCTGCGCATTGTTGAGGGAGCCTACAGCTGTCATCCGCAATTGGGAAATTATATGGATCTGCGGATATTTTGCGATGTCTCTCCGGAGCTACAGTGCGAGAGAATCCGGGTCCGGAACGGAGAACAGGCTCTGAAAAATTTCCGGGAGAAGTGGATTCCCATGGAGGAGGCCTATTTCAGGGCGTATGGAATCATGGAACAGGCGGATATAATAATTGAAAAGGAATGGGTGAACAATGCTGCAACGTTTTTATCCCGATCATGAGATCGAAAGTGCATATGATATAGATTACGAGGGCTTATATCAAAAGGGGTATCGTGGGGTCATCTACGATATTGACAATACGCTTGTGCCGCACGGAGCGCCTGCGGACGAGAGAGCAATCGCCCTGTTCCGGAGACTGCATGAGATCGGCTACCGGACGATGCTCTTATCCAACAACAAGGAGCCGAGAGTCAGAAGCTTTTGTGATCAGGTGGGTTCCATGTATATTTTCAGGGCAGGGAAGCCAAAGACAACGGGGTATGAAAACGCGATGGAGAGGATGGGAACCACTGCAGAGGACACGCTGTTTGTCGGCGACCAGCTCTTTACCGATGTGTGGGGAGCGAAAAAGGCAGGAATCGTCACCTATCTTGTAAAGCCGATCCACCCGAAGGAAGAGATACAGATTGTGCTGAAGCGTAAGCTGGAGAGAATCGTTCTGTTCTTCTACCACAGACAAAAGCACTGAGCGGAAAGAGAGGTCACTGTATGAAGATCGACGGATATACCCGTACCTGCGGGCTGATCGGCAATCCGGTGGAGCATACCATGTCTCCGGCGATTCATAACACGATCGCGGAGGAGACGGGACAGAATCTGGTCTATGTGCCGTTTCATGTGCCGGAGGGAAGGGTGCGTGAGGCGGTTGAAGGAGCCTGTGCGCTGAACCTTCTGGGCTGCAATGTGACGGTTCCGTATAAGAGCGCAGTTATCCCGTGGCTGAAGGAGCTGGATCCGCTGGCTGAGAGGATAGGCGCTGTGAATACGCTGGTGCGCACGCAGGATGGCTTTAAGGGCTATAATACAGACATGCCCGGACTTTACCGGGCGCTTGCCTCCGATGGCATTGCGCTTCGCGGGGAGCACGTTATCATCCTCGGAGCGGGCGGCGTGGCGAGGGCGGTGGCAGTCATGCTTGCCGACGAGGCGGAGGAGATTTTGATCCTGAACCGGACGATGGAGAAGGCACAGGCGATCGCCGATGAGGTAAACGGTTATACCGGCAGGCAGACGGTAAGGGCGCTGCCGCTTGACGGCTACAGACAGTTGCCGGTGGCGCAGCGCTATCTTGCCATTCAGGCCACCAATGTCGGCATGTTTCCGAAGACGGAGGAGGCGGTCATCGAGGATAGCGGCTTTTATGAGCGCATCCACACGGGCTATGATCTGATCTTTAATCCGGTAGACACAAGGTTCATGCAGCTGACACGCGAGGCGGGCGGACATGCCTGCAACGGCCTGAAAATGCTTTTGTATCAGGGAATCATTGCCTATGAACTCTGGACAGGAACAGAAATTACGAAAGAACTGGAAGAAAAGGCTTACGGCGCGATGAAGCTTGCCATGGGCATAAAGTAATGCGGGTGCGGCATGACGGAAGATAGGAGCAGGGATGAGACAGGAAGACAATTTGATCCTGATAGGATTTATGGGAAGCGGGAAGAGCTCTGTCGGTGTGAAGCTCTCTTACAGGCTGCGCAAGCCGGTCGAGGACACCGATAAGCTGATCGAGCGGAGAGAGGGAAGGACGATCCGTGAGATCTTTGCAGGAGAGGGAGAGGAATATTTCCGGCGACAGGAGACGGAGCTGCTGCGCGAGCTTGTCGGGAAAAGGGAGGGCAGGATCTTTTCCGTCGGGGGCGGGACACCGCTGCGGGAGGAGAACAGAGAACTGCTGAAAAAGCTTGGAAAGGTAGTCTATCTTCGCGCCTGTCCGGAGACGATCTATGCGAGAATACAGGGGGACACGACGCGCCCGCTCCTGCAGTGCGAGAATCCGCTGCAAAGGATCAGGGAGCTGCTGGACAGCCGCAGCGCGGCATACGAGGCATGTGCGGACTGCATTGTCGATGTGGACGGGCTTGACATGGACGCTGTATTGAAAAAGATCGTAAAGGAGACGGAGAAGATGAAGCTGTTAGTGATCAACGGACCCAACATCAATTTTCTTGGAATCAGGGAGAAGAGCGTATATGGCACGCAGGACTATCAGTATCTGCTGGACCTGATTCAGAAGAAGGCGGAGAGCACAGGCTGTGAGATTCAGGTGTTCCAGAGCAATCATGAGGGGGCGATTATCGACCGGATACAGGAGGCGTACTTTGACGGCACGGAGGGCATTGTCATCAACCCGGGCGCGTATACGCATTACAGCTACGCGATCCGTGACGCGCTCGCCAGCATAACGATGCCGAAGGTCGAGATCCACATTTCGGACATCACAAAGCGGGAGGAATTCCGGAAGATTTCAGTGACGGCGCCTGTCTGTGACAGACAGATTTACGGGCAGGGACTGGACGGTTATCTGCAGGCGATTGACTTCATACGGCAGCACAATGCATAATTTTTTTTCTTTTTTTACAAAAATGGTTGAAATTAGTACGTTTTTATATTAAACTTAATAAGAATTATTTTGTGAGCAAAATTAGGAGGAATATAATATGATTTCTGCAGGTGATTTCAGAAATGGTATTACTATCGAATACGATAATAACGTATACCAGATCATTGAATTCCAGCATGTAAAGCCTGGAAAGGGCGCTGCTTTCGTGAGAACGAAGCTGAAAAATATCAAGAGCGGCGGTGTAGTCGAGAAGACCTTCCGCCCTACCGAAAAGTGTCCTCAGGCACGTATTGATAGAAAAGATATGCAGTATCTGTACAGAGACGGTGATCTGTATTACTTCATGGATACAGAGAACTACGAGCAGCTGGCATTGAACACCGATACCATCGGTGACGCTATGAAGTTCGTCAAGGAAAACGAAATGTGTAAGGTCTGCTCCCACAACGGCAATGTTTTCTCTGTAGAGCCTCCTCTTTTTGTAGAGCTGGAGATCACAGAGACAGAGCCCGGCTTCAAGGGAGACACCGCAACAGGCGCATCCAAGCCTGCTATTGTGGAGACCGGTGCACAGGTTTCCGTTCCTCTGTTTGTTGATCAGGGCGATAAGATCAAGATCGACACCAGAACCGGAGAGTATCTGTCCAGAGTATAAGAAACAGCATTCTTTTCATACAGTCAGACTTGTGAGGCAATGACACTTTCGGAGTGTTGTTGCCTTTTCTTTTACCGGCGGAAGCCGGAGTCATACAGACATATCTTACAGTTCACAGATTGGAACAAATCACAGCAATTATCAAAAACGAAAAGGAGATTGTATATGGAAATGAAGGAATTTGCACAGAAGGTATTGGTGGCGGTGAAGGGAAAGCTGGGAGAAGGCTATCGCGTGGAAGTAAAGGAGGTTCGGAAGAACAACGGCATCCTGCTGCACGGACTGGTAATCCTGTCGGAGACGAAGAATGTCGTGCCGACGATCTATCTGGAAATTTTTCTGGCGGCATACGAGGATGGCGTTCCTTTTTCAAAAATTATTGACAAAATCCTTGATGTCTATCAGGAGGAGATGCCGAAGGGAAATGTCAGCATGGAATTTTTCAAGGAATTTGATAAGGTGTGCGACAGAATCTGCTACCGGCTGATCCGAAGAAAGGGAAATGAGGCGCTGCTTGAGGAGATTCCGCATGTGGAGTTTATGGATCTTGCCATCTGCTTTTTCTATTCCTATCAGGGTGGCGCGCTTGGAGACGGTTCGATTCCTGTTTATAATACGCATCTGGAAATGTGGAAGGTGGGGACGAAGGAGCTGATGACGCTGGCAGGGGTCAATACTCCCAGAATTTATCCCGCGGATTTTAGGTCGATGAC
>USGM01000164.1 GCA_900554205.1 uncultured Lachnospiraceae bacterium
CATGGGTCAGCGTCGCCTTGCGGCGACACTCCCACCGATTGCAAATAATTTCCAAGGCGCGCATAAAGCAATACGGTGGCAGATGGATACCCGCAAATCAAACGCAAAACCTATCCCATGTTCATCAAAAGCACCAGCAGAAAATCCCCTCGATAAAATATCGCGATATCTATGTTGGCTTTACCGCCCTCTCCTTTTGCCAGTGGGAAATGACGCCCGTGAAAACACAGGCAGAAACGCCATATTCGGAAGATGGCAGACAGCGTTATTTCAAACGCACAAAAAAGAAACGCATGAATACGCGGCTGGATGAGATGTACTCAGAGAGTACATCCCGCGCTGTCTGTTACAGCAAATGGGGGCAACTCAACAATTTCGAGTTCATTATGAACAGGGCCTATGCGCTCAACCGTGACAGGCTTAAATGCCGGGTCTGCGGTGGTTGGTTAATATCAACTGCGCCTTGCGCTCACAGAGTCAACCCCTATCTCCCGCTGAATCAAGTGAACCGTGTCAACAATCTGGTCTCTATGCACAGAAAATGCCTTGAAGCTGTGAATGACCCTAATCAGGATATCGGTGAGTTCGACAGCGAAGCGCAAAAGAAAATCAAAGGTTTTAGGAATAAACTGGTTACTTCACATACACGCAACAAATAATCTGCACTGATGGTGCGCCGTGTGCGGTGAAAGTCGCAAGCACGGTGTGAAGCGGGGGAAAATCCACCCTGACTGTCCCGGTAACACCGGGATAAAAGCGGTGGATTACCTATCGCTATAAAGTCATTGATTATTGGCTGGGACAGCCGCTGGGGAATGCCGATGAAAGTTACAGCCGAGGGCAGTTCCACCACTGGCACCGTGCGGCCCTTCGGACTGGATTGTTCGGGAATGGTGGATTGGGTATTCTACAACCAGAGCGGCGGACAATACGTCATTGGGCATGGCGGCGGGGCCACTGCGCAGCACAGCTACTGTACGCCTATTGCTTGGAGTGACGCCCAGCCGGGAGACCTTGTCTTTTATCCGGGTGACAGCCATGTCGGCATTGTCTGCGGCTTTGACAGCAGCGGTAATATCATGGTCATCCACTGTGCCAGCAGCGAGAATAATGTGGTGGTGACGGGGAAAAGCGGCTTCACCTCGATTGGCAGGCCCGAGTATTTTGCGGATTGAGAAATGTGCGCATGGAGATGTGTTCATAGTTGATTGCTATCGTGCTCCATGATATACAGAGAAAGGCAGGGAGCCTCAATAGAGGCTCCCTGCCGCTTGGGTTCTTACTTGCCCTGATAGGCTCTGAAAAGGAAAGTAACGATTTGTGCGCGGGTGCAGCTATTGTCCGGCCCGAACAGGCCATCACCAATGCCGTTTGTAACGCCGTTCTCCACCGCCCATGCCACAGCGTTTGCATAGTAGCTATCGGTAAGAACATCGCTGAACTCTGCCTTGCTATCGACCAGCTTACCAATGGCACGGAACAGGAAAGTCACGCTCTGGGCACGGGTGCAGGTGGCGTCAGGACTGAATTTGCCATCGCCCGTTCCTGTGGTGATACCGTTCTCCACCGCCCACGCAACTGCCTTAGCATAATAGCTGTCCGCAGAAACATCAGAGAAGCTGCTCATGCTCTTGGGCTCGGGAGAACCGGCAGCACGCCACAGGAAGGTGACGATCTGTGCGCGGGTGCAGGGCTGGTTCGGCCCAAAGAGGCCGTTGCCGATACCGCCGGTGATGCCCTTTTCCTGCGCCCACTTCACAGCCTCATAGTAATAGGCGCTGGTGGACACATCGCTGAACGGGCTTGTCTCAACCTCCTTGACAAAGGTAGCATTGATTTCAACCTTGCTGGCGGGCATGGTAAAGGTATATTTGCCGTTGCTCTTGTCGGTCAGTTTCAGCTCCTTACCATTCTTGTCGGTCACGGTGAGGTCATCCAGTTTGAAACCATCGTCCGGCTTGACGGTGATTGTCACGGTATCACCACGCTCGGCGTAGCGGCGGTTTGCTGTCACTGTGCCGTTTTCCGTCTTGCCGGGGGTGGTCACGGGGTAGGTGGGTTCGTAGTAATCAACCGGTAAATAAGTCATTGCAATGGTCTGCGTATGAGTTGCTGTATCAGCCGTAATCGTAATATTGAGATTGAAAACCTCGCAATTATCTGCGCTGACTTCGACAGTATAAGTACCCGCTTCCAAATCAACAGGGTTTGCTACTTCCTGACCATTCACTTTAATGACTACATTCGCCAATTCAGCAGGTGTTACAACAAAAGAAACCGCATATTTCGGTGCAGGCAAAAGGGGTGTTCCATTAGAATTAAATCGATAATTGCCACCAGCAGCAGTGATTTCATTAAAGAAATCTTCCGTTTTCATAAAGTCAAGGGTCTTTTCTGTTCCAGCATCCTGATACTTAAAGCAAGCCGGGACATTTTCCGTTTGCACGAAATAATTGTTTTCAAAAACAGGTGTATCAGAAGAAACACCGCCTGCAATACCGCCCAAACGCTTATAAGGTGTAGTGGCAGTATATTGAGATAAATCCATTTCACCAGCGAAATAGCAATGTCTGATTTCTGTACCTGCACCAACTGTGCCTGCAATGCCGCCGAAATTCGTAGTGCCATGGCCAAGAGGAACCATTTTCCCGGTGGAATAACAATTGATAATCTTTGAGCCTTGATACAACTGCCCAACAATTCCGCCGGTATGGGGTGTCCAAGAGGTCATATCGCCTGTATTGGCGCAATACTGTACGGTACTGTTGTCAGCAACACCTACGATACCGCCCATCTGCAAAGAGGTAGTATCCGTCGTTACTGAAAAATTCCCCTTGTTTTGGCAGTGTTCAATCGTGCTATTTATCGCATATCCGCACAAAGCTGTAGGGCCGTTGATATATTTGTCCGTATCCGTGAACGATACATCCGAAATGCAGTCAGAAATTTTGCTGTTTTCTGCAACGCCCGCAACTGTTCCAAAAAAGACATACCCTGAATTGGACACATCCAGCTTGCCTTGAATTGTCAAACCGGAAATTTCAGCGCCGTAAGCCACGCTGAAAAATCCGAAAACCGGATACTCTGCCTTTCCATAGTTTTCGGAAAAATCTAAATTGGAAATCGTATGTCCGTTTCCGTAAAATTTGCCGCTGAAGTAGTGCAGCAGATTTCCGTCGCCGTCAAAGACGCTGCCAATCGGTTTCCACGCAACACCTGTTAAATCCAAATCCGCATCAAGAGATACAACCGCATCTGTTTTATCGTCATATTCGCCATTGTCCACAGCTTTTGCAAATTGCAAAAGCTCATCTACTGTTGTGATTGAAGTTTTGTTGCTTTGCCCATACACTGTTGCAGGCATCATTGCAATAACCATAATGCAACTAAGCAGCAGTGCAAATAGTTTTTTTGATTTTTTCACCCAATATCCGGGCATGAACAAAAAGTCTCTGGTGAAATTGAAGGCATTGATTGATAATACCCAACATATTCAACTGGAATATGTCTGCACAGGGCATAGTGGTATCAGAAAATATTCTGACGTTATATTTGCACACATTGATGAATCAGCGCAATTTAGTAAAAGAAAGCCATTTGATGATAAAGCACCTTATGATGCTTTCATCCGGTAATTATGAAAAGATTGGAGACCATTATGAAAAGCAAAAAGTTGATAGGTATTATTCTGGCTGTATTGTTTTTATTATTGCTTTACTACACATCACCTCTGATAAATAACAACTTTGATGGTGCTTTGGGATATATGATGAAAAGCGTTCAAAGAATACTATTTTTCGCTGTCGAGCTTATTATATTTGTAAAATTGTTTAAGAAAGACAGTATGAGAAGTATTGTCAATATGAACTGCTTTAAGGATGCTGTTCCTGCTTGCTCTGCTATGTTTATTTATGTGGTGTTTGATGTCATTACATATGTGGTGATAGGGGCAAAGAGTTGGTTAAATACAACCATGCCTATAGTTGTGTCCTGCCTTATTTTTATGCAACTTGCGACAGGATTATGGGAAGAACTTACATTTAGAGCATTTGTTTGCGAAGGGTATTATCAAGGAGCAAATGCCACGTTTAAGAGAAGGCTTTTATATGCGGGCATAAGCATGGTGATATTTGGTATAGCACATGCTGTTGAATGTGATTCTTTGGAACAAGCTATATACAGATTTATTATGACAGGAGTATGGGGATTTGCATTTGCATCTGTGTATTTATATACACATAACATACTTGTAGCCGCCTTTATCCATTTCTTTACAGACATATTTTTAAACATACATATATTTATATCTGATTGGAATGATTCGCCACTTTTTATAATTCTTGATAATTATGTGCAGTGGGTGATGTTGGCTATTATTCTGATAGTGGCGATTGTATTTCTTTATAAGAAACCGGTTAGAAAGTAAAATACTTTAAAAAACCAATCGACAACATTCAATTTGGGGAGGTACAAGAATGATAAATTTAGTGGCACTTCCGTGCCTCTGTGTAG
>USGM01000165.1 GCA_900554205.1 uncultured Lachnospiraceae bacterium
TTTCATGAAACGGGAGAGCCGAAGATGCTGTCATATCGGCGTAACCATCCTTTGTGTCAGAATCAGCTTCCCGGCAAAATGAAACTGCAATCCGGTAAGCTCACTGCCATTTTAACACAAAAAGAAACATGTGACGTAAAAACTTTGTGTTGAGAATGACAGCCGGGGCAGAGCCGTCCGTGTTGCCAAAAAGGCAAAAGGGGGCCGCCCCTGTACGGGCACAGGGGCGGCGGAGGAAGGAGCACAGCAGGCATAGGGGGAACCTACCATGGAACGGGATGACATACAGCAGATACTGACTAGCATCCGCCCGTAGCCAGTATCTTGTGCATTGGGAAAACCAGAAGATCAAAGCTATGAGATCGGAGGAGAAGGGATGTTCCCGCTGTCTCCAAGGGTGTTGCATTCGTGGTTCCCCTGTATCTATATTATACAGGAGAAAGCAGGCTTTGACAAGACTTATTTGATATAAAGTCTTAATATTATTTCCTGTAGAGACGAAAAAGTGGCAACGCAGGACAGAGAGTTCCCATGTAAACAACAAATATGGAAAGAACAGGATTAGAGGCGGATTATGAAAAGACGGATCATTACAACCGTAGCCGTTTGTGTATTTCTGGCGCTTGTGCTGGCGGTGCGGCTCTCTGACAGAGAAAAAAACGACAATAGTATTCCATCCAAAGAAACCGTGGCCGCGTATATTCTGGAAAAGGGTGAGCAATATGCGGCAGAGCAGCTGCGAGGACAGGACA
This sequence comes from uncultured Lachnospiraceae bacterium, assembly GCA_900554205.1. Classification (GTDB taxonomy): domain Bacteria; phylum Bacillota; class Clostridia; order Lachnospirales; family Lachnospiraceae; genus Acetatifactor. The sequence continues at coordinate 753 of USGM01000165.1, forward strand.
GGAACAGTGTCCGCCGTAGCTGGGGAGACCCGGATGCCATGCCGTCCGGGATCTGGGCAGATGTGTGGGACCTTGATGCGGACACAACGCTGCTTGTATTTTATGATGCAGAAAACAAAGACACGGTAGAGCGTGTTGTGCTCGGGCAAAAGGGAGGATAGTAAATAAGCGGGTTCATTTTTGTAGAAAACCACATAAATTGATAATGATTTATTATGGTAAACATAAACGAGGAGGACGAACAATGACAAAACGAACGCTCTCCGTCTGTCTTGCGTTTGTGCTGCTGCTCGGCACACTTGTCGGGTGCAGCAAAAACGAAACAAAGACAGACAATTCAGGCCAGAATACACAGCAGGAGACGATACCGGAGCTAGCGTCTCAATACGCCTATCAACCGCAGTATTTTGATCTGCCGGAACCGATCCAGTGGATCAGCCGGAGCTGCGTTTCGGGCAGTACACTTTATTTTACTGCCAGTATTCTCAGCGGACAGGATACCTACATTGACAAAGACGGCAATGAGGTTTCTTATGACACCTATTCCGAGGGTCTTTTCCGGTTTGAACCTGACAGCGGAGAATGCGTACAGCTCGTCAACTACGTTGACAAGCCTGATGTGGAAGATCTGGACGATGGTACACAGATTTTCCGCAGCAGCAACAGCAGCACCGAGATCCATGCCCTCGCGGCCGGCACAGACGGCACGCTCTGGATCTACCGCCGGACAGACCTTTACACGGATGACGGCGAGATGGGGCCCTCCCTTTCGGAGCTCATCCAGCTGGATGCGCATGGCACGCTGCTTCGCACCATCATCCCCGCAAACGAGGAAGATCCGAACAGCACAGGAGACTGGGGCTATTCGCACCTTGACACCCTGCTCTCCGATGATAAGGGCTATGTCTATACTTACGATTATCAGACAGTCAATGTTTATGGGCCGGATGGCAGCTTCGTTTTCAGCAAATCCGCTGACGAGCTTTCCGGCCAGCTCTGCCAGCTCTCTGCCGGTGAAGTCGGCGCACTGACTACTTACAATGACGGGAAGATGGCCTTCAAACAGCTTGACCCTGAAACGAAGAACTGGGGAAAGGAAACACCGGTCTCTTCCCGCGCATGGAGCCTGCAGCCGGGCAATGATGTCTACCGGTATTTCTTTATAGACGGCGGTAACATCTTCGGCGAACGCAAGGACACCGGCGAGGTGGAAAAGGTCGTCGACTGGCTGGCATGTGATGTGGACAGCAATACCATCGGTTACAATCGCCTCGACTTCCTGGCTGACGGTCGCATTGCCACTGTGACCCTTGGGCACAGCTATGACGGAACGCGGGAGCGGCAGCGGATCCTGGTGCTGAGCCGCATGGATGCTGCCGATGTGCAGCAGAAAACAGAGCTGACGCTGGCCTGCTTCAGCCTTGATTATAACCTCCGCAGCCAGATCGTCAAGTTCAACCAGACCAGCACCGACTGCCGCATCGTGGTCAGGGATTATGCGGAGTATGCAGACGGCGAGGATTACTATGCCGGCCTTACCGTGTTCAACACCGAAGTTCTCGCCGGCAAGATACCGGATCTGATCGTTGGCAATATGATGCTGCCGATCCGGCAGTATGCCGCCAGGGGCATGTTGGAGAACCTCTGGCCGTATCTTGACGCCGACCCCGGCTATTCGCGCGACAAACTCATGACCCGCCCGGTCGAGGCCGCGCAGGTGGATGGAAAGCTCTATCAGCTGCCCATCAATTTTGGCATCACCACGGCAGTCGGCCTCGGCAGGATCGTCGGTGATTACACGACATGGACGCTGGCTGACGTCAAGAACGCGCTCAGCAAGCTGCCCGAAGGCGCGATGGTATTCAACCAGTATTACACCCAGTCGGAGATGCTCATGTATTGCGTCGCCATGAACGCGAAGGACTTCATGGACTGGCAGAATGGCACCTGCAATTTCGATTCTGACGAGTTCCGCGCCCTTCTGGAGTTCGTCAAGCCGCTCCCGGCAGAGTTCAGCTGGCAGAGCGACGAAGAATATGAAAGCGACTTTACCCGCATGAAAAGCGGCAAACAGCTGCTGTATCCTATGAACCTCAACGACTTTGACAACATCTACTATACCTTTGCCGCGCTCGATCACGATATCCGGTTTGTTGGTTTCCCGCGGGAAGATGGCTCCAGCGGCAGCGCCTTTACTGCCAGCGTAACGCTCTGCATCACCACGGCCTGCAAGGATAAAGCAGGCGCCTGGGCGTTTATCCGTTCGACGCTCTCTGAGGAATACCAGAAAAACCTCTGGAATTTCCCGATCCTGAGGTCTGCCTTTGACGCCATGGCCGGGAAAGCCATGACGCAGGAATATCAGACCGACGCCAACGGCAGCCAGGTGCTTGACGAGAACGGTGATCCGATCCCCATTTCCTCCGGCGGCATGAGCTATGGCGACGAGCCAATGATCGAGCTCTATGCTGTCACGCAGGAGCAGTACGACACCGTCATGGAGCTGATCGAGTCTACGACCAACTTTTTAGACTACGACCAGAGCGTCCTGAGCATCATTACCGAGGAAGCCGCAGGCTATCTTGCCGGTGACAGAAGCGTCGAGGAAGCCAGCCGTCTCATCCAGAGCCGCGTAAACCTCTATATTCAGGAGCAGAAGTGATGACCTGATAAAATTTCCCGCGCAGGCCGGTGTAGCCTGCGCGGGAGTTTGAACCGCAGAAAAGAACAGAAAGATGCCATGGCGGCGATCACTCATAAGCTGCGTTTGGTTCCGGCAGAGACGCCCACGCAGAAGTTCCTTTTACCAGCCCCAGCAGGGCTTCCACCGTCTTCATAAAGCAGGCAGCGTCCGCATCTGTCTGTGTATAAGCTGCCGCAGTCATATCGCCGCAGATCAGGTACTGCTCCGCATTCTTTGTGACACGGATCTCATACCAGCAATTTGGCATCACCGCGACCAACGTATCATCTGTTGTCAGCTCCTGCGAGATCATTGGCCGCCGAATATCCAGGAATCCATCCTCACAAACAAGCGCATACAGCTCCTGCAAAAACGCTGTATCCGGTCGAAACTCCACAGAGACGGTCCCCTCGGTGACAAGATCTCTTTGCAGCAGACCCTCCTGCGTGTCCATGATACTCTTTCGGTCGGTATCATACCACCATGTGAACCGGACTGCAAAATCCTCCGGCATGCTTTCCTGTACGACAGTCAACGGCGCATCCCTGCCGGAGTCCTCCGGCGTTTTCTGCATGGCTGCCGATGTGCAGCCGCTCAGCAGGGCCAAAAGCAGCAGCCCTGATACGATCCTCTTCATAACCAGACCCTCCTTTCTTGTTATCTATCAATATAGACGATAAAAAAGAAGAGCGGTTGCACTGTGCCGGGAAATAGAGCTGCTCCGGCAAGCTTTTGTATCGCCGACGTTGGAACAGCGCCATGAATATGATAAAATAATAATAAACACGATGGCTTCATTTGTCCTAGTAGTCCATTACGTGGGCTTGCTTCGGTGAGGATGCGGAGCGCGTGCGATAAGGCGGATGCTGCTTCAGCCACCGGTTTATTTGGAAGGAGAGACCAAGATGAATGTAAAAGACCTGATCCTGTATCAGCCTGCGGAAGAGCTTGCCATGGCCTTTGCCGACAGGCTCGGAATCGACCCGGAGCGAAGAGAAAGAGCCGCACAGCGTATGCTGCGCT
>USGM01000166.1 GCA_900554205.1 uncultured Lachnospiraceae bacterium
TGGTCTTGGGCTTCACAGGCCGTCCCTTGCTGGTGATGCAGATCACGTCCTGGGTCAGCTCGCTGATGCGCTCCGACTGGCCGCTGCGGCACAGGCCGATGACGTAGCGGACGTGCTGCTGGTTGATGGCCTCGCCCTTGGCGCTGAGGGTCAGCAGGGCCTGCACAGCCTTTTCCGCCAGCATCACGTTCTCCGGCTCGCCGGACACCACGATCTCGCCGCCCCGGTTCACCGCCTGCACCTGAAATTCCGCCTCCAGCAGGCGGATGTTCTCGTCGAAGGAGCCGAACAGGTTCACGGCCTCCTCCATGCGTTCAATTCCGATACGTTGTTCCATGCTGGGACATTCCTCCCGTTTCTGATCTATTCTGTGATAAGCGGCACTTCCATGCCGATCTGCTCCTCGCACTCCGCCCGCAGCGTCACATACAGCCAGCCGTTTCGTTCCTCCCGGCTGAACGCCGTATGCAGCACCGCGCCGTCCTCCCCGATGGTCTGCCGCAGCTGCGCCAGCAGCTTTTTGCCGCTGCAAAAGCAGGTACAGGCAATGGCTGTTCCCTGCTCCTGCAAATAGCGCTTCTGGACGCGCAGTTCTTTCAGATCGTAGCTTGCAAGGGCGACTTGCAGTTGGGCTGTTCGCTCACTGTTCACGCCATGCGCCGCCTTTCCTGCCTAGCAGTTCGGCAGCTGTCAGGTCTGTGACCACATCCTGCCAGAGCTCCGGCTGAACTCCATTTTCACACAGATAACGCAGAAGCCGGTAGCAAAACTCCGGCGCTGCCGCAACGTGCTGACTGACCATCTGCTGTCGGTTACCGATCCTGTACAGGATCAGTCGGCAGCACTGTGTGCCCTCTACCTCCATGGCATACACCAGCGTATACGCCTGCTGCAAACCATCAATGGCAGAATACTGCCGGATCATGGGTGAAAATGTACGTTCCATTTCAGTTCCTCCTTACTACAAGGGCCATGCTTTTTTTGCCTTGTTTATCCTTATTTTGCTATTGTATAGAGCAGGAGAAACCGTTACAATCCTAAAAAAGTGTTGTATTGACAGTTTTTTCGCTGTTTTTCAGAAAATATACTGTTAGCTTCCGTTTATTTTACATGCAGCGTACTCTGTCTGTCAGCTTTAGAATAACACGTTGCGCCTATAAATTCAACCGGTATCTTTTCCCACTTCTCTTTTTTGCCCCGGCTTTCCGGCCAGACTACTGCCTGAATGCAAAAGCTCCGCAGCTTCAGCATTTCCGCAGGATGATTTCACGGTTTTTTCATATTTTTTTGCTAGACTAAATAAGATATTGTCTGCAAATGTTTCCTACTTTTAAAACACAGGCAGCAGCGCCCGGCGGCGCAGTACCGGAAAGGCACATTTATGCTCAAGCTCAAACAGATCAACAAAGAATATAAGACCGGCGAGTTGGTGCAGCATGCACTGAACAACGTCAGTCTGAACCTGCGGGACAACGAATTTGTGGCCATTCTGGGCCCCAGCGGCTCCGGCAAGACCACCCTTCTGAACCTGATCGGCGGTATTGAGCATCCCACCTCCGGCAGCGTGGAGGTAGGCGGTGTGGACATCTGCTCATCCGATGACGAGACGCTTTCCGGAATACGCAGACGGAAGCTCGGCTATATCTTTCAGGACTTCAACCTGATTCCCATTCTGACGGCGGAGGAGAACATCATCATGCCGCTGCTGCTGGACGGCAAAAAGCCGGATAAGACGAAGCTGCGGGAGCTGGCGGGCTTTTTGGGCATTGAGAACCGCCTAAAGCATCTGCCGAGTGAGCTGTCCGGCGGACAGAGGCAGCGCGTGGCCATCGCCCGCGCCCTGATCAACGACCCGGTGATTCTCCTTGCCGACGAGCCCACCGGGAATCTCGACAAAAAGGCGGCGGACGAGATCATGGAGCTGCTGCTCGCCGTCAACCGCCGCGGAAACACCGTGCTTTTGGTGACGCATGAGCAGCGGTACGCCGACCTGTGCGGAAGAAAGATTGAAATCAGCGATGGGAGAATCAGTATATAAGAACGGGTAGACGAGGCTTGTGTTTGGTTGCCTTCTTTCCGTTTCGCCCACTCACCGTTTTTCCATGGTGTATTATAACCTCGTATAACAATTGGCGGCAGAGAAGGTTATAATTTCTCTGCAATGGCATTGCAACCATGAACAAGAGAAAAACAACAAGGAAAACAAGTGAAAAACATCCAAAGGAACGACACGGCATTCCTAAAAATGTAACAGTACAATTAAACAGTAATCGTGTTAGGGGCAAAGAAATGCCAAGGAACTTTTGTTAACCGAGTTGAACAAAACTCCTTGGCATTCCTTTTAAAAGATCGTTTCTGTCGTAAATAATGTGCCACCATACCAACCAGATTGACTATTTGCCACAGTCATGGCCAGTCTCAATCCTTGACGTGCTGGTCTTTTCTACATGTCCACTGGAACATTTGTAATCGTAGTACTTATAGTAGTACTCATAATTACATGTCTGTTGCCCAATTCCAAGAAAACCACCATATTTGTGGGAAGCATCATAGGATATGCTGCGCCCAGTGTAATACCAATATAGCGTTTTCCCGCATTGGTTGCCGTTAACGAGTCGTTGACAATAATCCGTTGCAGCCAGTGCCACAGGAGCAAAAGCTACAAAGCAAATTATAACGGCTAACAGCAAAGGAAGTAATTTCACCTTCATAACACGCGTTCTCCTTTCTATAGATTTAACCGCAAAGGCAGAACTTACACGAAGAAAATGTTAGTTTTGTGCCTCGCTTGTTGTGCATATTATACATAAATTTACATATAAAATCAGCATCATTTGTATATACTGCATAAATATATTATATGCATAAGTCCGTCTCGCATAACGCCAGCACCTGTTTCAAGAACAGCTTTTGGTTAAATGCAATGAATAGTAATACAAGATTGTTATTTAATATAAGCGAATAATCTTTTTTATCATTGTGATATTAAGTAAATATGAGATGTTTTCAAAAAGTCGAACTGCGATGACACTCTATTTCGATTGTGCGAGAAAATATCAAAGAGCAGGTTTACTGGATATCCAAAGATATGTAGAAGATATGACAAATTGCAAAACGGAGGTATGTATGGCTCTCAGAAACCGCACGCTCATCCTGTTCAAATACTTTTGGGAGACCACGGACGAAGCGCACACAGTCTCCCTTGCGGACATCTCCGCCCATTTGAAGGAACACGGTATCACCGCCGACCCGCGCACGCTCCGCAGCGACATTGAACAGCTTGTGGAGTTCGGCGTGGATATCGTCAAAGAACGCAGAGTGCAGAACCTCTACCATGTGGCAACCCGGCACTTTGAAGCCCCGGAGGTCAAGCTGCTCATCGACGCGGTGCAATCTGCGCGGTTCATCACGCCGGGAAAAAGCAAGGAGCTGGTCAAACGGCTGACGACCTTTGTCGCTCCCGGAGACGCCGCGCTGCTGGAAAGGCATCTGTACATCGACAGCTGCGTAAAAGCTGTCAACGAGAGCGTCTACATCAGCGTAGACCGCATCCAGACCGCCATTGCAGAGCGAAGGAAAATCGCCTTCCGCTACTTCGATTACTCTCCCGCCAAGGAGCGCGTCCACCGGCACGACGGACGGATATACTTCGTTTCCCCGTATGCCCTGCTTTGGAATAACGATACATACTATCTCGTCGGTTTCCACGATTACCGGCAGCAGGTCGCAAAGTTCCGCGTTGACCGCATCGTTCAAATGGAGGTTACGGATGAAACCGCTGTAAAAAAGCCAAAGGGCTTTGACGTATCGGAGTTCTTCACGCAGGAGTTTTCCATGCTCAACGGCAAGACCTGCCGTATCACTCTGCTGTGCGAAAGCACCCTCATGAACAGCATCATCGACCGCTTCGGGGAGGATGTTCCCACGCAGATCGTGGACGAGAACCATTTCGGCGTGGAGACAACCGTCAATCTCAGCAGCAATTTCTACGGCTGGGTATTCGCCTCCGGCGGGAAGATGATAATCACTGCGCCGCAGGAAGCCGTAGACGGCTTTCAAAGGATGCTGAAGAGCTTCAGCGAACGGTAATCAGCCGATGAAACGCCCCTCATACACCGTCTGTCAGGTTAAAAAATGAAGATTTTTCCCCGAAGGTGTGCATCTGATTGTACACCTTCTTTTTTCCCTCTTGATTTTCTGCTCGTTTTGTGTATAATAGAGCTATCAGGAACTTTTGTTCCAGATAGGAGATAAGTACAATATGAGAAGCAAGAGCGAGGAGCTTATGCTCCGCATCCGGGAGTACATCGAAGGTTACTTCGAGCGGTATTCTTCTACCCCCACTGTCCGGGAGATCGCCGGAGCTATGAAGATCGCGGT
>USGM01000167.1 GCA_900554205.1 uncultured Lachnospiraceae bacterium
AGGATAACTATCTGCGGTTTTGGTTCGCATTTATCTATCCCAATATGAGCTTTATTGAAAGCGGGCATAGCGGTATCGTGATGGATAAGATCCGCAAAGGACTCACTACCAGCCACATCGGCTTCGTATATGAGGACATCTGTCAGGAGCAGATGTGGGAATTGAATGTCAATAACGCATGGCCGTTTCAGTTCTCCAAACTGGGTGGGTATTGGGATGCCCAAAATGAGATCGACATTGCAGCTCTTGATCCAGAGGGTGCGAACCTGATCTTGGGAGAGTGCAAGTACTGGAAAGAGCCTGTTGGTCTTAATGTCCTTCGTGCTTTGGAAGCTAAGGCCTGCGATGTCGCATGGGAGCGAGATCAACGAAAAGTGTGGTACGTCCTGTTCAGTATCTCCGGCTTCTCGGATGAACTATGTGACCATGCCGCAGCACGGGATGATCTTCTCTTAATTGATGATAGGAGAGAATAACTGACTGATCAGTTGGCTCACTATCTTCCATGCGCTTCAAAACTTTCTGGATGGGTTAAAAAGCTCTGACAAATCTGGATAAAGACAGGCGTGGGATCTCCACGCCTGTCTTTTCTATCTGTTAACAAGAGTAAACAACGGTAGATACGGACATCCGTTGACAATCCCACTTGATTAGGGTAAGATAAAAAATACAAAATGACATATGATAAGAGACGGAGGTGGAAGCTGTGTCTGAGCATATCTATACGTTGAACGAGATCATCGCCGCTGTATTGCCGTTGCTGAAGAAGTACAAGGCGGAAAAAGCAATCCTGTTCGGCTCTTACGCCAGACAGGAGGCAGACGCTGCTTCTGACATCGACATGGTTATAGTCGGCGGAGCGCAGTTTGATCCGACAGATGTGTTCTGCATCGCGGAAGAACTGCACCGCACACTGCAAAAGCCGGTGGACGTCTATGAGCTGCGGGAGATCACCCCCGGAAGTGCTTTTTACCGCGCGATTCAGGAGGAAGGAGTGCAGATCGCATGAAGTACAGCGACCAGCAACGGGTAGAAAAGATCCGTGAGACAACGGAAAAACTGTTGGACTATGTGCGCACAGAGCATATCACACCGGATGTGATCTTTGAAAAAGAACCTGTCCAATGGGCTATCACAACGCCGCTGTATAATATCGGAGAGCACGCGGCAAACCTGTCGGAAGGATTCAGGAATGCACACCCCAATATCCCATGGATCAAAATTGCAGGACTGCGCCATCGGCTGGTGCATCACTATGAGGATACCAACTGGACGGTTATCTGTACCATCATCTTCGATATCCTTCCGGACTTTCTGGAGGAATTAAAGAAGCTCTGATGAATGTGTATAAAGACAGACGTGGAGATTTCCACGTCTGTCTTTTTCCTATCTGTTGCAGTAATGCGTATTAAAGTCGTATAAACACAGTATAAACACAAAATTAAGGAGTTGATTCTATGTTAGTCTGTATCGACCACGGAAATAAACAGATCAAGACCACCAGCCGGACATTTACCTCCGGCCTGATGGAAAGCGATACCCGGCCGCCCTTTGGCGATAACATCATGTTCTACAACGGGAAGTATTACACCCTCTCTGACCAGCGTATCCCTTATATTCGGGATAAGACGGAGGACGACCGGTTCTTCATCCTGACGCTGTTCGCCATTGCCTATGAGATCAATGCCGCAGGCCGGTACGCGCCGGATCAGCTGATGGACATTCAGCTTGCTGTGGGGCTGCCGCCTGCACATTACGGTACGCAGTATAAGCGCTTCGCCCAATACTTTCTTGACCGGGGTATGATCGGCTTCGAGTTTAACGGCAAGGTCTATTCCATCTGTATCACGGAGGCGATCTGTTTCCCGCAGGCACTGGCAGCCACAGCGCCGGTATTCAAGCAGCTCCAGCTCGGTACGGTTGCCAAGGCCATTGTAATCGATATTGGCGGCTTTACCGCCGACTATCTCTCCCTGCGCTACGGCGCGGCGGACTGGGCATCCTGTGATTCGCTGGAAAATGGCATTATCACGCTCTACAATCGGCTGCTGTCCAAGATCCGTGCCGACTATGATCTGCTGCTGGAGGAAACGGACATTGACGCCATCCTTACCGGCCGCAGTACAGAGTATGGAAGCGAGATCCAAGCGCTGGTAGAGCGCGGCGCAGAGTCCTTTGTGGCAGACCTTTTCCGCACCCTGCGTGAGCGGAAGATAGAGCTGCGTACCGGCAAGGTCATTTTCGTAGGCGGCGGCTCACTGCTGCTCCGCAAACAGATCGAAAACTCCGGCAAGATCGGTACAGCCATCTTCGTGGAGGAGATCGGCGCCAACGCTGCCGGGTACGGGCTCCTATACGCGGCCACAAAAGCAAATAGGTGAACAGTATGGGCGAGAAGAAAGACGCCTTCCGATTCACGGTGCAATTCAATGCCGGCGACCCAAGCCACCAGCAAGTAGCTGCTATTCTGAACGAACAGGGGCGGCGCAAGGCACAGTTCCTTGTCAATGCCGTGATCCATTACATAAACTGTCCGGAGTCACCGGAAGCCGCAGCTGTGCCCAGGATAGACCGACAGACAGTGGAACAGTTGGTGCATGAGATACTGTCCAACATGCAGCCGGAAGCCACACCTGCAACGGAGGGGAATACGCCCGGAGATATTCCACCTGTCACGGCATCAGAAAGCATTCCGTTCGATGCTGCCGCTATGCTGGGAGAAGATGGCTTCCATTCGCTCCTGAACTCCCTGGCTGCGATACAGGACTCATGAAAGCGAGATTACGGCCTTGCAACTCTTGCATAGCCGAGAAGCACGATAAGGCACAGGAAATGAGTGAAAGGAAAAAATCATGACAAACCAAGAAGCTTATATAAATGACCTTGACGACCTGCGGAAAGAAATTGATTACCTATTGAGTATGGTTCCGGTTGGTAAAACAAAAAAAGAACTCCAAGCTAGAAAACTTGCCGAAAATGCGGCTGGCAGAGCCAGAGCCACCATTAGCTGCATGAAAAATGACTACATCATCACAGACTGCTAGAACTGATGAAATCCCGCCCCGGAGGTTACGAGGGCAGAAAGGATTCAGCATGACGCATACAACGATTACGCATAGAGATGTAAACAGGTTCGAGTGGTGTTGGAGCCGAAAGGATGCCTTAAACCGAGTGGCAGAGCTGAAAAAGCAAGGCATACTCGCTTACTTTGGTGGAAGAAGAGCGCAAAGTCGATTCACCTATAATGACATCAAAATTGCGGCGATTCATTATAACACATGGAGTGGCAGCAACATGCCTTGGGTCGTCGCTTGGCACGACTGAAGGACTAACATCATGAAACTGACAGGTTGGGCGCGGGATCACGCCAGAGCGGTTGCCGACCGCTGTGCAAGGCGTTTTCGCAGCAGAGCAGAAATCGAACGGTATCTTCTGGCTATCGGCTGGAACGTCGATTCCGTTGGTCAAATGCTAAAGCACTTAAACACAGGAGGACAGAAATGAAGAAGCTACATAACACGGTGCTGCAGGCCGTTATAGGCCAGTTAGACATGATAAAATCGAACCTTGAGGGCCTTCTACCCACCGAAGATCAGCAGGGCAACGAGTGCATCACCGATGCGATTGGCAGCGTGAAAGATGCGATTGGCAATATTGAAGAAGCCATGGACTAAAGAAGGACAGTACTTTCTCATTCTACCCGCTTCGGCTTTGAGGTGAAGAAAGGCGCGGCTGGCTGCCGCGCCTTAACCATAGTTATTATTATAGGAGTTGAACATATGATACGAGTTGACAACATGGCCGATCAGCAGATTGTGGAGGCATATGCTGCGTACTTTACCCGTAAGGCGCAGGAAGCCTATAACGACTATCAAAGCGTAGGCATGAAAAAGTACGACAATGCCTACCACAAATACGCCGCCATCGCTGAGGCTCTTGAGCGAGACAGCCAAAAGGCCGACGACCGACAGGCATACGGGGCGCTCAAATCGGAATTGATATGGCTGGCATCTTCGGCAAGCAATGCGATGCGAAAAGACGCCCCAGAGGACGCATTACTGAAATTCGCAAAGGAAGTCATAGCTGCTGCCCGGCTTTACGGATATGACGACAAGGGTGAGGGCGAACTATAGGCCGGGAAGAACACTTCCAGGGCGCAGACGGTGCAACGTATGTCAGGACTCTGCTCAGACCACAGCACCTTTTGTGTAAGGCGTAGAATTTTCCCTCGCAGATACAGCCTTACCACTAGTCTCTTTTTTATCAATGCACATCCGCTGTAAATGATTCGCATATGCTCCTCCCATATTTTGTATTGTCAAAATGCCAGCACCGTACAGAAC
>USGM01000168.1 GCA_900554205.1 uncultured Lachnospiraceae bacterium
TGCCGGTTTTCTGCTGATACCAATAGGCGGCAATCGGCTCCAGAAGATGGCCCATTATCAGTTGGTCCTGATTGGCCTTTATCGGTGTCTTTATAGAACTATCCATAGTTCATTTTCTTACACCTTCTTTTTATGCTTGAGATTCTTTTACTTTTTTGGACGGATACTTGTGTCTCCATGTTCCCACGTTTTTTCAGCGGACTGCATCTTCACAAAACCTACATGAGAAGTTCCGTGATTGTTGAGCTTTGCCAAGGATGGCTGATTTCAAAAGCGATTGACGGGATAAGAAAAAGCTGATAGACTTAGAATACTTAGCAAGACACATCAAGTCACCATCTTTGATTTGCCGGAAAAGGCAATATTTCACCGATATTACAGAGGGCGCCTGATTTCCTTGGGCGTATATATCTGCTTCGTACCAAACCGTAGCTCTAAAGCTTGTCTGTTCGTAAGCCAACCCTGCCACACAAAAGGATTTGAAACCATGAAGCTTTCCTCCATACTCAAGGACTACCCTGTTCTTTCTGTCTCTGACCGCCCTATTGCCGAGGTGTTTCTGTCTGGCCAACTGGAGCAGCAGATTCATTCCATCGACTACGATTCCCGCCGCGTCTCTGCCGGTTCTCTGTTCTTCTGCCTGCCCGGCGCTCATGCGGACGGACACCGCTTCGCGCCGCTTGCCTATGCCGCCGGCTGCCGTGCTTTTGTATGCAGCCGTAGGCTTGTCTCGCTCCCGGAAAACGCGGTGCAGATACTTGTGGAGAATCCGCGCCACGCGCTAGCCTGTCTGTCGGCGTCATTCTATGGCCGCCCTGCGGAGAAGCTGACTGTTATCGGCATTACCGGAACCAAGGGCAAAACAACAACGGCATTTTTCCTGCGGGAGATTCTCTCTGGCTGCGGCTTTCCGTGTGCGTATGTCGGCTCCAATGGCGTGCTGATGGAAAAGGATTGGTTTGATACCGTCAACACGACACCGGAAAGCAGTGAACTTCACCGCTATTTTCGCATGATGGTGGATCGTGGCATCACACATGTGGTAATGGAGGTTTCCTCGCAAGCGCTGGCCACACACAGAGTGGAGGGCGTCCGCTTCGATACCTGCTTGTTTACGAATCTGGCAGATGACCATATAGGAGAGGTGGAGCATCCCTCGTTTGCCGCCTATCGAGCGGCGAAGGCACGACTGTTCCGCGATTTTGCGCCGGAACACATTGTCTGCAATCTCGATGATTCCCATTGGAGGGCTGTCGTTGGGAATCCGGGCGATAACACGGATTTCATTGGTTTTTCTCTGCACCAGCCCCTGTCCGACCATTGCCGGTTCACTGCCGCGGAAACCCGTCCCTTTCGCGGAAAAGCAGCGCTGGGCATCGACTTTACCTGTGTTTCACAGGGTGGGAATACCGCCGTCAGGCTTTGCGCTCCCGGAGAGCTTTCCGTGTATAACGGGCTGGGCGCCATTGCGGCGGCCTCAATTTACGGTGTGTCAGCGGCAGACGCCGCCCAGATTCTGCAGACGCTTTCCGTCCCCGGACGCTTTGAGGTGGTGGACGCACTGCCGGGAGTGACCTTTGTCCTTGACTATGCGCACAATGGGTTCAGCCTTGAAAATGCGCTTCAGGCTCTTCGGACATACCATCCCCATCGGCTGATATGTCTGCTCGGCTCTGTCGGATGCCGGACAAAAAAGCGCCGCAAAGAGCTGGGTGAGGCGGCTGGAAAATACGCCGATTTCGCAATCATTACGGCAGACAATCCGGACACTGAAGATCCCTATGAGATCAACCGGGAGATTCTGTCCTACTACGATCAAACGAAGCCCTATCGGCTTTTTGAGGATAGAAAAGACGCCGTTCGTGCAGCAGTACACATGGCAGAGGTGGGTGACATCATTCTCTGCGCCGGAAAGGGTCATGAAACCTATCAGCTAATCAACGGCGAAAAGCTTCCATTTTCCGAGCGAGAGATCATTTTGCGTGAGGCGGCTCTGCGCCGTGACACTCAAGCCGCCCCAGTAGAGAATCATGATAGAATTCTATAAGTAACCAAGGCACTGTACAAGCATCACTGAAAAGGTACAGTGCCTTTTTGCGTATGCCGTTTATTAAAGATTTGATATCCCCTAACAATCCATATTTCCTTGAGCGGATTTGATCCTCCGATACATCTCCTGCATCTGTCGGTCAATTTCGGCGATCTTGCCCGCGCATTCAAGCATTTCCTCGTTGATGCCCTCCGGCAACTTTGTCTTATCTACCTTATACCGAATATCGTGCTCTAGACTGGCCCAAAAGTCCATAGCAATCGTGCGGATCTGAATTTCCGCAGTTACCTGCTCCGTCCTATCTGACAGATACACCGGCACCCGGATATCCAGATGTAATGAGCGGTATCCGTTATAGTTTGGTGTGCGGATATAGTCTTGCCTTTTGATAATCTTGACATCCTTTTGCAGCTCCAGCATCTCCGCCACCCGGTACACATCGTCGATATAACTGCACACTACCCTGACACCGGCAATATCATTGATGCTCTCCCGCGCCGTCTCGATGGTCAGCGGCAACCCTTTATTCAGCAGCTTGGCTGCAAGGCTTTCCACAGATTTTACGCGTCCTTCAATATGATGGATCGGGTTTCTCGCGTAGAGCACTTTGAACTCATTGTTCAGTATTTCAAATTTCAGCGACAACTGCTTTACAGCTGAATCATAGAGGTTTCGCATTAGCCGTATCTCATACGGATCGTTACAAAGGGCTGCTCGAAATTCTGTTCTTAACATTGCGTGTTACCCTCCCTTTTTAATTTCCACCCTCCGAGGCACCAGACAAAGGCCCTCCATAGCGAGCAGATGGCGGCTGAGCTGATACTGCGTCTTTTTTCAGCATCCACGGTGTAGCAGTCTTGAGGCTTTCTTTCTTGCGAGCATTCTTTTATCGGAACAGCAAAAGGCTAACCTTCACTACCTGACTGACGAAGCGGATCATTTCCTCCTTGCTGTACTTGTCATAACCCTCTACAATAACATGCATCAAGCCGTTGGAAAGATGCGTATACATCATCTCCAACTCGGTTTCACTGGCCTTTGGCAATTCCCTGTGCCAATAAGCAAGGCTGTCGGTTTTCGCCAAAGCGATCATTTTCGCAATGACAGCCGAACTGGTATTCCCCAGAACGAGTGTCCGGCAGGCTTCCTGA
Source organism: uncultured Lachnospiraceae bacterium (assembly GCA_900554205.1). Lineage (GTDB taxonomy): Bacteria > Bacillota > Clostridia > Lachnospirales > Lachnospiraceae > Acetatifactor. Next base: position 3,202 of record USGM01000168.1, read on the forward strand.
TTTTGATCGACCATGTCATAGAGGGCTTCAATTAGAGCCGTCACATCAAAGGAATTGACATAGCGAAGGGATTTCTCAAACTCATCAATGAGCTCATTCTCGATGCTCTCCAGCAGTGCAAAGCAGTCGCTGTAATGGGTATAGAAAGTAGCCCGGTTGATTTGGGATAGTTGGCAGAGTTCCTTTACCGTGATTTTATTGACCGGTTTCTCCTTCAGCAGCTTCAAAAAAGACTGCTTGAGTATCATCTGTGTATAGCGTTTCCTCGCATCCAGTTTCTCCATCTAGAAATCACCCTCAATTAAAGATTATAACGTTCATCAACACTTTGGTATGCTGTGTTGATTTTATTTCAGTTGTACGGCAAGTGCTGATTGTTTCTACTTTTCACTTCAAGTATACTATACTCGTGAAAGATAATCAACACCTGTATGCCTATTTTGAGAGGAGACTTTTTAGATGTACGATAAATATCTCATTACAGGTGCCACCGGCTTTCTCGGCAGAACTGTTGTGGAGGAGCTGGTGCACCACGACACTCAGGTGCGTACACTTGTGCTGCATGACGACCCCTATATCAACCTGCTCCCGAAGGAAGTCCATACCATCGTCGGCAGGGCTACATTCTGTCCGGCCACTATATTACAATTCGCAAGATGCTTCAGCTTGTCGGAAAGGCCGCAAAGCTGAAGTATCACCCCATCTGTCTGCCATTGGGTCTTGCAAAGTTGGCGACCCCATACTACGAACGCCGAAGCCTGAAGGATCGAAAGCCACTGTTTTTCACTCCCTATTCCGTTGCCGTTCTTGCCTCAAACGGGCAATTCAGTCATGCCGCAGCATCGGAATGTTTTGCATATCAGCCGCGCCCAATGGAGGAGACTTTGTGGGATATGACAGTCTGGCTTATGGCGCGGAAGGAAAAGGGTGAACTATGAGTTCACCTCTGCGCCATGATGCCCCGCCTCTCGCCTGAGGAGCGAGCCTCCTGCCGCCATAAAGAGCATATTGACGGGCTTGCTGCGGGAGAGCGCTCTCAGGAGCGTCCTCCCTCTTTCTTTCCCGTCTGGCAGGAAAGAGTTGCGGCGGGCGGCGTTTTATGCTATATATT
>USGM01000169.1 GCA_900554205.1 uncultured Lachnospiraceae bacterium
CGGCGGCTCCAGAGTGCGCTGCTTGTGGTCAGGCGCATTCTGCACAACTGTTATTTGAAAATTATGCGTTTCATATTTATCCATTTCACAATCGCTAATTAGATGAACAGATCCAGCTTCTTCCTCTCCATGACTGTTAAGGCGTAGAGGTCGGGAAGCTCATACCGGTTGCCATCAATATCCGTGATCTGGTACCTTGCCCCGCTGATATTGATAACAGCGTCTCCGCCCATGTGCGTCGTAAAGCGGCAGACACCGAAATCCGTCAGGACATGCCAGTAGGCATAGCCGTACTCGTCCTTCACATCCATCACCTTGCGGATGACAGGCATGAAGTAGCGCAGGCGCACCTGCTCCCGGATCATCTCCTGCTCCTCTTTCTTCATATCCTTCAAGTTCTGGATAACGCCGATTTCCTTCGCCTTCTCATCCGTCTCCCTGATGGAGATAAACTCCTCGGGGTTCGTCAGTGGGAAGGTCAGGTAAACGCCGACGCGGTCATATTCCTTGTCCTCTGTCTTCAGAGCGAGGAAGCCTCCCTCCGTGCGCGTGAAAACCGCGTTTTCGGAGGTGAGGAAACGCATATGTAAAACCTCTTCCGACTCCTTTTTCAGTGCCTCCTCGTCAAATTCCTGCAAATCCAGAAGATCTGTCGTCCCCATTTCTTCTCTGTTTTCTTCCATAATAATGTCCATGCCTTTCCGTAGCCTGCAGCTCTCTGGTCAACAGGCACTAAGTTACTCCACACCGCGCATTGCAAGTGCTTTCGTCTGTAATTCGCTCAATTTATAATAGGTTCCCTTTTTCGCCATCAGCTCAGCATGGGTACCGGACTCCGTCACGCGCCCGTCGTCAATCACGATCAGGTGGGTCGCGTTGCGCAGCGTCGAAAGCCGGTGCGCGATTGACAGCACTGTCCTTCCCTTTTCCAGCTGCTCCAAAGACTGCTGGATCGCAAGCTCCGTCTCCGTATCAACCGCTGAGGTTGCCTCGTCCAGTATCAGGATCTTCGGATCGGCGAGAATGGCTCTCGCAATGGAAATTCTCTGTTTCTCACCACCGGAGAGGGAACGTCTGGACGCGCCGATCAGCGTATCATAGCCCTGCGGCATCTTGCAGATAAAGTCGTGGGCGCTCGCCCTCACGGCCGCATTGATGATTTCCTCCCTCGTGGCATCCGGTCTTGCGTAAGCGATATTCTCCGCCACGGTTCCCGCAAAGATATAGGTCTCCTGCGACACCATCGCTACATTTTTCCGAAGCTCTTTAAAGCCGTATCTCTTCACATTGATTCCATCGACAAGCACTTCCCCCTCGCCGGTGTCGTACAGTCTTGAGATCAGATTGACGAGCGTTGATTTTCCGGCGCCGGAACGTCCGACAATGCCAAGCACCTCGCCCGCTCCCACCTTGAAGCTCACATCCTTGAGCACCGGCTTGTTCGGCTCATATCCAAAGGTTACATTTTTCAGTTCAATCTCTCCGCGAAGGCTTTCCGGTCTGACCGGATCGGGCGATTCCTTTACCTCCGGCACAGCGTCCATGATCTCAAACATACGCTGTGCAGAGTTCATTGCACTGGTGTACCAGCGGAAAATTCTCGACATAAACTCCAACGGCCACTTCAACTGCCCGACATAACCCGAAAAGGTAATCAGCAGACCCAGTTCCATGTCAGAGCCGCTGATAATCATCGCCGAGCCGAGCGCCCATACAAGGAAGGTAAGGAAATCCTCGATCAGGTAATAAAGTGCGCTGAACCGGCAGTCGTAATTTGCCACATCGACCTCTGCGTCACGCACGCGCGTGTTGCTCTTCGAGAAGCGGTTCATCTCCTGCTCCTCCTGTCCGAACGCCTTCACGACTCTCGCGCCGGTCAGATTCTCATTCATCTGACTGTTCAGTCTCCTGTTCGCGCGGTGTCTCTTGCCGTAATAGTGCCAGAGCCTCGGCATCATCCGGTAGCTGATCGTGAACAGCACCGGCATCAGTACGATCGATGCAAGCGCAAGCACCGGATTCAGAATGAACATGATCGCGCAGGTCGCAATGATCGTGCCGATATTGATAAAGAAATACGGTATGCCGTCGATAAAGAAGCTGGACACCTCATCCGCATCATCCGATACGCGCGTCATCAGTCCGCCGGTCTGCCGCTTCGTGAAAAAGCTGATAGAAAGCTTTCCCATGGAATCAAACACCTGACTCTTCATCCTGCCGACCACCTCCGGCGCAATCCTTGCCGTCAGCGCTCCCTGCAGGATGCCTACCCCCTGTATCAAAATCTTTGTCAGGATCATCACAATGACAAGTACGCCGAGCGCCAGCAGGAATCTTCCCGCCGGGAAATTCAGCTTTGCCAGAAATGCCTCATCCTTTGCAAGCACCTTATCATACAGAACCGTACCGCTGAGATACGGCCAGACAAGATTTAATCCCGCCGTCGCCAGATAACAGAGCGACATAACCACAAGACTCACCTTGTACGGCTTAAAATAGCCCACAACCCTCCAGAGAATGGATTTCTTGTCCATACATTTCGGACAGACCTTCCTCTCCTGATCGGGATACAACATGCCACACTTCGGACAGCATTCCTTTCCCCGCTTGACATCAAGATCTTCGGCTGTGATCTCCTCGCCCTTCTGTTTCTTCTCCAGAATACGGCTCATGCGCATAAATGCTTCCATCTTTGTGTTTGAGAACTGGCACAGATACTGTTCCGTTCCCTTGATTTTCCCCATGAGGACGCCCGTGCTCACCTGCCGGATAACCTCCAGCTTCTCGACATCCGCCAGTTCGTAGAAGATCACCGCAGGCTCCTCCTGCCGCTCCTCCTGCATCGCCCAGCTGTCGTAGCCGCCGAGCCGGAACTCCTTTTTCTCCTTGTAGGGATATTTTGCGATGACAAGCCTGCTGTCCGTTATGGCGATGATCGAATCTGCAAAACGAAACTCCTCGTCCAGATCCGCCACTGCCGCATAAACGACATCCTTCTTGTCAATCCCATGTTTTTCCAATGCTTTTGTAAAACTGTTCGGTAATTTCATCTCTTCCCCTAATCCACATGCCTGTCGCATGTTTAAAGCTTCACTCCCGTTTGTATGTACGCGGTTCGCTATGCGCGCAAAAAAACAGCATAACACACAAATTGTATGTCATGCCGTTTACTATCTGGTTACCTTTGCGCAGCTCATAACACCACTTCTGGCATAGCTCTACGCATCCATACTCCGGGAGACAATACATTCGCTGATTCGTTTGTTCAATTTCTTGTTGTTTCTTAACTTCATCATTGCATTTGCCTCCTTTCTCTGAATAATTTGACGGTTACAAAAATGACTATACGCGGTTTAGCGGTTTCTGTCAACCACTTTTTTCATTTTATCTTAATTCTTTATCATGCAGTGCATGATATATCACAGCGCCATCACATACACCTGACAGGGATTCCATTCATCCCACAGCGTCGGAAAAACCTCAAATTCCTGAAATCCAAGCGAGAGATAAAAGAGATTTGTTCTGTCATAATCCTCATATCTTCCCATCTGCACGGTCTTCACCTGTATAAAGGAATAGCCCAACGCAAGCGCTGCCGCCTTTGCCTGTCTGAACAGTTCCTTCCCGATGCCCTGCCTGTGATATTCCTTCAGGACACCCATGACTGCCAGCTCCACCGTAGCTTTGCCGGTCTCCTTCAGGTACAGAAAGCCGATCGGTCGTTCCTGCTGATAAGCACAGAAGAACACCTTCCCCCTGCTCTCGCTGATGTACTCCTCCCTTGCCTCCGGTATTCCGAACCAATCCGGAAGTGCCTCCAGAATACATCTCGCCGCGCGCTGTCGCTCGCCATCATCTGTCACCCGCCTGATTTCCATCTCGTCCTCCATGCATACACCTCTGTGCCTATCCTCAGCTGCCTATCCGTCTTCATTCAGCAGCATCCGTCAAAAAGGAGATGGTATTTTGCTGCCATCTCCCTGATTCCTTCACTAAGTGTCTATCCTCGGCATTTTACAGATCAAAAGCTGCATGCGCAAGGTCAGCAATGACCTCCACTTCACAGAGCACATTCTTCGGAAGTGTCTTAACCGCCACACAGCTTCTTGCCGGTTTCTGGGTAAAATACTTCGCATATACTTCGTTAAAGGCTGCAAAATCATTCATGTCAGCCAGGAAGCAGGTCGTCTTGACAACATGATCATAGCTGGCGCCTGCTGCCTTTAACAGTTCGCCGATATTCTTCATCACAAGTTCTGTCTGCTGTGTAATATCTGCACCCTCCACATTTCCTGTCGCCGGATTAATGGG
>USGM01000170.1 GCA_900554205.1 uncultured Lachnospiraceae bacterium
ATGTGCCGCTGCGTGCGGAAGGTAGCGAGAGCGTGCCTGCGGTGGTCTGTGCATTTTGCGCAACGTCACTCGCGGCTCCCCTGCACTATGCATTCCGTGCAACGTCACTCACGCATATTGGTATATGTACCATCATTATAACATTCCCCCCACAAATTGGCAATAGCGAACGCCCGCCCCATCTCATTCATAACAGCGTCTGCGCCGAAAACTCATACCGCATCGCAAGCGCCTGAAACAACTTCTGCATGACCTGCTCGGAAAGCTCCCTGATATTCAGCTTTCCGATAAACTCAAGCACTGCCCGGATTTCATCCTCCGGCACCTTATAGGCGCTCAGACTCATCGTCAGAAAACACCTCAGCTTCTTCTCCAACGTAAATTCCTCGTCGCAGGCTCTCGCCATATAGCCCCGCATGATGCCCGCCGATCCAATCTCCAACGCATAAAAATCTTCCTGCGTCAGCCCCGGCAGATAGCTTCCGAAAATCTCCAACAGTTCCTTTGACATCTGCCGGAAGATGTACTCCGACGCCTCGCTCTGGGTATATGCTTCGATATAGATTTCCCGCAGATTTTCGTTCAGCTCCGTCAGCGTTATCTGTATCGCCGTCTCCACCGCATAGGCATAGACCGGCGGCAGCTTCTCCCCGGTGAACGTCTTCGCTGTGACAAACTGCGTGCCGAACATAAACTCCACCAACTCCGTCAGCACACCGTCCTTGGCGCGGAAAATGTTCTGGAAGGTGCTGTAGGACACATCCGCCTCCTCAACAATCTCTGCCATCGTTGACCGCTTATATCCCTTCTCCAAAAAAAGTCTCACGCATACCTTTAAAATTCTCCGCTTGGCGGGAAGACTCGCACTCGTAATTGCCATGACATCTTTATCCTTTCCGTAGGTTCGGCTTATAAACCGCGTATAATATTCAAGTAATCCTGCCTCTGATCCACGACAGCATATATCATATTTTTATGCTGTATATAAATTATATCATTCTATATCTATAAACTCCATCTATTTTTTTTACATCAAAAAAAGACGCACCCGCGAGTCCACGGATGCGCCCTTTTATAATGCAATTCTTAGTTTCCCTTTGCAGCCTTCTCTGCCTTCAGAGCAGCGGTAAGCTGGGGAACGATCTTGTTCAGATCGCCAACGATGCCGTAATCAGCTACATCGAAGATCGGAGCGCTCTCGTCCTTGTTGATTGCAACAATGACATCAGACTCCTCCATACCTGCAACGTGCTGGATTGCACCGGAGATACCGATTGCAAAGTAGATCTGGGGACGAACGGTCTTACCGGTCTGTCCAACCTGCAGATCCTTAGGCTTCCAACCGTTATCTACAACTGCACGGGAGCAGGATACAGTTCCGCCCATAACCTCTGCCAGATCCTCAAGGATCTTGAAGTTCTCAGCGCTTCCCACGCCACGTCCGCCGGATACCAGAACCTTTGCGTCCATGATGTCTACGGTATCGGAAACAGCCTTTACAACCTCTTTCACGGTTACATACTTGTTGTTCGGAGTGAATCCGGGATTGAACTCCTCAACAACAGCCTTTGCACCGGCGATCGGAGCGATCTTCTGCATAACGCCGGGACGAACAGTCGCCATCTGGGGACGGTTGTCAGGGCAGGCAATTGTAGCGATAGTATTTCCGCCGAATGCAGGACGGGTCATCAGCAGCTGATTGTGCTTCTGCTCCTGTCCGGGAATTGCTACGAGCGGGAAATCACCGATCTCAAGTACTGTACAGTCAGCGGTCAGACCGGTTGCAACTCTTGCGGAAACTGTAGGGCCAAGGTCACGTCCGATTGCGGTTGCGCCAACCAGCATGATCTCGGGCTTATACTTCTCGATTACGGATGCGAGTGCATGTGCATAAGGCTCAGTTCTGTAAACCTCAAGCTCGGGATCATCTACGAGGATGACCTTGTCTGCACCGTACTCTGCAAGCTTGTCAGCAAGTCCCTTTACCTGATAACCGATCAGGACTGCAACAACCTCTGTGGAAAGCTTCTCAGCCAGCTCCTTGCCCTTTCCGAGCAATTCATATGCGATCGAGCTGACCTCATTATCTACCTGCTGGGCGAAGACAAATACGCCCTTGTATTCCTCAATATTCTTCGTTACCATGGTTTGCCTCCTATATTAGATGATGTGCTTCTCTTTGAACTTACCCACAATGTAGCTTACTGCCTCTTCGGGTGAATCAGGCACAACCTTCTCTCCCGCACCCTTACGAACCTTGTCGGATGCCTTTGCAATCTTGGTCGGTGAACCCTTAAGTCCGAGGTTGCTGTCGTCAACATCCTTCAGGTCTGCTCTGCCCCATGTGGTAATCTCTGCAGCACATGCGTCAAAGATTCCGCCGGGAGTCATGTAACGGGGCTCATTCAGCTCGGAAAGAGCGGTAATCAAGCAGGGCATCTTTGCCTCTACCACATGGTATCTGTCATCATACTGTCTCTGAACCGTAACCTTGTCGCCGTCGATCTTGATGTCCTGTGCATAGGAGATCACGGGGATTCCAAGATGCTCAGCGATCTGAGGTCCAACCTGTGCGGTATCGCCGTCGATTGCCTGACGTCCTGTGATGATGAGATCGTAGTCAATGTTTCTCAGTGCTCCTGCGATGGTTGTGGAGGTAGCCCATGTATCTGCGCCGCCGAGTACTCTGTCGGTTACAAGGATGCCCTTGTCTGCGCCCATAGCGATTGCCTCACGGAGTACGTCTGCTGCCTTGGGAAGTCCCATGGTCAGAACGGTAACTTCTGCGCCAAACTGATCCTTCAGTCTCAGTGCTGCTTCCAGTCCTGCCTTGTCATCCGGGTTCATGATAGCAAGCATTGCGCCTCTGTCAAGAGTTCCGTCAGGATTGAATTTAACGCCGCCCTTTGTATCGGGCACCTGCTTAATACAAACAACAATCTTCATTGTATTTTCTCCTTCATTCTCTTTTCATTTAATATGGTTTGAACAGTTTCAGCCTTACTTCAGAAGATTAGCGGAGATAACCATTCTCTGAACCTCTGAGGTTCCCTCGTAGATCTCCGTGATCTTAGCATCACGCATCATACGCTCTACATCGTACTCTCTGATGTAGCCGTAGCCGCCGTGGAGCTGAACAGCCTTGGTTGTAACTTCCATGGCAACCTCTGCTGCGTACAGCTTAGCCTGTGCAGCCTCTACAGAGTAAGAGATCTTCGGATTGCTTCTGTATTCATCCTTCTTGAGAGCAGCCTTGTAAACCAGCATCTTGGCAGCCTCTACCTTGGTAGCCATATCAGCCAGCTGGAACTGAGTGTTCTGGAAGCCGCTGATGGTCTTGCCGAACTGCTTTCTCTCCTTGGTGTATGCGATGGTTCTCTCAAGAGCGCCCTCTGCGATACCAAGTGCCTGTGCAGCGATACCGATACGTCCGCCGTCCAGTGTGTGCATTGCGATACCGAAGCCCTTGCCCTTCTGTCCGAGCAGGTTCTCCTTCGGGATACGGCAGTCTGTGAAGATCAGCTCGTATGTGGAAGATCCGCGGATACCCATCTTCTTCTCCTTTGTACCGAAGGTGAAGCCGGGTGTTCCCTTCTCAACGATGAAGGAAGAAATCTCTTTCATCTTTCTGCCGTTCTTCTCGATGATGCCGGTAACAGCGATAACGATGTAGATGTCTGCTTCCTTACCGTTTGTGATGAAGCACTTGGAGCCGTTCAGAACCCACTCGTCTCCATCAAGGACAGCCTTTGTCTGCTGACCCTGTGCGTCGGTACCTGCGCCGGGCTCGGTCAGACCGAAAGCACCGATCTTGCGGCCGCTTGCCAGATCAGGGATGTACTTCTGCTTCTGCTCCTCTGTACCATAGGTCAGGATCGGATCGATGCAGAGAGAGGTATGTGCGGAAACGATAACGCCTGTTGTACCGCAGACCTTGGAGAGCTCCTCCACACACATAACGTAGGTCAGGATGTCACAGCCCTGTCCGCCGTACTGTTTGGGAACCGGAATTCCCATGAATCCGTACTTTGCCATCTTTTCAACGGTCTCTCTGGGGAAACGCTCTTCCTCATCAACTTCCTGTGCAAGAGGCTTTACTTCGTTTTCAGCGAAATCCTTGAAGAGCTGTCTCGCCATCTCATGCTGCTTGGATAATGTAAAATCCATGATGTTAATCCTCCAATTTATCTTTTTATTCTTTAACTCACCTTGCGGTGTGTGTCATTACTGTGCGTCTACAGGGGTCTTTGTGCGGTCAGCATTGTAAACATAGAAGCCCTTGCCGCTCTTCACGCCGAGATTTCCGCCG
>USGM01000171.1 GCA_900554205.1 uncultured Lachnospiraceae bacterium
TTGTGCAGAATGCACCTGACCACAAGCAGCGCACTCTGGAGCCGCCGGCACTTAGATGCCGTACTCGGGCATCTTATGTGCCGTTGCGAGCGGAAGGTAGCGAGAGCGTGCCTGCGGTGGTCTGTGCATTTTGTGCAACGTCACTTTGGGAGTCATGTATTTCGCAACTTTCCAATATTTACTTTCCTCAGCGTACCACAATCAATATCGCAGGGGAAGAAGCAGTTTTGAAAAGTTAAGAAAGAATTCATTTTTATTTTACGTCGGTTTCCTTGATTTGGAAGAGGCTTTCAGTATACAATCAGCTGTAACGTAAAAAGTAATCATTAAGAAAAGATGATATGCCGGTGAGACGGCGGAATGCGAGGCATTATGGTACGTCTGTTAAAAAAGATGCAAAAAAAGGAGTGGCTGATGGCGCTTTGCTGTGCAGTCCTTGTGCTTGTGCAGATCTATTTCGATCTGCGTCTGCCGGATTACATGAGTGATTTGACTGTGCTGATTAAAACACCGGGGAGTACGGTGGGAGACGTTATGAGAACAGGAGGGCAGATGCTCGGCTGTACGCTTATCAGCGCCCTGTTTGCTGTGGCATGCGGTTTCCTTTCCGCGAAGGTTGCGGCGGGTTTCAGCTATATTGTCCGGGAGGATGTTTTCAACAAGGTTGCGGACTTCGGGCAGAAGGAGATGCTTGATTTTTCCGTGCCGAGCCTGATTAACCGCACGACGAATGACATCACGCAGATACAGATGCTTGTCGCCATGGGTTTGCAGATTATGATCAAGTCACCCGTCATGGCAGTTTGGGCGATTATCAAGATCGTCAATAAGAGCTGGGAGCTTTCTGTCATCACGGCCGGGTTTGTAGCGGCGTTGCTCCTGATGATGGTGACGGTAGTGGTCGTGGTTCTGCCGAGGGTGAAGCGCGTACAGAAGCTGACGGACGACATCAACCTTGTTGCAAGGGAAAATCTCACCGGCATCAACGTGGTGCATGCCTTCAATGCCGAGGATTACCAGAACCGTAAATTCGAAAAGGCGAATGATATTCTGATGCGCACACAGCTGTTCAACCAGCGCACCTTTGCCGTGCTGATGCCTGCCGTCAGTCTTGCAATGAATGCACTTGCGCTTACCATTTACTGGGTTGGCTCGTCTATTGTGAATCAGGTGCCTGCCGCTGATGTGGCGCTGCGTCTGACAACTTTCAGCAATATCGTGGTCTTCGGAACTTATGCGACTTATGTTGTCATGTCGCTGATGATGATGGTCATGATTATGATGTTCCTGCCGGCGGCGCAGGTATCCGCTCAGAGAATCAATGAGGTGCTTGACACCGACATTATGCTGCGGGAGGGAAGCGGAAAGACAGCGGGGGAGCGCGGAACCGTGGAGTTTCAGGATGTCTCCTTCCATTATCCTTCTTCCCATAAAAATATTCTCGAGCATGTCAGCTTCCGGGCGGAGAAGGGGCAGACCGTTGCCTTTATCGGTTCCACAGGAAGCGGAAAAACCACACTTGTGAGCCTCGCCGCGCGATTCTATGACGCAACCGAAGGAAGCGTGCTGGTGGACGGCGTGGATGTGAAGGATTATACCTTTGATGCGCTGTATGACCGCATCGGGTATGTTACACAGAAGGCGGTTTTGTTTGCTGGCGATGTCAGGGAGAACGTGCTATTCGGAGAGAGCGGTGCGGCGAAGGATGAGGAGACGGTGCGTCAGGCGCTGCGGTTGTCCATGGCGGAAGAGTTTGTGGAAAAGATGGACGGAGGAGAGAACGCACAGATCGCGCAGAGCGGTTCCAACGTGTCTGGCGGTCAGAAACAGCGACTATCCATTGCAAGGGCACTGGCGAGAAAGCCTGAAATATTGATTTTTGATGACTCCTTCTCGGCACTGGATTACAAGACGGATGCCTGTCTGCGGGAGGGACTGGCGCGGGAGCTCGGTGAAACGACCTGTCTCATCGTTGCCCAGCGTATCGGTACGATACGTCATGCCGACCTGATTGTGGTGCTCGATGAGGGACGGGTGGCAGGAATGGGAACGCACAGGGAACTGTTGCAGAATTGCAGCGTCTATCGTGAAATCGCGGAGTCCCAGCTGTCACCGGAGGAGCTTGAGAGAGACATGGCATATCCGAAAGCAGAAGAAGCTATTGCTGACGCAGAAAGGAGGGAAGAGGCATGAGCGCAAATCGTATGCACGGCCCCGGAGCGGGGATGAATGTGGCGGAGAAGAGCAAGAGAGGCATTGCCGGAATCCTGCGGGAGCTTTTTGCCTTTTCACCGAAGCTGAAACTGCCGATGGCAGCAGCGCTGCTTCTTGCAATTGCAGGAACCGTATTGACGATTATCGGGCCGGATCAGCTGAGCCGGATGACAGACCTCATCTCGGAAGCATTGTTCGGGGAGATTGATCTTGCGGCAATCTCTAAGATCGGCTGTATCCTTTTGGGAATCTACGGCTTCAGTGCCTTGTTTACCTATATTGAACATTTTATCATGGCGACAGTCACACTTGACCTTTCAAGGGGACTGCGCCGCGCCCTGTCCGAGAAAATCAACCGTGTTCCCATGAAGTATTTCAACACGACGACGCACGGAGACATTTTAAGCTGTGTGACAAATGATGTTTCCACATTGCAGCAGGCGCTGGCAAACAGTCTACCGGGTATGATGACGGCGATCGTTCAGCTTGTCGGCTGTCTGATCATGATGTTTGCAACGGAATGGCGGATGGCAGCATCGGCAGTGCTGGTAACGATTCTGGGCTTCGGTATCATGGGAATCATTATCTCCAGATCGCAGAAGCATTTCGTCGCAAGGCAGCAGAGCCTTGGAAAGCTCAACGGCTATATCGAGGAGATGTATTCCGGGCATGATGTGGTTCGGATATCCCGCGCGAACAAGCTGGTCAAGAAGAATTTCTCCGAAATGAATAAGGCGGTGTACGAGGCAAACTGGAAGAGCCAGTTTTTGTCGGGGGTGATGCAGCCGCTGATGAATGTCATTGGTAATCTCGGCTATGTTGCGGTCTGCGTGGTCGGCTCGGCGCTGGCGCTGGACGGACAGATCAGTTTTGGTGTTATTGTCGGCTTTATCATGTATGTGCGGCTCTTTACGTCGCCTCTCAGCACACTTGCTCAGGGCATGACTAATATGCAGACGGCGGCAGCGGCGGGAGCCAGAGTCTTCGACTTCCTGCAGCAGGAAGAGTTGTCCGACGAGACGGGCAAAAAGGACGGGCCCGAGACAGTCAGGGGAGAGGTGGAGTTTGAACATGTGCGTTTTGCCTATCCCGACCATCCCGAGAGAATTATCATCAAAGACTTTTCCGCCCATGTGAAGCCCGGGCAGAAGGTGGCAATCGTCGGGCCTACCGGTGCCGGAAAGACCACGATGGTCAATCTGCTGATGCGTTTCTTCGAGATCAACAGCGGCTGCATTAAAATAGACGGTGTGCCTACGACGGAGATAAAGCGTTCCGCTATCCATGATATGTTCAGTATGGTGTTGCAGGACACATGGATGTTTGAGGGAACGGTCAGGGAAAATCTTGTTTACAATAACGAGAATGTGCCGGATGAGGTGCTGATCAGAGCCTGCAAGGCATGTGGAATCTATCATTTTGTGGAGGCGCTGCAGGAGGGTTTTGACACAGTGCTCGGGGAAAATGTGACGATCTCCGCGGGGCAGAAGCAGTTGTTCACCATTGCGCGCGCCATGATCCAGAACCGCCCGATGCTGATCCTGGACGAGGCAACTTCTTCCGTGGACACCAGAACGGAGGCTATTACCCAGAAGGCAATGGATCGACTGATGCAGAACAGAACCAGCTTTGTCATTGCACACAGACTGTCAACAATCCGAAATGCAGATCTGATACTCGTGTTGAAGGACGGCGACATTATCGAGCAGGGCTCCCATGAGGAACTCCTGAAATTAAACGGCTTCTATGCCGATCTGTATAATAGTCAGTTTGACCAGTAACAGTTCAGCCATAGAACACCAGGAACGGCGCGTGGGTGCTTGCACACAAAGCGCCGTTTCTGGCGTTCTATGAGCGGAGCGCCCGAATCATGAATAAAAGGAGAGCCGCGAAGCGGCGCCGTCTGCGAAGCGGACGCTTTTATGAATGATCCGGGGCGGAACTGTTGCGGGCGGAAGAACTGAAGGTGAAGCAATTGTAATAAAAATAAAGCAAATGTATAAAAACAGTTGAAAAAATGCTTCGGGGATGTTATGCTTTCCTTGGAAGCATTTTTTCTTTTACACAATGTGTGTCTGAA
>USGM01000172.1 GCA_900554205.1 uncultured Lachnospiraceae bacterium
CGGATGTGCCGTAGTCGCGAAAGATGCTTGAGGGCTTGCCCCGGGGTAGTTCATTGGCATTATCGGTTTTTAGCTGTAGTTCAATGGTTTCGCAGGCGGCAGTATGCAGTGGTTCTACGCCGGATGGAGTACATCATTTTGATGCCCACAGATTATTAAATGCCGGTTATAGTGTAGACAAGGGTACACATCAGTATCTATATGGGTACACAGAGGATAATAAGCCCATTGTTCGTAATGACTGCAGAATTACATGGGATTATGAGTATTGTGAGAATTGCTGTATTTATTGTAATGTAGGTCAGGGGAATACACATCCTGAATTGATAAGAGTCAGACATAGTATAAATCATAACTAATTTAGGTGTTTGCGAAACTCTCAAATTTGAGTAACAGTTGTGCAAGATGCATATGACCACAAGTAGTGCACTCTGGAGCCGCCGGCGCTTAGATGCCGTGCTGTGGTATTTTATGCGACCGTTGCGAGCGGAAGATAGCGAAAGCAGGACTGCGTTGGTTTGTGCATTTTGTGCAGCATTACTTTTGAAAACAGGGGATTCGTAAACGCCTGATAACTAATTCCTTGAAAGGAACGTAGGATAGAATGAAAAAGAAAATTACAGCGTTTTTCATAATAAGCGTATTGGTGTGTCAGCTCTGCAGTTGCGGAAAACAGGAAGATGTGGCATACGGTGAAGCAGATGGCAGGACAGATACCTATGAAAGTGATCTGGATGCGGCGGCAATATCTGAATTAAGCAAACAGGACAATTCCAAGGATGCATATTCGGCCGTAATTAATGCACCACTGCGGGTGGAGAAACCCGAGGGGGCTCTCTCCGGGGGTGGGAGCGCAGCGATTTTGGGAAGTACCAGAGCCCTATCCTTTAAAAAGCATCTTTTTGAAGACTATGAGAACTGCTGGGATGAGATTGCAATTGTGACTGTGGATGGAGGAAAGGATTCTGTAAGAAGAGAAATCCGTAACCAGATATGGGGGATAGGGAGTGTACTTGGAACGGATCATTATGTGATTCATCAGGTCAGATCAGGATATAACACTTTTCTGGAGCTGGACGAAGAGAACCGTGTGGTGAGAGAAATACACATGGAATGTCTTGATGGGGAGGAACTGCTGCTCACGAACCAGATCATGATAGATGAGGCGGGATATATTCATTTTACGGTATGGAACGATGGGAACGCCGGGTATTACATTGCAACCCCGGAGGGAAAGCTGCTTGTGGAAGGATACACAGAGGAGGGTTTTTTCATTTACCGGCTGGTTCCTCTGTTCGATGGACATGTTGCCCTTGAACTTCAGAAGGAAGCAAAGATCGGAGAGGCGATAGAGACACGGGAGAAGCTGTTGCGCTATCTGGATATAGACACTGGAGAGGCGACGACACTTGCAGCTGTGGAAGAATCATTTTCAGAAAAATATGACCGGCTGACCCTGATGGATGAAGATACGCTTCTGTATGCAAATGAGAAAGGAATCTATTGCAGGAATATTAATGAGAAGGTACCAAGACTTCTATATCTATGGACTAATCATGGGGTAGTAAATCCTGAGGTGTGGGAACTGCAGACGGTATCGGACGACCGCATTGCCGCAATCTATGAAAACGAATCAGGAATGAATTATCTATGCATAGAACCGACAACAGCACAGATAGAGATGATAGAGATTGACGTGGCGGTTTCGCCTGCCATGGAGAAAATATATCGGTCTGCTGCGGCACGGTTTAATAAGCTCTATCCCAACTGCCATCTTAATTTAAAGACGGATTATGATGAGACAGTGCTTTTGACTGAACTGATTGCTGGAAATGGACCGGTACTGATAGATACATCCCTTACAGGCTTTGATAATCAGGAGAAACTGTGGGAGCCGTTGGATGGAATTCTGGAGCAGCTCGGTCTCATGAAGGAATTGAATCTTGCAGCCATGGAGCTGGGAGAGATCAATGGCAGACTATACGGCATAGTGACGGATTTCTATCTGGATACCGTTGTAACCGGAGAGAAGGAGCTTCAAAACTGGAACTATGAAACCTTTCTTCAATGCATAGCGGATCATCCTGGGCTTGAGGCAGTCATGAACAGTAATTCCGCACAGGATGGCTGGTACTTTATTTCACGATTTCTGATTCATGGTTTGGAGGATAATTACCTGCTTGATGCGGAGAGCGGCACGACACGCTTTGACAGCAGGGAGTTCCGGGAGGTGCTGGGCATTGCAACGAAATACTGCGAACGTCAGGATTATGTATATCCCGGGGAGACGATGCTCGAAGGAAAGGTTCTTTGTAACGTACTCACCATAAGCAAACCGGCAGACATGGAACTGTACCGGCGGATATATGGGAATGAAATTAATTTCATTGGCTTTCCGGCAAAGGATGGTTCGGCTCACTATTTGCGTGGGCGTTCGCCCCTTACAATTCGCAGAACAGCAGGAAAGGAGGAAAAGGAGGCGGCCTGTGCATTTATCAGTCTGCTGCTTTCTTATGATTCTCAGTCTGCGTCCGCAGGGAATCGGAACTTTGGAATGAGTGTGAGAAAGGATGTGTTGCAGGAGCAGATTGACAGTATTGCGCAGATGGATGAGGATACGCCATTGTATGTATCGGGCTTTGACCAGATGAAGCTGGGGGATCAGGCAGATGCGGAGCTGGACGGAAAGCTCCTGCACGGGCTGATCAAGGAGGCAGAGGCTAACAAAGGATTTCCACGCGGGCTGATGGAAATCATTGCAGGAGAGATGAACAATTATTTCACCGGTTCGATTGACGAAGAGACAGTGATCAGGAACCTGACGAACCGGGTAGAGTTGTACCTTAGCGAACAACAGTAGCTATTCCCGGAATGCCCTGCTCTTTTCCAGACGTTCCTTCCAGATTTTTTCTTCTCCCTGCGTGCCGGGCTGGTAATACTTCCTGTCTTTCAGCCCGTCGGGGAGACAGGTCATGTGGGCAATCTTTTCTTCCGCGTCATGGGCATAGACATAGCCCTCGCCGTAATGCAACTCGTCCATGAGGCGGGTCGGAGCGTTGCGGATGACGAGAGGAACCGGCTCGGATAATCTTGTCAGGGCGTCGGCCTTTGCCGCTTCGTAAGCGCGGTAGGCGGCATTTGAGCGGGGCGCGAGGGACAGGTAAATCACAGCCTGCGTCAGATTTACATTGCACTCGGGCATCCCGTTAAAATGACATGCCTGATAGGCGGAAACAGCAATCTGTAATGCCTGATTGTCGGCGAGACCGATGTCCTCGCTGGCAAAGCGGATGAGCCTTCTGGCGATGAAGAGCGGGTCTTCCCCTGCCTCGAGCATCCTTGCAAGCCAGTAGACTGCGGCATCGGGATCGGAGTTCCGCATGGACTTATGCAGGGCGGAGATCAGGTTGTAATGCTCTTCGCCCTTCTTGTCATATAATAAGGTCTTTTTGCCGAGACACTGCTCCAGTGTCTCTTTTTTCACGGTGATGGAGCCGTCGGGGGCGATCTCCCCGTTCAAGACAGCCATCTCCAGCGTGTTCAGTGCAGTTCTGGCATCTCCGTTCGCAAAGGAGGCAACTGCGGCAATCAGCTCCTGATCCATATGGACATCCATAGATCCGAACCCCCGCTTGTCCGTGAGTGCGCGTGTCAGCAGCTCTGTCAGGTCATCCGCTGTCAGCTCCTTCAGGACGAAGACCTTGCAGCGGGACAACAGAGCGGCATTGATTTCAAAGGAAGGATTTTCCGTCGTAGCGCCGATCAGGGTGATGCTTCCCTTTTCTACATAAGGGAGAAAAGCATCCTGCTGTGCCTTGTTGAAGCGGTGGATCTCATCCACGAAGCAGAGCGTGCGCATGCCGTAGGCTCTGTTTTCCTCCGCCTGTCTCATGATCTCCTTTATCTCCCTGATGCCGCTCGTCACGGCGCTGAAATTGACGAAGCTGGACCTGGTGCGGTTTGCGATGATTCTGGCGAGAGTTGTCTTGCCTACACCGGGTGGCCCCCAGAAGATCATCGAGGAAATTTGATCCTGCTCCAGCATTCTGCGCAGAAGCATTCCCTCGCCCAGAAGGTGCTTCTGCCCGACATAATCCTCCAGCCCGGTCGGGCGCATCCTGTCGGCGAGCGGCGCGGAAGCGGGGACATTCTGTTCATTCTGATAGTCAAAAATGGAAATCTGATCCATGGTGCTTCCTTTCTTAATTGAGTTTCCGCCGCTGTACCCATGACTCGTGTCGGGCGAGGGTATGAGCAAGCCAAAGTCGCT
>USGM01000173.1 GCA_900554205.1 uncultured Lachnospiraceae bacterium
GAGAGGGTGTTGCCATGAAGAAGATAAACCCTGTGGTATGGGCTGCCCTCGCTGTGCCGGTTATTTATATGGCAATCGTGCTGGCCTGTTCTTATGAAGCAGGAATAAATCTGTTTGCGCTCGTGGAACGTTTCGGACTATTGCTGGGACGGCCCGACCTGCTGCGGTGGACAGCGTATACGCCGAGGTGCATTCTGGGCGTGCTGGTATGCTATGGTTTGGCGGTGACGCTTTACTATTCTGACCACGAGAACCGCCGTCCAGGTGAAGAATATGGCTCTGCCAAATGGGGCAGCACCCGTAAACTGAACAAGCAGTATGCCGATCCAAACGGTAAGAACGTTATCCTGACAAAGCACGTTTCTATCGGACTGGACGGCTATAAGCACCAGCGCAACCTCAATATCTTGGTGGTGGGCGGCAGCGGTTCCGGCAAGACACGATTTTTCTGCAAGCCCGGTATTATGAGCGTCAACTGCTCCTATCTGATCGTTGATCCGAAGGGTGGTGCGACACGTTCCTAACTGAAAAGGTTAGGCGTGGAGCCAAAAGAAAGGAAGAACGAAAGGAGCTTCTGAAAAAAATATGGTTTCATAGAACTGATTATCCGACAGGTGGAATGATGGGGTAACGCCCGGAAACGCCTGCTCTAATACTCCGAATGGCGTGGCGGCAGCCAGGTGCCAAAGCGTCATAAGCTCGGTGAAGTCGGCTGAGAGCGTACCCTAAAGACGCGAAAGCGGTACAGGAACAGCGAACCAGAGGTGGTCGAGTGCGTGATAGGCCGGGAGTCCAAGTAAGCATCTATGGTTAGAATCCGCTATGCAACAACATGGCGGAGGCGTATTCTCGATTGTACGGGTCTAAATCGGGTATTGGTCTAACCGGCCAATCTCACCATCGTGTGAGGCCTGTGGGGATGAGTAAAACTCTGCCTTTATGAAAGTCCCTGCGCCGTTACAGGCGGCGGCAAGCAGGCAGGCTTATAGAGAAGACCTACGGATGCCGAATAAGGATAGGGTAATCGGAACGTGGTAAGCCAGCGACGCGGAGAGCTTGACCTCTGTGAAGCGGCGGCAGGGAAAAATCTTCGGATACAACCTGCCTTGCGCTGGTGAATGTGGCGGCATAGTACCAATGAAGCGGAGCTAACAAAGCCGTGGAGGGATAGCCGCCAGTCAGTGTTTTACAATAAATCGAATTTACAGTTCAAATGAACAAAATCATTCTGCATAAGGTTCGAGTATGACTAAGAGAGGCGAACTTCAAGGAAATGGAGCAAGCCGACTTATGGCAGTCAATCAACCAAAGAAAAAGCAATCACTCAGAAATAACGAGTATTATAACACCCAAGAAATATTTGACGATTTGTACGAGAAAAGTCAGCACGGCGAAGTCTTTACACACTTGATGGAGTTAATTACCAGCGAGCAAAATATCCTGCTGGCCTATCGTGCCATCAAGAAGAACAAGGGCAGTAAGACCAAAGGTGTAAACTCGACCACGATGGTTGAAATGGGCGAGAAACGACCGGAGGAACTGGTTGCCTACGTGCGGATGCGGCTGCAAAATTTTCATCCTCACGCAGTACGCCGTGTTGAAATCCCAAAACCGGATGGACGTATGCGCCCGCTGGGTATCCCCACCATGGAAGACCGCATGATTCAGCAATGTATCAAGCAAGTGTTGGAGCCAATCTGTGAAGCAAGGTTCCACAAACACAGCTATGGATTCCGGCCCAATCGGAGCGCCCATCATGCGGTAGCAAGGGCGATGTTTCTTGTGAATATCTCAAAATACCGCTATGTAGTCGATGTTGACATTAAAGGATTCTTCGACAATGTAGACCACGGGAAACTGCTGAAGCAGCTCTGGACGCTGGGCATACAGGACAAACGGCTACTATGTGTTTTGTCCAAAATGCTGAAAGCACCCATTCAAGGTGAAGGTGTGCCCCAAAAGGGTGTACCGCAAGGCGGTATTCTCAGCCCCCTGTTATCCAATGTGGTGCTAAATGAGCTGGATTGGTGGATTGCCAGCCAATGGGAAACGTTTCCAACCAAAACAAATTACACACATGAGGTATCCGCTACCAAAATCTCCGTAGGACAAGCCACATGAAAGAGGTTTTCATTGTACGGTATGCGAACGACTTCAAGCTGTTTTGTAAATGCCGCAGTGATGCAGAAAGAATATTTACCGCAACGACAATGTGGCTGAAAGAACGGTTGGGGCTGAAAATCAGCCCGGAGAAATCCAAAATCGTCAATCTGAAAAAGGGATATTCAGACTTCCTCGGTTTCAAATTGAAGCTCCGCCCAAAGAGCGGAAAATGGGTGTTGAAATCACACATGGCAGACAAGGCACAGAAAAAGTGCAGAGAAAACATACGAGAGGCCATTGGTCGAATCGGCAGAGAGCCGAACCAATGGAGCGTTATGCAGTTTAACGCTATGGTGTTGGGCCTGCATGAATACTACAAAATCGCAACCAACGTATATCTCGACTTTGACCGAATTGCCTTTGATGTCAGAAAGACACTTTTATGCAGAACAAAAAGTCATCGCAGCAAAACCGGCCTGCGAAGTCAGGCATTTCAGCAATTCTATGGTGATTTTACAGGGAAAATATTTAATGTGGCGGGGTTGGCACTCTTTCCAATCAACGGAGTAAAGACCACACCTCCGATGTGTTTTTCCCCGGATATTTGCAATTACTCTGAAAAAGGACGGGCTAAAATCCATGAGCTGCAAAAGGCAGTTAATCCTATAACCCTGCAAAAGCTCATGGAGCACCCGATACAGGGGCAAAGCACCGAGCTGAACGATAACCGCATCTCCCTTTATGTCGCTCAGCGTGGCAAGTGTGCAATCTGTAAAGAGCCTCTGCTATTAGGTGAAATGGAAGTCCACCACATTACGCCCAAAACCAGCGGTGGAAAAGACAACTACTCTAATCTGGCGCTGGTAACGGGAGATGTGCATAAACTCGTTCACGCAACTGATCCAGTAATCATCCGCAAATATCTTGAAAAGCTGAAGAACTGTAAGCTGAACATGGTGAAACTCAATAAGTTCCGGTTATTGGCTGGCAACTGTAAACTCGAATATAGGTAAACATTGATGGGGCGCCGTGTGAATCGAAAGGTTCGCGCACGGTGCTAAGCGGGGGAAAATCTGGAGATAACTTCAAAGGATTACCTATCGCAAAAGATGCTGCGCAGTACCGGCTATCTGCTGAAGGAAGAAGGGTATGACATCAAGGTATTTGACCTGATCCACCCCAGCCAGTCGGACGGCTATAATCCGTTCACTTATATCCGAGATGAGCCGGATGTGCTGAAGTTGATGGACAACCTGGTGAAAAACACCACGCCCACCAAGGGCACGTCCAACGATCCGTTTTGGGAGAAGGCGGAGATCGCACTGGACTCCGCGTTGATGCTGTATCTGCTCAGCGAAGCGCCCAAAGAGGAACAGAATTTTGAAATGCTGATGTTCATGCTGGAGTGTGCGCGGGTGATGGAGGAGGACGACCAATACCAAAGCCCGCTGGATCTGCTGTTTCAGTCACTGGAGGAGCGTGACCCGACTCATGTAGCGGTGCGGGAATATAAGGTTTACAAGCAGGCGGCGGGAAAGACCGCTAAGAGCATCCTTGTGACCGCTTCCGTGCGGCTGGCGGCGTTTATCTTCCCGCAGTATGCGGCCATGATGCAGACCGATGAGATGGACTTTGCTTCGCTGGGTGAGCGCAAGCGCGCCATCTTTTGCGTTATCCCCGTCAACGACGGCAGTATGAGTTATCTCGTCAGTATGCTGTTCACGCAGTGTTTTCAGCAGCTCTACCTGCGGGCTGATGAACGGTATAATGGGCGGCTTCCCATACCAGTCCGCGTGATACAGGATGAGTGGGCCAACGTTGCCCAACCGGACAGCTATCCCAAGGTGCTGGCTACCTGCCGCAGCTACAACATCGGCATCAATATCATCGTGCAGAATATCCAGAGCATCAAGGCGCTCTATAAGGACGACTGGGAGGGTATCATCGGGAACTGTGATACCCTCCTGTTCCTCGGCGGCGGCAACGAACCCACATCGCTGGAGTTTGTATCGAAGCTGCTGGGGAAAGAGACGGTGCATACCCGTACCCGTGGGCAGACAAAAGGGCGCAGCGGCTCCAGCTCCGTCAACTATCAGCAGACAGGGCGCGACCTGATGACGCCGGACGAGATACGGATGCTGCCCACGAAAGA
>USGM01000174.1 GCA_900554205.1 uncultured Lachnospiraceae bacterium
GCCGATCACGATCGTCACCGCGATACCCGCCGTGAAGCCTGTTGTAATCGTATAAGGAATAAACTTGATCAGACTTCCCAGCCGGAGGAAGCCCATGAGAATCAGAATAATGCCCGCGAGAAGCGTCGCGATGACAAGTCCCTCGAACCCGTTCTTAGCGACAATGCCTGCAACGATCGTGGCAAATGCCGCCGTCGGTCCCGCGATCTGGACACGGCTTCCGCCCAGAAAGGAAATGACAAAGCCGGCGGTGATCGCCGTGTAGATACCCTTCTCCGGCGTTACACCGGACGCAAGGGCAAGCGCGATGGAGAGCGGCAGGGCAATGATCGCCACGATGATGCCGGCAATCACATCCTTCACAAACTGCTCCTTGGTATAAGTCTTCATGACAGAAAAAAGCTTCGGTTTCAATTTATCCATGACTGGAATCTCCTCGTTTGTTAGTTCCCCTTTTCCTGCGAAAAGAGCACGAACTTAATCTTATTCCTATCACGGATCGAATGCAATACACATTTTAACGTAATTTTATACGGATTTTTGTTTTCTTTTAGGCAGATTTATTCTTCCGTCAGATCCACATATACCGGTTCGTGACCGGTTGCGGGCAGAAAACGCTCCAGCAGATCCGAGAGCTTCATCCTCATGCTCGAAGTGTTCATGCAGGGATGGCAGCCAAACCATTCCCCTCCCAGAATCTCCCTGTCAATCAACAGCTGCACCTTTCCTTCCCTGTCATTCATCAGCCCCATCACACTGACAGAGCCCGGTGTGATATGAAGGAAACGCTCCATGTAAACCGCCTCGGCAAAGGACAGTCTCGCGCTGCCGATCTGCTTTGACAGCAGCTTCGTCTTAAATTTCTTTCCTCCCGGCAGCATCAGCAGATAAAACTGTGTTCTCTGCTGGTTGCACAGGAAAAGATTCTTGCAGATGACTGCATCGGTCAACGTCTCATCCACGGCTGCGCACGCCTCCATGGTATTCGCCTCGCAATGATCAATCCGCTGAAAGGGAATCCCCAGCTCATCCAACAGGCGATAAGTCTCCAGCTCCCGCTGTCTTCTCCACGCGGCATCCGCCGGACTGCCATCCTCCAGCAGCAGCTTCACCGGTACCGGCTCGATTGCCCCTTCATACAGACCAATCCTTCCGTTCCGCTTCACATAATAGCCGTTCTTTGTCTCGAAGATAATCGAAAGCTCATCCCCGGGCTCCACGGCAAGCCTGGCGTCGCAGTAATCGTCGCAGTGCAGATCGCCATTCTGCTTCCAGTCATTCACCCATTCCCGCGGCACCTCAAATTCTTTTCCGGTGCTGATCTGGCGCACCCGCGCCATAACGCCGTTCTCCTCCAGCAGTTCGACCTTGCTGTCAAAATACCGGACATGCACCGTTGCGGGGACTGCACTCTGGCGCTCCTGTGCAATTGCAAGCGGGAAATCGTCATAGCTTGTCCATTGGACATCCTCAAGCTTTGCATGGCAATCCGGAATCAGAATGCCGTTGAGCTGTCCTGCCCTTTTCAGTCCGCAGCCGCCATCGATGCAGAGAATCCCCCGTCCAAAATCAAACAACGGACTGTTGTTCTCCTCATCCTCCCTGTACAGACAGACCGGCCAGTGCCCCGTCACCACATGATATTTTTCAAAGCAGTACCCCTGATTCAGAAAATTATCATTCTTCAGATACTGCGCGGCATCCGTCCCTTCTAAAAGAGACAGATCGTCCGTCGGCACACCGCCATGCACAAAGAGATAATCCCCCGCCGTCAGAATCGTCGGCCTGCTCCGCAGGAAGTCCAGCTCCTTCTCAAACTGCGCACACATGCGCTCCTTATATTCCGCAGCATTCTGCTCGTCGAGATGGCTGACTGAAATGCCCATGTCCGCGAGCATGTCTATAAACAGCCCTCCGCCCCATGCGCCGTCCAGCCAGTGTATAAAGCCGGAAAACTTCTCCGCCTCCTCTTCCAGAACCAGAAGCCTTCCCATGTCCACATTTCCCATGGAGACATAGACGGGATAACGGCTGCAAAGCTCCATCACATACTGGACAACCCTGAGGCTCTCCGGCCCCTTGTCGATCAGGTCGCCGACAATGACCAGAATGTCGTTCTCCGTGTATTTCACCTTCCTTAACAGCTGGATCAGCCTGTCCAGAGATCCGTGAATATCGCTGACGACAATCAGCCGCTGTCCCGGCTTCGCTGAAATCGTCTGTATTGTGGTTGTCCTTGTCACCTTGTTCATGAATTAATCCGCCTCCAGATACACGCCTCATAGCCCGCCAGAACGGAAGAATCCGTATCTGTCTGCGTGACCGTAGCATATACTTTTTCCCAGCTGCCCTGTCTCTTCTGTGCCCTGCAGGGTCTCGCTCCGAGATTGCAGTCAATCAGATAGCTCTCGCCATCCAGTGTCCGCTCATAGGTAAATCTGTCCTTTTTCCTGTTCACGGCTTTAAAATCGCCGTAGACCAGCGCGCGCGCATTTTTTCTCAGTTCGATGAGGCTCCGGTAAGCCGCCGTCACCTCCGCCTTCGGCTCCTGATGAAGTCCCGCATGGCACGGCAGGACTGTCCGGTTCCACGGCAGGGGCACACGCGCATGCTCCCTCGTCCCCGCAAGGATCGTCGCAAAGACCTTCTCCGCGCTCTCCGTCCCGATGTGTTCCTCATAATAGCCCTTTGCCTCCACATCCGTGATCTGCTCCATGGATGTGAACGCATAATTTGCAAGCCCCATCTCATCCCCCTGAAAGACAAAAGGCGTACCGCGGAGGGTAAACTGCATGACGGCAAGAAGCTTTGCAAGCGGTACATGTTTCTCAGCATCCTGCGTGATCTTGCTAATCATCCTCGGGTTGTCATGATTATTATAGAAGAGAGACATCCAGCAGTTATTTCCGTAATGCTCCTGCCAGTCGATCATATAGTCCCTGAGGTAATTCAGATCATACTCGTATTCCTCCAGCCGGACATGCCCCGGTGTCTCAAGATGATCGAAGGAAAAGACCATGTCCAGCTCATGACGCTCCTCTCCCGTCACCAGCTGGCACATCTTCATACCTAAGCCCGGCGTCTCCCCGACGGAGAATGCCCCGTGCGGTGCGAACGCCTCCGCCTGAATCTCGCGCAGATACTGATGAAGCTTCGAGCCGTAATAATAGTGCTCAATTCCGGGATACCCCATCAGACTGCCAATCGTTTCATTTCCCTGCGGCAGTCCCTCCTCCTTGGAGATGTAATTGATGACATCCATGCGGAAGCCGTCAACGCCCTTGTCCAGCCACCAGTTAATCATCGAAATGACATCTTCCCTGACCTTTGGATTCTCCCAGTTCAAGTCCATCTGCTTCTTCGAGAAAAGATGCAGCGACCAGCTGTGATCCTCCTCATTGTGGTTCCACGCAGAGCCGGAGAAGAACGAAACCCAGTTGTTCGGCGGCTGTCCGCTGCCGTCCTCGTCGCGGAAAAAGTAATACTCCCGGTAGGGGGAATTCCGGTCAGCCAGAGCCTGCAGGTACCATGTATGCTCGTCGGAGGTATGGTTTACAACGAGATCC
Organism: uncultured Lachnospiraceae bacterium; assembly: GCA_900554205.1. Classification (GTDB taxonomy): domain Bacteria; phylum Bacillota; class Clostridia; order Lachnospirales; family Lachnospiraceae; genus Acetatifactor. The sequence goes on from USGM01000174.1 coordinate 3,567, forward strand.
ATAATCAGATGCATTCCGCGCTTATGTACCTCCGCCAGCAGACGGTCAAAATCCTCCATCGTTCCGAACTCCCGCATGATTGCGAGGTAGTCACGGATGTCATAGCCGTTGTCGTCGTTCGGCGAATCATAGACAGGGGAAAGCCATAGGGCGTCGATCCCAAGTCCTTTCAGATAGTCCAGCTTCTCCGTGATGCCGGGAAGATCCCCGATGCCGTCGCCGTTGCTGTCATAGAAGCTCCTCGGATAGATCTGGTAAAAGACAGCTTCCTTCCACCACTTTTCCGCAATCCTGCCGTCTCCCGCAGCCGGTTCATCCTGTTCGCTGTTCACAAGCCTCAGCAGCGCCTCATAGAAGTCTGTTCCGAGCTTTTTCTTCGTCATTCCGGCAACCGTCTTCAGCTTCATCCCCGCTACGACCGGGTTGGTAATCACCTTCTCCGGCAGCCCGATCTGCAGCAGCACCTTCGCAAGTGCATCGTGCCCGACAGGGCTGCGGTACAGCTCACCGATCTTACTCTCAAGCGTCAGTTTTTTGCTCATGTAACCTCCTTAAGTAACCACAAAACTACGTTATTGCGAAACGTTATCTCCCCCAGTAACAGTTGTGCAAGCTACACCTGACCACAAGCAGCGCACTCTGGAGCCGCCGGTGCTTAGTCTCCGTACTTTGGA
>USGM01000175.1 GCA_900554205.1 uncultured Lachnospiraceae bacterium
TGATAGAAATATCGGAACGCAGGAAGCTGAAAACATTTAGCCTGTTGCAAGGCTGTGAGATGGTGGATGGGAATACCTTCGTGAGAGGGCAATAACCATTCTTTGTTTCAGTGAAAGTAGTGGCGTAGTACCTGTGAAACCGTGAAAAAGTAAGCGGTGGAGGGAAGGCCACAAGTCGAATTCAGTGAAAGTAACATCAAGATACAACAAACACAGCTTCGAGTAAGACTAAGAAAATCCAACCCGAAAGGAGAGGATGCCTGTGTTGACTTCGGAGCGGCGAGAAAAGAAGCAAGGAAAAATCCGAAACTCGGAATACTACGGCATGGAATTCATCTTTGATACGTTGTATGCAGAAAGCAGGAATGGCAAAACATTCAATCACCTCATGGAAATCATTGAGAGTGAAGAAAACATTAAACTGGCATACCGAACTATCAAAAGGAACCATGGAAGTAAAACGCCGGGTGTAGATAAAAAGACAATACGAAATCTCGCAAAACTAAGCGAGGATGAGTATGTCCGCCTTGTAAAGAAGAAATTCAGTAATTACCATCCTCGCCCAGTAAGGCGTGAGGAAATACCAAAGGATAATGGAAAAACCAGACCACTGGGGATTCCGGCGATCTCAGACCGTATCGTGCAGCAATGTATATTACAAGTCATGGAGCCAATCTGCGAAGCGAAGTTCAATGAAAATTCTAACGGATTCCGCCCAAATCGTTCCGCAGAAACAGCTATTGCACAGTGTTGCAGGTTGATTCAGGTACAACACCTGTACCATGTAGTAGACCTTGATATTAAAGGCTTCTTCGACAATATCAATCACACAAAGCTGATACGGCAAATATGGTCACTTGGTATTCGGGATAAGAAACTGCTGTGCATTATAAAACAGATGCTAAAAGCCCCTGTTATCCTGCCGAATGGTGAAAAGATTTACCCAACCAAAGGTACGCCGCAGGGCGGAATCCTTTCACCACTACTTGCTAATATCGTGCTGAACGAACTGGACTGGTGGATTGCATCCCAGTGGGAAAATATGCCGACCAGAACGGAATTCACGATACGGCATAATCGTGCAGGTGCAGAAATAAAAAGCCACGTCTATCGGGCATTGCGGCGCAGTAATCTGAAAGAAATGCACTCGGTTCGGTATGCGGACGATTTCAAGATTTTTTGCTCATCCCATGCGGATGCAGTAAAGGCATATCATGCAACAGCCAAATGGTTGAAAGACCGGTTGGGGCTGGATGTTAGCCCGGAAAAGTCGAGAATTGTCAATCTGAAACGGCAGTATTCAGAATTCCTTGGTTTTAAGCTGAAAGTGCAAAAGCGCAGCAATAAGTACGTTGTAAAATCGCATTTGTGCGACAAAGCGTACAAGAAGGTTCAAAAGAAGCTCACGGAAGAAGTGAAAAAGCTGGAACACTCGGCAGATGATAAGGCTCAGTTCATGCAACTGATGACCTATAATGCTGTGGTGGCAGGAATACACCAGTATTACTGCATTGCAACGGCTGTTTCTGAGGACTTTGGAAAGCTGGCTTATGGGGTCAAAAAGCAGATGCACAATCGTCTGCGGAATGACCTGACACGCAAAGGTGAACTGAAAAAGGGCTATATCAAAGAAAAGTACGGAAAAAGCAGTCAACTGCGATTTCTGCATGGACGGCCAGTAGTTCCTATTGGATATGTTCAGAGCAGAAATGCCCAGCACAAAAGGAAATCGGTCAACAAGTATACGCCAGAAGGTCGGGAACTGATTCACAAGAATCTGAACATCGACACTAAGACGATGCTTTGGCTGATGCGAAACCCTGTGCAGGGTAGGTCGATAGAATACGCAGATAATCGCATATCTCTGTATGCAGCGCAGCATGGAAAATGTGCAGTGACAGGTTCAATCATGGAAGCCCATGAAATCCACTGTCACCACAGGAAACCTATTGCGAAAGGCGGCACAGATGAATATGGAAACCTCGTTCTTATATCGGCTCCAGTCCACAAACTTATCCATGCTTCTGACATGGCTACCATAAAGTTTTACCTGAATCTTCTCAATCTCGATAGTACGCAAATTTTAAAGCTGAATAAGTTTCGTGAGATGGCAGAAATGCCTTTGATTGATTAAAAATCTTTTCTTGTTCAAGCTACGAAGTGTGTAAGTTGTATTGCAAGCCCTGTGCAACTGAATTCGATGGAACGCCGTGTGCGGTGAAAGCTGCACGCACGGTGTGGAGCCGGGGAAAAGTTGGAGATTATATCAAAGACTTACCTATGGCTATCTGGCGCAAAGTCGCAGGGCATGAAGCAGCTGATGTCCGGCGGCGGTGTTATCCTCATCGGCACCCAGCTGATCCCGCTGCTCTCTGGTTTGTTCGGCTAATCAACAAGCGATAGGAGGAAAACCCGCCATTGTTCGATAATATTTTCGCAGCAATCGAAAAATGGATGAGGGAACTTCTTTCCGGCATGGTGGAGTCCAACCTGAGTACGATGTTCACAGCGGTCAACCAACAGACCAGTGAAATCGCTGCTCAGGTCGGGCAGACACCGCAAGGGTGGAACAGCAGCATTTTCAGCATGATCCGTAACATTTCGGATTCGGTGGTGATTCCCATTGCAGGAATCATCATTACGCTGATCCTCTGCTATGAACTGATCTCGATGCTGACGGAACGGAACAATCTGCACGATGTAGACACATGGATGTTCTTCAAGTATTTCGTGAAGATGTGGATCGCGGTCTATCTCGTCAGCCATACGTTCGATATTGCAATGGCGGTATTTGACATTGGACAGTCGGTGGTAAATTCTTCCTCCGGCATTATCCGTGGCAATACCGCCATTGATATTAGTTCTCTTTCCATGCAGATGCAGGCGGCAATGGCAACAATGGCGATTGGCGAACTGGTGACGCTGGCATTGGAAACCCTTGTTGTAAGCTGGTGTCTGAAAATTCTGTCGGTGGTTATCACGGTAATTATGTACGGCAGAATGATAGAAATATACCTCTACACTTCGCTTGCTCCGATTCCATTTGCAACCATGAGTAACCGTGAATGGGGTCATGTGGGTACGAACTACTTCCGAGGGCTGTTCGCTCTGGCATTTCAGGCGTTTCTGATGATGGTCTGCGTGGCAATCTATGCAGCCCTCATCGGCAGCATCCGCGTATCTTCGGATATTCACTCAGCTCTGTTCGGCACGATGGCCTACACGGTGATTCTTTGCTTCTCGCTGCTCAAAACGGGAAGTCTGTCCAAACAGATCTTTGGCAGTCACTAAATCCGGGAAAATCCAATGAAAGGAAAAGACAGCAGACAACGCCGTTTCCCGGCGGCGGTCTGGCTGTTCTGGTGATAAATGGCCTATGTAACGATTCCCAAAGACCTTTCCAAAGTGAAAAACAAGGTCTTTCTGAACCTGACGAAACGCCAGCTTGTATGTATGGGTTTCGCGGCGGGCATTGGAGTTCCGTTTTATTTTCTCATGCGCGATACGCTGGGGACCAGCAATGCAGCGGCAGGCATGGTGCTCCTGATGCTGCCGGAATTTTTCTTTGCACTGTACGAGAAAAACGGGATGCACCTTGAAACCATCCTGACGAACTTCATCAGCGTCCAATTCAAACGCCCTGCGGTACGCCGCTATGAGGTCGAAAACCTGTATGAGCGGGAACTGGAAACCGCAGCACCGATCCAGAAGAAAGGAGGCATCCTTGGTAAAAAGTGAACCGAAGAAGAAACCGCAGTTCGGCGGCTTCTTCCAGAAGTTCTTTCGGAAACCCGAAAAGAATCAGAAGGAACAGCGGTTGACCGTGCAGCGTTCCATTCCGTATCTGGAAATGGGGCGCGATGGTATCTGCCGGGTGGAGGAACATCTGTATTCCAAAACTGTCCGATTCTACGACATCAACTACCAGTTGGCGCAGAATGAGGACAAAAACACCATCTTTGAAAGCTGGTGCGATTTCCTCAACTACTTCGATGCCAGTATTCGCTTTCAGTTGTC
>USGM01000176.1 GCA_900554205.1 uncultured Lachnospiraceae bacterium
GCTACGGTAACTTTGGAAATAGCTCGTCCATATCGTGGAGATAGTTTAGGCATACCATTATGTCTTGCAACCGCAAAAATTGTGAATACAGAGACGAACGAAGAATTACAATATGGAAAAATAGGTGAAATCTGTTTTTGTACACCGAGTATGATGCTTGGTTATTTGAATAACAGGCAGGCTACAGATGAAGTGTGCCGCATGCATAATGATGGACGCATATGGGTTCATACAGGAGATTTAGGGTACATAGATGAAGATGGCTTCTTATTTTTTACAGGACGGCTCAAGCGTATTTACATGACGAGGGGCGAAGACGGAACGATTTATAAGATTTTCCCTGTTCGTGTAGAAGAATTGATCGGTTCTGTGCAGGAAGTGAAAAAATGTGCAGTAGCTGTTGTGGAGGATGAACAGCTGTTGCATCGGCAGATTGCATATGTGGTTCTGGAAGACGGAGTAAAGCAGGAGAAGGTGTTGCAAAAGGTCCGCAATCTTTGCGAAGAAAATCTTCCACAGCATTCGGTACCATGGAAATACGAAGCTGTGCGTAGTTTGCCGTTGACGGCTATGGGGAAGGTGGATTACAGGAAACTGGAAGAGGCTGCGGCAGCTGGGAGAGAATAAAGTGGGAACAAAAGAAATTACGGTAAGAGGAATTAACAGCAGATTATTCAGCAAAATTTTGACAAACATACTTCTGATAAAAAATCTGCCGCTGCATTATCGCATGTGTGGCAGAAGGAAACAAACATTTTCACCGGATTCACCCTATCAATATCTGGAAAATCTGATAAAGAGTCACCCTGAGATTAGAGAACGGACAGCCATCCGGCGTGAACGACAGATTACGTATCGGCAGCTGCAGCTCGACATAGAAAAAATAGCCGGGTTTTTGTATTGGAAATGCGGTACAAGAAAAGGGGAAAATATAGCCATTTGCGGAAGAGGCTCCATAGAGGGAATAGAATCTTTTTTCGCAATGAATAAAATAGGTGCAATCAATGCCAGAATTTTTAATGGAGCAAAACGCGAGAAAATAAGGGAGAATCTTCTGCTTTTTCAGCCGCGCACGATCTTGACGGACAGCAGCAATCTGAGTGAAATAGGACAAGCGATTTGTGATAGTCCTGTTGAAACGCTTATTGTTATGGATAAAGCTGAAAACGATCAAATTATGAATTTTCAAGGGCTTCATCCAGACATCAAGATCTATCAATGGGGTGAGGTGATGGCAGATCAGTCGCGGGAGATTGGGCATGAGCAGGTCACAATAAAAGATCCTGCAGCGATTTTGTATACCAGTGGCTCCAATGGCGATCCCAAGCCAATCATGATTTCCAATCAGGTGTATGTAGAAATGCCCCGGATCGTAAAAACAACAACGAATCAGAAAATATGTGATGGGGAAAAGGTTGTGGGAGTAGTGTCGCACGAGTATCCTTATGCAGCCATAAACAGTACGACTATGATTCTGCTGATGGGTAAAACGCTCATACTGCCTGACAATGATAAAAACGGGGGGCTGGATTTTAGGCATCTGTTGGGACTGAAACCACATAAGATACAGGCAATCCCCAATTTTTATAAATTATTGGAGCTGTATGGGCAGAACGAAAAGCTGAATTTACAATTAGATTTTCTGAAAAATATTGTTTCCGGTGGCGAAGTATTTCTGGAGGAAGAAAAGATAGAAACGCTTTCCTTTATGAAAAAGCATGGCGGAACGCCCCTCCTGATTGATGGCTTTGGATTTGGCGAGCTGGGAAGTGCAACGGCTCTAAAATTCGGGCTCAATAACTATTTTCTGCTGATGAACGGTGTAAGGGTCAAGGCGGTTGACCCGGATACCTATAAAGAGCTGGAGTCGGGCAGGGAGGGAATTCTTTGTATTACAAGCCCATGCATTGCGGATGGCTACTATAAGAATGAGGAGGCAACAAGGAAAGCTTTTTTAATGGATGAGAAAGGAGTCAGGTGGTTCGTTTCGGATACCTATGGCTCGGTACATGGTTTGACAAAAAGGCTGATTAAGCTTGGGGGAAGGGTAAGAGAATATTTTATTACGGGAGACGGTAAAGGGAATTTTGTAAAGGTCTATGCCGGTAATGTCGAAGGGGCAATCATGGGGGCAGGAATCGTAAGAGATTGCATTGTTGTTCCCTCCAATGAAAAGGGTATGCCCCATCCCGTTGCCTATGTCTGCATAAAGGAGGAAGAAGAAAATCTGACAACAGAAGAAATTTGTGAGGCAATACAGATTGCTTGCGCGAAGCTGGAAAATTTTGCACAGCCGGTTCGGATTATAGTGGAAAAAGAGATAAAACGTACTCCCGCCGGAAAAAAAGATTATGGATTTTACCTGGGGAAAGATTGAATTCTCTTGAAGTGGAAAGCAAATTCTGCTATGTTCAAGTATAGAAGCTTTGAACCGGAGTGACGAACCATGACGAAAGACCTTACCAGAGGGCAGATAACACCTTTGCTGGTTAAATTTACAATACCTTTGATTCTGGGCAATTTCTTCCAGCTCACCTACAATGCAGTGGATTCGATTATTGTCGGAAAATTTGTAGGGAAAGAAGCGCTTGCGGCGGTAGGAATCTGTAACCCGATCACGACTCTTATCATTTTGTTCCTGAATGGTCTGTGCATGGGGGCGAGCATTCTGATGGGCAATTATTACGGGGGCAGAAAGACGGAATTGTTAAATCGCCAGATCAGCACGACAATGATTTCGGGAACCGTTTTTTCGGTTGTGCTGACACTGGCGGTCATGCTGTTTGCGAGACCGATTCTGCTGCTGGTTCAGGTCGATCCTTCAATTATGGATCTTACGATACAATATCTCAGAATTATTACCCTTGGGCTTTTGTTTACTTTTTTATATAATTTTCTCTCAAGCACACTGAGGGCACTGGGAGACAGCGCCACACCGCTGTATTTTCTGATGATCAGTGCAGTACTTAATATATTTGGGGACCTCTTTTTTGTTATTGCTCTGAAGGCGGGAAGCAACGGATGCGCGTGGGCTACAGTAATCAGTGAGGGGCTTTGCTGTCTTTTGTGCATTGTCTATATCAAGTGCCGGGTGCCGATGCTGTGTCTGGGGAAGAAGTGGTTTGTGTTTGACCGTGCCCTCCTGAAAAAGACGGTAAGCTACGGCTGGGCGTCAGCCATGCAGCAGGCAACGGTGCAGCTGGGAAAGATCGGGATTCAGGCGATCGTCAATACCATGGGAGTTTCTGTGTCTGCGGCATTTGCAGTCGTAAACAGAATAGATGATTACGCCTACATCCCGGAGCAGAATATTGCACACGGCATGACGGCTTTCATGGCGCAGAATAAGGGAGCCGGCAGAGAGGACAGGGTAGACAGAGGCTTTAAGTCGGGAATGCTTCTGGAGATAGGGTATGGAATAATCATTTTCATCGTCTGTTTTGCGTTCGCGTCACCGCTTATGCGACTGTTTGTGTCCGATGCGGAGGTAATCGGACACGGCGTGGCTTATCTGCGGCTTATATCGGCGATGTATCTTTTGCCCGCAGTGACGAACGGACTTCAGGGATATTTCCGGGGAGTCGGCGATTTAAAGATTACATTACTGTCCAGCTTTATCAATATGGGCGTGCGGGTTCTTGCAGCGATTCCGCTGGTTTTCGTCCTTGATATGGGGATTGAGGCACTGCCGGTGTCTTATCTTGCGGGCTGGGCCGGTATGCTGATAACAGAGGTTCCGTTGCTCCTTCATTATCGCAGAGTAAGAAAAGGTGATTAAAAGATATAATTTACTTGCATAAATAAATTCTTTGTGATACTATACCTATATAAAGCATATTTCATCTGTTGGAATTCAGAGTATTCAGTCTATGATTCTTTCTTTTGATTTCAGAAATTCATGCTTT
>USGM01000177.1 GCA_900554205.1 uncultured Lachnospiraceae bacterium
GGGAACAGTAATACGTCACGGATTGCCGGGCTATTGGTGAACAGCATAACCAGACGGTCGATACCGTAACCGATACCGCCTGTCGGAGGCATACCGATCTCCAGTGCGTTCATGAAGTCCTCGTCTGTGGTGTTTGCCTCTTCATCACCTGCTGCCAGTGCAGCTTCCTGCGCTTTGAAACGCTCCCTCTGATCGATGGGATCGTTGAGCTCGGAGTAAGCATTACACATCTCACGTCCGTAAATGAACAGCTCGAAACGCTCTACATAGTCCGGCTTGTCGGGCTTTCTCTTGGTCAGCGGTGAGATTTCAACCGGATGATCCATGATGAATACAGGCTGAATCAGATGCTCCTCGACATACTCTTCAAAGAAGAGATTGAGAATATCGCCCTTTGTGTGGCGTGCCTCATAGTGGATGCCCTTCTCGTCTGCGAGCTTCTTCGCTGCCTCGGTATCGGCAACTGCATCGAAGTCCACGCCCGCATACTTCTTGACCGCCTCAACCATCGTCAGGCGCTCAAAGGGCTTTCCGAGATCAATCATTTCCTCGGCATAGGGGATCAATGTAGTGCCGCAAACCTCCTGCGCCACATAGCGGAACATGTTCTCGGTCAGATCCATCATGCCATAGTAATCAGTATATGCCTGATACAGCTCCATCAGGGTGAATTCGGGGTTATGTCTGGTGTCAAGGCCCTCGTTACGGAATACGCGTCCGATCTCGAATACACGCTCCAGACCGCCAACGATCAGTCTCTTCAGATACAGCTCCAATGAAATACGGAGCTTCACATCCTCGTCCAACGCATTGTAATGGGTCTCGAAGGGTCTTGCGGCAGCGCCGCCTGCGTTTGCCACCAGCATCGGTGTCTCCACCTCAAGGAAGCCCTGTCCCTCGAGATAACGACGGATAGCGCTGATGATGCGGGAACGCTTTACAAAGGTATCCTTTACCTCTTGATTCATGATCAGGTCAGTATATCTCTGGCGGTAACGGATATCCGTGTTTGTCAGTCCATGGAACTTCTCGGGAAGGATCTGAAGGCTCTTGGACAGCAGCGTTATAGCAGATACATGCACGGAAATCTCTTCTGTCTTGGTCTTGAATACCTCTCCCTCGATTCCAACGATGTCGCCGACATCAAACTTCTTAAAGTCCGCATAGGCTTCCTCACCAACGCAGTCTCTCGCCACATAGCACTGGATGTTTCCCGGCAGATCCTGTACATTACAGAAGGATGCCTTACCCATGACACGCTTGGACATAACACGTCCTGCGATGCGGACGGTCTTGCCCTCCAGCTCTGCATAGTTCTCCTTGATCTCGGTGCTGTGATGCGTCACATCAAATTTTGTAATCTTGAAAGGGTCCTTTCCTGCCTCCTGCAGCGTTGCGAGCTTGTCGCGTCTTACCTGCAGCAGCTGGTTCAAGTCCTGTTCCTGTGTATTTGTATTCTGTGCTTCTGCCACTTCTGTTCTACCTCACTGATTCTCTTCCTGATTCAGTTAATTGCAAAACTCACGCATTTCAGATTACAGTTGTGCAAGATGCACATGACCGCAAGCAGCGCACTCTGGAGCCGCCGGCGCTTAGTCTCCGTACTTTGGAGACTTATGCGTCCGTTGCGTGCGGAAGGTAGCGCAAGCGTGCCTGCGGTGGTCTGTGCATCTTGTGCAACGTCACTTATAATAACATGAGTTTCGCAATTATCTGTCTATTAGTTGCTTCTCTGAATCTCCAGTACCTTGTACGCAAAGGTGCCTGCTGCCGTCTCAACCTCAACGGTGTCGCCGATCTTGCAGCCGATCAATGCCTTACCTACGGGGCTTTCATTGGAGATTTTTCCCTTGAGGCTGTTTGCCTCCGTAGAACCCACGATCTTATATTCCAGCTCCTCGCTGTATTCAATGTCGAGCAGTCTTACCTTACATCCGATATTGATCTTGTCAAGGTCAACTTCATCCTCGACAACGACCTCGGCGTTCTTCAGGATCTTCTCCAGCTCCTCGATTCTCGCCTCGATATCTCTCTGCTCATCCTTCGCTGCATCGTACTCCGCGTTCTCGGAAAGGTCTCCCTGCTCTCTCGCTTCCTTGATCTTCTCTGCGATCATCTGTCTCTGATTGACCTTCAGATCATGAAGCTCCGCCTCATACTTATTAAGACCTGCACGTGTCAGTAAATTCTTCTTTACCTGCTCTTCTGCCATGTTTCCCATAGCTCCTTTCAAGACTTCCTTCTGCTCATCCACCCGCGATGAATCAGCACTATAAAACAGACCGCTTCCGAATGGCCGGAAACCGCCCATCTTCCATTTTCACGATTGCATATTGTAAAGCAAATCAGCTTCACTTGTCAACCACTCCGCACGAAACCGGCCAGGTTTCGGCAGGCCGGGTCCCCCTGCTCGAACTACCGCTTCATCGCATCCACCAGCGCATACAGCTCCTCGATGCTCCCGGCGGTGTTCACCTTTCCGCGGAGCTTCGCCGAATCCGGATACCCCTCCGTATACCAGGCGATGTGTTTCCGCATCTCCCGGACCGTCGTGAATTCGCCCTTATACTGCAGCATCAGCTCCGTATGGTGGTGGATCATCGCGATCACTTCCTCAACCGTCGGCTCCGGCAGGAGTTCTCCCGTCCGAAGATACTCGACCGTCCGCCGGATCAGCCACGGATTTCCCTGCGCACCGCGCGCGATTGCCACACCGTCACAGCCCGTCTCGTCCATCATGCGCTTCGCATCCTCCGGCGTGAAGATGTCGCCGTTGCCGAACACCGGGATCTTCACTGCTTCCTTCACCCGCCGGATCACATCCCAGTCTGCCGCTCCACTGTAGAGCTGCGCCCGCGTCCGGCCATGCACCGTCACCGCCGACACCCCGGCCTGCTCCGCCATCTTCGCGAACTCGACCGCCGTATCATCCGTCTTCTGGAAGCCCTTCCGGAACTTCACCGTCACCGGCTTATGACAGCGCTCCACCATCGCATGCAGGATCTCGTACGCGAGCTCCGGATGGTTCATCAAATCACTGCCCTCATGGTTGTTCACGATCTTTGCCACCGGACAGCCCATGTTCACGTCGAGGATATCGAAACGATCCTCGATTCGGGACGCGATCTCCGCCATGATCTCCGGCTCCGAGCCGAAGAGCTGCACCGCCACCGGATGCTCGTCCGCCCCCGTCCGCATCAGCTCCTCCGTATTCTTATTATGGTAGAGGATCGCCTTCGCGCTGATCATCTCTGTCGTCGTCAGACCGACCCCCATCTCCCGGAGAATCGTCCGGTACGGAAGATCCGTCACCCCCGCCATCGGCGCCATCACCACATTACTCGGCAGCTCCACATTTCCTATTCTCATGCACATGTTCCCATCTGTTTTATGTTTCCGTTATCGACACTGCTGTCACATGCTCTCGCCAGTCTGCCCCTCTAGATGCATCCTGACACATGCGTTTCTCAACATGCCCTGCATTTTGGCTCCGTAGCACTCGGATGCCCGCCTGCCCCTGCACAGGCTCAGTCATCACCGAAGAGCGTGTGGTACGCGGTCTGCTCCGCATTCGGGTCATCCGGCATCACCGGCATATCCCAGGAACCCGTCATCCGGATCCCGCCCTGCTCCGACTCCGCGACGACATCCTGGTTCAATGTCTCCGACGAAGCGCTCATCATCTCCTCGGACGTCGCACGACGCACCTCCGCATGGCCCTCCGGATTATTCGCACCCGGCTCCGCCTG
>USGM01000178.1 GCA_900554205.1 uncultured Lachnospiraceae bacterium
GCTTCCACTTTGCGCCGTTGGGGATGTCCGTGACTTCGATGCCCTGGGCCTTCAGAGCCTGCCAATCGATGCTGCCCTGATAGTTGGACACATCCACGCCCCAGCGCGTGGCATAGCTCGCGCCGGTGTAGCGGATGCGCTCGCCGTCCCGGACGAACTCGTCCTGCTCCACACTGCTGATGGGGACGCCCTCCAAAGGCGTATACCACACCATGTTTGCGCCGTCGTTGATGTAGACCTGCCCCTCGTGAGGGTCTGGCTCGGGATCTGGCGCTTTCACGGGACGCAGGGAATAGATCACCGCCGCCAGCAGTCCCGCCAGCAGGGTATAAAAGCCCGACTTGTAGGCTTTCCCGCGCGCCAGCTGCTGCCGTTCGTCAAATTCCGCCTTGCCCAGCTTCTTGCCCTCCAGCTTTTTGACAATCTCGGATTTCTCCGCGTCCGTGTAGGCAAACCACGTCTTATCCTTGCACGTGATCTCATACAGGGGAGATTCCGCGATATACACATAGCCCTCCCGGATCAGCGCCTCCAGCGCTCCCACTGCAAAGTCGGGAGTTCCCATAAAAACAATTTTCAGATTTTTCTCCAAATTATTCATCCTCTTCCTCATAATGGGTGTCCTGCAACGGTCCCTCTACCTTCTCCACATAGAGATGTCCGTCCAGATGATCGAGCTCATGGCAGATCGCGCGCGCCAGCAGCTCCGTTCCCTCAAGCTCAAACTCCTTCATATTGACATCCAGCGCAACCGCCTTAACGTAGTTCGGCCTTGTCACCTGACCTGACTTTCCGGGCACGCTCAGGCAGCCTTCCTGTCCTGTCTGCTCGCCGCTCGACTCCACAATCCTCGGGTTAATCAGGATATGCGGATCCTCGCCCGTCGTGTCAATTACCACGATGCGCTTCAGAATGCCGACCTGCGGCGCAGCAAGCCCGACACCGTTCGCCTCGTACATCGTTTCAAGCATGTCACCGATCAGCTCCTTGATCCTCGGCGTCATCTCCTTTACTTCCTTACATTTCTTTGTAAGTACCTCATCCCCGATTTCCCGTATGTTTCTGATAGCCATTTTCTCCATCCCGCCGCAGCGGATCTCCTTTCTATTATTAAACTCACAGCGTATTCACCGGATCAAAATCAAACTGCACCAGCTCCGTCCGCAGCTGCTCCCCCTGTATCTTCTCCTCCAGCACATCCTTCACTTTCACAAGTGTATCATATTTTGCAGATTTTACATAGAAAACAAATCTAAAAATATCATTAATCCTTCCGATCGCCGCCGGTGCAGGCCCGATAATCTGCATCCTGTCCCGCTCCCCGCCTGTCTGTGCAGCGTCTTTCCTCTCCTGTCCGCGCTCTGCGGGCATTTTCCCGCGCACACACTCCGCGAGTGCCTCGGCAAGCGACTGTCCCCGGCTCTCCTCCCTTGCAAAAATCTGCACCGCCAGCATATGCGCCGCCGGCGGATAGCCGCCCAGCTCCCGGTAGAGGATCTCTTCGTTATAGAAGCCCTCATAATCCTGTTCGGCGGCATAGGTCACGGCATAATGCTCCGGCTGATAGGTCTGGATCACCGCCTCGCCCGGCAGCGCTCCCCTTCCGGCTCTCCCCACCGCCTGCGTCAGAAGCTGGAAGGTTCTCTCCCCGGCGCGGTAATCGTTTGCGCCGAGCGAAAGATCAGCCGCCAGCACCCCGACGAGCGTCACACCCGGAAAATCATGTCCCTTGACAATCATCTGCGTGCCGATGAGCACATCCGCCTCCCTGTTGGAGAAGGCTGAGAGAATCTGCTCATAGCTGTCCTTTGTCTTTGTGGTATCCCCGTCCATTCTGAGCGTGCGCACATTCGGAAAGAGCTCCCGCAGCTTCTCCTCTATCTGCTGGGTGCCAGCCTTAAAGCCGCTGATATAACGCGAACCGCATTTCGGACAGGCCGACGGCTTCGGCTCGCTGTAACCGCAATAATGACAGATGAGCCGCCCGCCCTTATGCTCCGACAGGGAGACATCACAGTGTGGGCACTTCATGACATGCCCGCAGGCACGGCACGAGATAAAGCCGGCATAGCCCCTCCTGTTCAGGAATAAAATGCTCTGCTCCCCCTTCTGCAATCTGTCAGCCAGAAGCTCCTGCAGCTTCCTGCTGAAAATAGAGCGGTTTCCTTCCTTCAGTTCCTGTCTTAAATCTATCGTATAGACCGTCGGCAGCTGTCCCCCCGTGAGCCGTTCCTTCATGGTATACAGCTTGTATTCGCCGCTCTGTGCCCGGTAATATGCCTCCATGGAAGGCGTTGCAGAACCAAGCACAAGGGTAGCGCCGCACATTCCGGCAAGCCTTGCCGCCGTCTCCCTCGCATGGTACTTCGGCGTTGCCTCGCTCTTATAGCTGTTCTCATGCTCCTCGTCCATAATGATGACGCCGAGCTTCGGAAACGGTGTGAACAGCGCCGACCTCGGCCCGATGATCACGTCGATCTCACCGTTCTTTGCGCGCTCGCACTGATCGTATTTTTCCCCGGGCGAGAGCGTCGAATTCATCACACTGACCCGGCTGCCGAATCTCCGGTAAAATCTTAGCAGCGTCTGATAGGTCAGGGCAATCTCCGGGATCAGCACAATCGCCTGTCTCCCCCGCCTGACCATCTCCTCGACGATCTGCATATAGACCTCCGTTTTACCGCTTCCCGTGATGCCGTGGATCAGATAGGTTCCGGGACTCCCCGCGTCAAAGTCGGCAAGAATTTCCTCCGCAATGCGGCGCTGCTCAGCGCTCAGAACCGGACGCGTCTGCCGCGCGTGGGCTTCCTCATTCTCCTGTGCCAGCCGCACCGGGTCGCGCAGGCTCTCCGTGCTCACAACCTTTACAGCGCCCGCCTTCTCCAACCCTCTCACCGTCTGTGCCGACACGCCAAGCTTTCCCGTCACCCACTCATAGGGAATCTCCTCCTGCTCCACCAGCTCCCGCAGAAGCCGCTCCTTCGCCACCTGCTTCTTTCTGCGGCTCTCGCCGAGCAGGGAAATGATCTCCTCCCTGTTCATGAGACGCTGCAGGGTACGGTGCTCGAGCCGTTTTACAGTCTGCTTCGCCGGAATTACCGTCTTCAACGCCTGTATCATGGTGGAACCGTAATTCTTCCTGATCCATCCGGCGAGGGCAATGAGTCTGTCCTCCACACCGGCATTCTTTGTCGTGATCTCCAGAATATCCTTTGTCCGCTGCGGGTCAAACTTGCATTCCTCTCCGATCTCTATGACATATCCCTTCAGCCTGCGTCCGCCGTTCCCAAAGGGCACTGTCACGCACATGCCGATCTCCAGACTGTCTCTCAGCCGCTCCGGCACGCGGTACTGAAACGGCTTATCCAGTTTTTCATGAGAGATATCCACAATGATATCTGCATAAAGCTCCGACATGCACTATCCCCCTGTCGTCCTGCGATCAGATATGCTCCAGTCCGCCTTCGAGAAGCTCACGAATGATGACTCTCTCATCCATGGGATATTTCTTTCCCTTGATCTCCTGATAGTCCTCGTGACCCTTTCCGGCAAGCACAATGATGTCGCCCTCCTCCGCATGGGAAATCACATAGGCAATCGCTTCTCTTCTGTCGCAGATCTCAATATATTTTCCGTCCGTCCGGCTGATGCCAGTCTTAATATCCTCGATGATGTCCTGCGGCTCTTCAAAACGCGGGTT
>USGM01000179.1 GCA_900554205.1 uncultured Lachnospiraceae bacterium
CAGCACGGTTTTTAGCATCTACCAATTCTTTTTGCTTTTTATCAGCTTCAGCGTTGGCTTCGGCGTCTTTAACCATTTGGTCAATTTCGGCATCGCTCAAACCGCCGGAAGCTTGAATACGAATGGCTTGCTCTTTGTTGGTAGCCTTATCTTTGGCCGATACGTTTACAATACCGTTGGCGTCAATATCAAAAGTTACCTCAATTTGCGGCATACCACGCGGTGCAGGCGGAATACCTACCAAGTCAAACTGACCAAGCAATTTGTTGTGTGCGGCAATTTCACGCTCACCTTGGAACACTCTGATTGTCACAGCGGTTTGACCATCTTCGGCCGTAGAGAATACTTGAGATTTTCTGGTCGGAATAGTGGTGTTACGGTCAATCAAACGAGTAAACACGCCGCCCAAAGTTTCAATACCCAAAGACAGAGGCGTAACATCCAGCAGCAGCACGTCTTTGACTTCGCCGCCCAGCACGCCGCCCTGAATGGCCGCGCCGATGGCTACACATTCATCAGGGTTGATGCCCTTAAAGGGCTCTTTGCAGGTAATGGTGCGAACCATATCCTGTACGCAGGGAATACGGCTGGAGCCGCCTACCAGAATGACCTTGTCGATCTGTGCATTGGTCAGTCCTGCATCCTGCATGGCCTTCTGCACACACACCTTGGTCTGATCCACCAGATCGCTGATAAGTTCATTGAACTTGGCCCGGGTCAGAGTCATATCAATGTTCTTGGCCCCGGAAGCATCCATAGCGATATAGGGCAGGTTGATATTGGTGGTGGTTACGCCGGAAAGCTCGATCTTGGCCTTTTCTGCAGCTTCCTTCAGACGCTGGGCAGCCGTCTTGTCCTTGAGCAGATCAATGCCGCCTTCAAGGGCGTATGGGTATTTTGTGAGCAGCGGGAAGGCCTGCTCCAGAGCATCAGCTATCAGCTGCTCAGCGAAGGCCGGAAGCTGGCCGATGATCTGAAGGTAGAGCTGTGCGGCGTGGTGCTGGGCAGCGGCCTGGATGCAGACCACCTGAAGGCATTGGGCGGCTACGGAGCCGACCGGGTCTATTATGCGGACAGCCCCCTGCTGAAGGACTATACCACCGATGGATATGCCAAGGTGCTTTGCGACCTGATCGAGGAAAAGAAGCCGGAGATCGTGCTTATCGGCGCTACCAATCTGGGCCGGGATCTCGGTCCCCGCTGCGCCGCCAGACTGCATACCGGCCTTACCGCCGACTGCACCCATCTGGATGTGGATGTAGAGAAGTACAAGGCATTCCTTAAGAGCACCTCCACCATTGATGTGGATAACACAAAGTTCGAAGAGAACACCAACCTGAAGATGACCCGTCCGGCATTTGGCGGGCATTTGATGGCCACTATTATCTGCCCCCGATTCCGGCCGCAGATGTCTACGGTGCGCCCCGGCGTTATGCAGACACAGGAGTTTGATCAGGTAGGCGCCGACAAGTGCATCATCGAGAATGTAAAGACGGATCTGACCGCAGACGATATCCATGTACAGATTCTCAAGATCGAGAAGATGGCGCGGAAGATGGTAGATCTGGTAGGGGCCGACGTTGTAGTAGCTGTTGGCCGGGGCATCAGCAAGGATCCCGAAAAGGGCATTGCGCTGGCTGAAGAGCTGGCCGGTGTGCTGGGCGGCGTGGTAGGCGCCTCCCGTGCGGTGGTGGATGCAGGCTGGATCACAAATGACCATCAGGTGGGGCAGACAGGTAAGACCGTGCATCCCCGGCTGTATGTGGCCCTGGGCATTTCCGGCGCCATTCAGCATGTAGCCGGTATGCAGGATTCTGAGACCATTATTGCCGTGAACAAGAATGACGGTGCTCCCATCTTTACGGTGGCCAATTATGGCATCGTAGGGGACCTGTTCAAGGTAGTGCCCGAGATGATCAAAGAGATCAAGGCGGCTAAGGAAGGCAAATAAGGCCGGAAGTCCAATCAAAATGTAAAAGCGCTCCCAAGGGAGCGCTTTTTTGTGTGGGAATAAAGAAGGGAAGCTCGTATTTAGAGACGAGATACAGCAAAACGCGGCGGAAGAGCGGGTGGAGGCGTATACGGGGATTGTGGGGGCGCACTGCGTGCCGGAGGTACGCCTGCGGGGCTGTGAGCCCCGCAGAGTTCCGGCGCAGTCGGAACGTGCGCCCCCCGCATTACGAGCGCCGCACAGCTTTCGAACGGGCACGGACCATGCTGCGTATGCGTTTTTTTTACAAATGAAAGGCGTACCGTATCCCGATGCGGACCATCTACTAATATGAAAAAACGCCCCGCAGGGCGTTTATACATATGTACAAGCGTTATTCTTTCGTTTCTTCCTGTGCAAAAGGATTCTTTTCTTCCTGATCCTGTGCAAAGGGGTTGGGCTCTTCTGCGGCATAGGGACTCTCTTTTGCTTCTGCCTGAATGGGTGCCGCCTGCTGTGCTTTTTGAGCTTTCTGGTTCTTCAGAGCCGTCCACACATTTCCAAAGCAGCCGATAACCGCAAAAAGCAGGCTCATCCCCAAATCCCCCAGGTAGGAACGGGAGATCTCCGGATCCTCCAGGAACAAATGAGCTCCCTGCACTGCTTCCCCAAAAGATACAGTATAATCGATTTCGCCGGCGGCAAACCACTCCTGGAAGGCCTCATATACATCTTTGGCCAGGCACAGATACCAGGCTGCCACTAATACCAACAGAGCCAGCACGGCGGACGTGATCACACCAAACATACTCTCCTTTTTAGAGAAGAGAGCATAGCCCTTCATGGCCAGCACAGCGCCCACCAGACCGCTGATGCTGGAGATATACCCTAACTGATACAGCAAAAAGTAGATTATGCCGCCGCCCAAAGCAAACAGAAGTGCCCCGCAAAGCCCGGCAATCTTGTTTTCATATGCATCCTCATGCCTGTGTTCCATATATACCCCCAATATGTTGTTTCTTTTTATTAAAGCATAAATATCTGAACAGGTCAAGAATATGGGGAAAATCAACGACATATTTTCATCGGTGAATATGCGGAAGGAAAAAGCATGCTCCAGTCCGGGGCATGGGACGTCGTATAAAGATGATAAGCGGATGTGAGGCCTGGGGCCGGGTTTTATGGAGCTTGCAGCGTATACGGAGTTGGGGGCGCACTGCGTGCCGGAGGCACGCCTGCGGGGCCTGCGGCCCCGCAGAGTTCCGGCGCAGCCGGAACGTGCGCCCCCGCATTACGAGCGTCACGCAGCTTGCATATGGGTGCGTTCCATGCTGCGTATACTGTCTGCCGCCGCCTTGAGTACGTCTTAAACAGGTATTAAAGGAAGGCCTTTCCACGTCAGGAGTGTATGAGAAGTGCTGTTTCCGACCTTGCGTGCATATCTATTCGGAACACACTTTTCCCTGCTGCGGGCACTTTTGCACCATTGACTTACCACTGCAGAATTGCTATAATACTTGTATCTGTAAAGATACGCCTTGCCGGGGATGCGTCCGGCAGTAATTTTAACGATTGGAGAATGATACCATGGAAAGAATTTTCAAAAACGCACTCAAAAAACAGCTAAGTAGACGTATAAAAGGTGTAATATCTGTACACATTTTTAACGACACACTTATAGTAGATATTAATCCGCTAGATGGGTGTACATTTCATTACACTATTAACAACTTAGCTG
>USGM01000180.1 GCA_900554205.1 uncultured Lachnospiraceae bacterium
GAAGATGGCACCTGATATAATGTTGCTACGGATGAAAATCCGAATCAACATTGTGAGGTGTATTGATGTGAACAAAATTGAAATCACAGTCCTTTCTGCGCGTGTATTAGATGCCTTAAGTGTGCGCGGACTCAAGGCTAAAACAGTACGGGAATTTGAGCGGTATGGGACTCGACGGATCGTGCAGCATTGTTTGGACAACGGTCAAACAATATACTTCAAGGAAACGGTTCAAGATTTTGTTTGGCAGGAACGAGCGAGGATGGAATCCGGAGCATTACCGCATTACCAGTGGGTCTTAACCCGGCGTGCCGCTGTTTATCTTGACCAAATGGCGAAACATGGAAAAATTCAGGGTGAGCCCCTGCGGTCTTGGGAGGCGGAACACAATCCATTATTTCAAAACGCACCACACAGTCCAAGCAATTCTATGAAGGTAATAGACATTATCTGCAGAACCAGAGATGCGGTCATACAGTTGGAGTTATCCGATAAGACAAAAACAAATTATATCTATTGCGGATTTGGACCCATCTTGAATTTTTTTGCTTCTCGCGGTGAGGAGTTCTATTCTCCAGAAACGCTTGCTCTTTTCGTAAATAAAGCAAAAGAAAATTATGCGAACGGAACAATCCCAAAAGCATCTTTTCAAACGATGCGCAAAGCTGCCCGCTGGATCGAGGAATGCCTCTCGACAGGGCGGGTATCTCAGCGGAAGTTAAGAAAATATAATTTTGCCTGCGCTCCGCCAGAGTTTGAAAATCTGCTCTCGCAATACCAACTGTACATGGACAATGAAAACTATTTGAAAGAAGGCACCCGCCAGTTTTATCTTTCATCGGTTCGGACATTTTTCCGTACTATGGGCATTTTGGGAATATACCGCTATGCTGAGATTACCCTGCCGGATGTCACCAGGTGTCTGGCAAAGATTTCAGAAACTTTTCCTTGCGGTATATTTAATTTGACCGGAAGTATGCGATCCTTTGCGCGGTTCATGGCTGAAAAGCATCCTGAGCTTCTCGATATTTCGCCAGCACTGGTGTTCTCTGCAGCAAAGCGTCGGAGTGTTTATGTAGGATACACTCACGAAGAAGCACAAAAGATTTTCTCTGCAATAAATCGCAGCAGCACAATGGGGATGCGAGATTATGCAATGATTATGCTTGCGTATACAACGGGCCTGCGAGGGTGCGACATTGTGAATTTGAAGTTCAACAGCATTGACTGGGATGCCTGCGAATTACGCCTTGTACAAGAAAAAACGAATATTCCTGTCTCTTTACCGCTCGATATGACAACTGGGAATGCGATTGCTGATTACATTCTCAATGCTCGGCCAAAATGCGATTCCGAGTATGTGTTTTTACGGACACAGCGTCCTTATACCAAGCTCAGAAGTATGTGGACTGTGATTGCAAAATATGCTCGTATCGCACTGGGAAAGAGTAGAAGGATGAATGGCCCTCATGCTTTCCGACGGGGAATGGGGAGACAGCTACTGGAAGCAGATATTCCCGCACCCTTAATCTGCGATATTCTGGGGCATACATCGTCTATGTCTTTGCGCCAATATACCGCGTCATCCTTAGAGAAATTAAAAGTGTGCGCAGGTACTATTTCTGCAATTCCCATTGCACAGGAGGCCCTGTTATGACAAGACCATCTTTGAAAAGCCGTTTTGGAGAACAGATTCGCGCCTTTGTAGGCTACAAGAACAGTCTTGGTTTTCCTTACGATGAGAGTATCCGTATTCTAGGGAGGTTTGACGATTTCTGCGTAGAAAGGTTTCCTGAAAAAGATTGTCTGGATCGTGAACTCGCACTTGCATGGCTGGAGAAACGAAATACGGAAAACACAGCAGGCCACCGAAATCGCATTATGGTCATACGGGAGTTTGCAAAGTACCTTCGGGCTGTTGGAACAGAAGCATATATGATTCCCATATCCATGACCAGCAAAGGCCCTAGGTATGTTCCACATATCTTCAATGAAGCGGAGATAAAAGCGTTCTTCCACGGTGCTGACAGCTTTCGGCCTCACGAGAAAGCTCCAGCCAGACATCTTGTTATCCCGGTATTTTACAGATTGCTGTATTGCTGCGGATTGCGGCCCGCAGAAGCGAGACTTCTCAAGAAGGAAAATGTGGACTTGGCTCGCGGTGCTGTCTACGTTGTGGAATCCAAAGGGCACAAGGACCGTGTCGTTGCGGTTGCAGATGATTTGCTTCAGATTATGAGAAGCTATTCCACCCTGATTTCAGAAATTTACCCGGACAGCGATTACTTTTTTCCGAGATACGATGGGGAGGGGCCGTATACGAAGCGTTGGACAGAAGAAATGTTTTGGAGATGCTTCAGTATGGCCGGAATTACTGCGTTTGAGGGACCTAAACCTAGGGTTTACGATTTCAGACATACTTTTGCAACGGAATGTATCTGTCGTTGGATGCGAGAAGGCCGTGATATTGATGCAATGCTGCCGTTTCTCTCCGCATACATGGGACACGCCCGTTATGAAGATACGCTTTACTATGTCCACATGGTTCCTGATTTTTATGAGCGTGTTGGAACAGTAGACCGTACTGCATGGGAAAAATTGCTTCCGGAGGTGCATGATGAAGGTTAAGGATGCTCAGTTCTTTGCGGTTGTAAGTTCATTCCTGAATGTTTATCTTGTGAAAAACCGAAGCTGCAGTTCTAATACGGTAAAATCCTATGAGGATGCTCTGAATCTGTTTTTTACTTTTCTTGAGACTGCAAAAGCTATTCCCAGACAGCGAGCGAATTGGAGCCACTTCACCCGCCAAAACATACAGGAATTTATGGACTGGCTGGAGAAAGTTCGGAACTGCAGCAGGCAAACACAGCTGCAAAGGCTTGCTGCGATACGCTCTTTTGTGCGATATGGCGGCATTATTGATCTGCGTGTAATCTCAATACAGGCCGACGTAGAGAAAATTCGGTACCGCAAGCCAGCACCTGCTTTGGTGGGTTATCTTACGAAAGAAGGACTCTCTGCCTTTCTCTCACAGCCAAACTGCCAAAAACGCACAGGGTTCCGGAATATGGTGTTTCTGGTTTTAATGTACGATACAGCTGCACGGTGTCAGGAAATGCTGGATTTAAGGATACAGGATTTAGTGCTGCACAGGACTTCGCCTTGTGTTTATCTCACAGGTAAGGGAAACAAGACGAGGGTTGTCCCTATTTTACCGAAAACAGCAGAGCATCTTCGTAGTTACCTGAAGAAATTTCATCCAGCAGACAACAGAAAACGAGACGATTATGTGTTCTACGCTTATGGCGGCCCTCAAAGACCGATGTCGCCTGACACGGTTACGGCATTTGTAAAGAAGTACGGAGAATCTGCACGGCAAGCCTGTACATCCATCCCAGCGCGGGTACATCCCCATATGCTGCGGCATACACGGGCAATGCATCTGTACCAAGATGGCGTTCCCTTGGCTATGGTATCCGAATTTCTTGGCCATGCGCAGATTGAAACAACAAAAATTTATGCCCATGCCGATACAGAAATGAAACGGAAAGCCATTCAGCAAGCAGCAAACAAGCTAAACGATACGATTCCGGACGCACTCTGGAATACAGATGACGAGGAGATGATGCTTAAATTAAGAGGCAAACAACAATACAAGTG
>USGM01000181.1 GCA_900554205.1 uncultured Lachnospiraceae bacterium
CGGGCTATGAGGAATTTCTTGATTTTGACCCGGCGGAGGTCAAGGCCGCTTTGGAGGACCCGGAGAAGTCCCATGCGGATGAAATGCTGTCCGCTGCGGAAAGGGCTGCCTCGGAAAAGATGACTGTGCTTGTAGTGGAACCTATGAAGGAACCCTATGTGAAGGAGATCGACCCCGATCTTCATTCCCTGCAGGCGGAGGTCGGCGGAGACATTGGCGCAACTTATCCCTATTCTGACCCGGTGGCGCTGGTTTGCAATGATGAAGGAAAGCTCATCGGGCTTGATCTGAACCGTGGGCTGCGGGATGAAAATGGAGAAATTTATGATATCGTAGCAGGGACTTTCCTGGTGGTTGGACTTGGTGAGGAAGATTTTGCCTCCCTGTCCCCGGAACTGATTCAGAAATACACGGAACAGTTCAAAACGCCGGAACGATTTATGCAGATCAATGGCAATATCGTTGTTCTCCCTGTCCCGGCAGAGAAGCAAGACCTCGCTTATCTGCCAGACCGTTTTGAAACTGGCGAGCGTGTGCAGACACCGAGGGGCAGCTTTCAGGTGACGGCTATGAGCCGGGAACAGATGGAGGCGGCCGGTTACGGTGTCCACCATATTTCCGATGATGGAAAGTATCTTATCATGGGAAACGGCACACGGGCCTTTGCCGTGGCAGCGGAACAGCCGGAAAAGGACAATCCTCTCCGCACCGCTGAAATGACGCTGGAGGATGACTACGGCATGATCGACGGCGTTATCAACAACGGCAGACGCGGCGAAGAATTGGAAAAAGCCCAGGAGTATGCAGAGCGGACAACGCCGGAGAAGCCTTCCATCCGTGAGCGGTTGGAGGACGCCAAACGGGAATGTGCCGAGCATAAGCCCCCGGAGGGCAAGAAGCCCGGCCGTGATGTGCCGGAGCATGACTGCCTATGAGCCGAAGCAAGAAATGGCGGCTGGAATGGGCGTTCTTCCTGGGTGAGAACGGCAGGCGGCAGTATAACCATATCTGTAAAAAATGTGTTCACGGCTGCAAGCAGAGTTTCCGGGCGTGTCTGGTCGCTTGTCCGCATTACAGTTCCAAACGATCTAAAATCTGTGAGGATAAGGGGGCGAAAAACGCAGAATAATTCCCTGTATCCGTATTTTCAAAGGGAGCCTTTATGATTTCTCATGTGTCGGTCTGCTTGCTGGCACATAGAGAAAATGGCTCGATTCCAAACACTTTCTGATACACAAAACGGGAGTACAGCTTTTCGGTTCATCCGATTGGCTGTACTCCCGCTTTTGTCTTTTTGCAAAATGAAGATATTTGTAAATTGGAAAAATAACTGCTATAATTATAAAATATAAGGATATGGTTGTTTGCGTCAGGATTAGAGAAAAATGTTTGCTATGAGAGGAATCGCTTTATGGAAAAAGCAGATAATGAGATGTATGCCTTGGTAGACGAGGAATTTCTGGCGAAATTCTCCAATCAGCATTTGAACTATATGAAGAAACTTTACTACTCATTCTATGCTGGCTATTGCAAAAGAATCAAACGAAAGCCATTAACTTCTGAGGATTTTTTTAAGAATATGCACCTCAGAAGATTTCAACTATACCAACTTTGTTGCCCTTATTGTGGGACAGTTTCCTTATGCATTCACGATAAGAAAGAATCTAAGACTGCTGGATATAATTTTTGCCATTCTTGTGGCCGAACATCTACGCTAAAAAATATACAAAAGCATCTGGCTCGCTTTGTTCGTATTAAACGAATGAATCGTATTAGTATTCAGGCAGTTGCGGAACATCGACCTGAAACAGAGAAGTGGCTATTAGCGTATGACTGCTATCAAATCGAAATAATTGAACTGGCATCTATTATCGAGGTTCTATTTAGGGATTATTTTGAGGCATTACTCTTCATAAGTTGTGAATCTAAAAAAGATAGCTTCCTGGAAAAAATTGTTCGCAAGTATACTGGGAACGACTTTATGAATATTGAAAAAACAAATGATATCTACAAAAAGGCATTTGGAATTGAAATACGAAAGAATTTGAACGCTGAAACTTGGGATGATTTACTGGATATTGTGAACCTTCGGAACATGATAGTACATAATAACGGACAAGTAGACAAGCGCTTTGAGTCCACATCTACGTTCAGAAGATGGAAAGATCGAGTAGACATCCCGCTCATTAAAATAGAAGCTCTTCGACGAGTACGGCTCCAACATCTGGTTCGAGAAGGACGCCATGGAGCTGGCTCCTGAGGGCTTCACCTGCCCCCACTGCGGCGGCAAGGACTTTACCAAGGAGAAGGATACCCTGGACTGCTGGTTTGACTCCGGCTCCACCCACTACGCCTCCCTGATGCACCGGACGCCTGAGCTGTGGCCTGCGGACGTGTATCTGGAGGGTGCCGATCAGTACCGTGGTTGGTTCCAGTCCTCCCTCCTGACCTCCGTAGGTGCCCTTGACCAGGGTGCTCCCTTCCGTCAGGTGCTGACCCATGGCTGGACGGTAGACGGCCAGGGCCGGGCCATGCACAAGTCCCTTGGCAACGGCGTTGACCCCGCCGACCTGATCAAGGAATTCGGCGCGGACATCGTCCGTCTGTGGGCGGCTTCCTCCGACTATCACGCGGACGTGCGCTGCTCCAAGGAGATTTTCAAGCAGATCGCCCAGAACTATCTGAAATTCCGGAACACCGCCCGGTACTGCCTGGGCAACCTGAACGAGTTTGACCCCAACAACCTGGTTCCCGCGGACCAGCTGGAGGAGCTGGATCGGTGGTCTCGGTGTAGCAGGCATCCGTATGGACATGCTGCCCGCAGACCAGATTGCCCCGCACCGACGTATAGCAGCCCTCCGTGTGGGTATGTACTTCCGGCAGGGCATAGCAGCCGTCAGTATGCCGGTGTGCCGCAATCTCGGGAAGCGGACACCAGAGATTCCCGGTTTCGTCATAGCAGCGGGAATCATGGCTGTGAACCACAAAATCGGCATACCCGCACGTCGGATTTCCGTCGGCATCATAGCAGTCCGCCGTGTGCTGATGAATTTCCAGCGTCTTCGCGCTGCACACGGGAACCCTTTTCTCAACCGACGTCACCTGCGCATAGCAGGCGTCCGTGTGGGTGTGCTCCGGGATGTCACATCGCTTTTCCAGTGTGATAGCCGGCAGAATCAGCGCATAGGTGGTACAGAATACCACCACACCGGCAAGCGCGGTCACTACCCGATACCGGAAGCGCTTCCTTTTATGCACCTTCGTGTATTTTTCCGCATTCCGCAGAACATCCTGCCTCATATCCCTTCACCATCCTTCCTATCTCAACGCGCCGAAGTCCGGCAGAGGCCAGACCCGGAATACGATCCTTCCGACGATTTGCTCGTCGGAAACGCAGCCGACCGCGGTACTGCGGGAATCCACCGAGGTGGAACGGTGATCGCCCACACAGAAGTAACGGTTATCCGGCACCTGATAAGGCAGCGTAATATCACATTCTCCAAGGGCTTTTTCCGTCAGGTACGGTTCCTCCAGCAGCCTTCCGTCCACGGATACATTTCCGTTTTCATCGATATCCACCCATTGACCGGGGCCGGCAATACAGCGCTTCA
>USGM01000182.1 GCA_900554205.1 uncultured Lachnospiraceae bacterium
AAACGTGACGAGCCGGAAACTGCATGTACGCCCGCAGGAATTGTACATGCGGAAATTGAGGCAAGCCGAAAAGTGCATGTACCCTGACAGAAATAGTACATGCGAAAAGCATGATAGGCGCGAAAGCGCATGCAAGCCCGCAGGAATTGTACGTGCGGAAGTCGTGGCAAGCGTGAAAGCGCATGCAAGCCAGTGGGGATAGTACGTGCGGAAGTCGTGATAAGCCGCAGGCGCATACTGACATAGAGGGAGTTACACCAATGGATTTATACCACTATTATGACAGCACAGTTGGTCCGTTTAGAAGTTTATCGGACTTGTCAATAGAGGAAGCAAACGAGGTGCTTCGGCAGATTGCACGAACCAAACCGAATGTCCAATGTGCCAAAAGGCAGGCGGACTATATGCAGGCGCGCATTCACTATGAAGAAATTCTGCGAACCGAGTTCGAGAAAAAAGGCGGAGTTCTTAAGAGAAAATCGCCCCATTACATGGTGGTGGAGCATAGCCCGTGGCTTAGCACATGGTTTGAAAATAGTACCTTCATAAAAATTCCGATTGAAGAATTCGATCTGAGAACAATATCCTTTACATATGGAGATTCCCATCCCACGTTCAGCGACAGGATAAATGATGGAAAAGAATATCGCAAAAAGCTTTATACTTACGAGGAAATTTTAGGGATAATTGATAAATATGGATTGCCACAGGAGTGGAACGATGATGGCAGATACGGACCGGAACGCTATATTGAGGTGCATATCTGGAGCGACGATCCAATACGCAAGTACTGTAAGTGAGAAGCAACCTGAAGAGAAGAATTTAAAAATACAAAGAGAATGGAACGAGCCGGAAAGCACATGTACAGCGGCGGAAATAGCACCTGCGGAAGGTATAACAGGCCAGTTGAATTTTTGGGGGACATGAAAGGGGGGCATTATCATGATAGGGACATGTGCAGCATGTGGGAATCATGAATGGGATAAGGAAGTGATCGAAGACATAATTCATTGTCCAAAGTGCGGAAACAGTTGGAAATTTAAAAAGCTTCCAATCTTTTTCTTAACGGGATGCAGCGGAATAGGTAAAACGACCACGGCTCAGGAATTGCAGAAACTGACAGGTAAGTTTATTGCTCTGGATGCCGATCTGTTTTATAATATTATGGAGCCCGGGAGGGATGAAGAATATTATGATATGCTTGAGCAGATATTCAACATTACAAAGAATATCAATCAAGCGGGAACGCCAGTTGTCTGGACAATGGCCGGAAACATAGATAAGCTTACGCATACATATGGTACAAGATTCTTTTCGGAGATTAAGGTACTGGCATTAACGGCAGAGCCGGATGTGATTCGGGAACGCATGACCGAGGGGCGGGGTATAAAGGATGAGGGCTGGATTCAGGGTTCCATAGAATATAATGAGTATTTCAGGACGCACGACGCTATTGGAGATACGAAGTTTGATAAGATAGATTGCTCTCACGGAACGCCGCAGGAGATTGCAAAGGCGGTTAATAACTGGTTAATGGAGAACTTTGGAAATTATAATCCGAATTGATCCTACAACGCGAAAATAATGTAAAGGAGAAGAAATGTATGTCGGACAAAGAGAAGAAAATCGAACGTTATAAAGAAGAGAACAAGTCGGTGAAGAAGGGACAGGTGGTATTTGCCGGCTCGTCGCTGATGGAGATGTTTCCCATCAATAAACTGCTTTCGGAACATGGTGACAGCACAGTCATTTATAACCGCGGAATCGGCGGCTTTGTGACGGAGGAACTGCTGGAAAATCTTGATACCTGTGTCCTTGATCTGATGCCGTCGAAGGTATTTATCAATATCGGGACAAATGACCTGAGCCGCGCCGATCTTCCGATCAGTCAGGTGATGGAAAGATATGATGAGATACTGGACAAAATTGAGAAGGCGGTCCCGAGAGTCAGGATTTATCTGATGGCGTATTATCCTATCAATTACGAGGCGGCAGCAGAGGAAATGAAGCCATGTCTTGCCATCCGAACAAACGAGAAAATCAATGCTGCCAATGCCGAAGTGGAAAAGCTCGCGCAGAAGCATCACCAGCGCTATATTGATGTCAATAACGCCCTGAAGGACGAACAGGGAAGGCTGAAGGCGGAATATACGATTGAGGGAATGCACATCAAGGAAGAGGGCTACAGGGCAATCTATAATGACGTCATGAAATACGTCAGGGAGTGACGGAGGGATTATGAGTCAGATACTTTGTTCGACAGGCGCATTGATCGGCAAACCGAATAACAGGGATTATACGCTGTTGAAGGGGTTAGCGGGGAAACTGGAATGTGACGGCTTTGAATTTATGATGTACGAGAGCTGGTACGAACAGGTGGACAGACTGGTTGCGGCGTTGAAGGAGTTTTCGCTGCACATTCCGGTCATGCACTGCGAGAAACACATTGGGGAAGCCATCAGCGCCGGTGGCAGGGAAAACAGCAAGGAGGCATTCCGGCGCTACCGCATCAACTGTGAGATAGCGGAAAAGTTGGGTGCAGGGAAGCTCGTGATCCACCTCTGGGATGGAATTACCTTGGATTCCCATTTTGAAAATAATCTGGAGGCGTTCGGGGAACTTAGGAAGATAGCGGAGAGCAGGGGCATCGACCTTCTGGTGGAAAATGTGGTCTGCAACTGTGAGAACCCGATGAAACACTGGTGTGAACTGGCGGAGCGTTATCCTGAGGTGCATTTTATCTTTGACACCAAGATGGCGGCATTCCATGAACAGCTTGAGCTCTTGTACCGCGAGGAATATGCATGGCTGTGGAAGAATGGGCATATCCGGCATTTTCATGTGAACGATTACGGTGGCGGCTACATGGAATGGTCTAAGCTCAGGACGCTGCCGATCGGTGCAGGGCATATTGATTTTGCGGAGTTTTTTGACTTTATACGCAGAACAGGCTACGACGACACCTTTACGGTGGAGGCGACCGCATTTAGCAGCGATGGCATCGTTGACACGGAAATGCTCAACCGATGCTTCCAAGGAATTAGAGGATATCTGGCGTAGGGCGGTGCGTGACAAAACCTGATAGAAAAGATTAAGTGTGGATTTGAGCATGGTTTAAAAATGATTGTACCGGCGAATACAAATTCTACAGTTGATAATGCCTTTATGACAGGAGAACAGAGTTATAAATATTATAACGAATTTATATGGAAGGGCAGGTATGCGGAATCTGTTTTACATTGTAAGCGAATATCAGGTTCTTGTGAAGGACAAGTCTCTCTATTCTTCGGTATTGTTAAGGCTGCCCGCACCGAAATTTCTGGTCTTCTATAATGGAATGGGGCAGATCGCAGACAGGGAGGAGCTGCGGCTGTCGGCGGCGTATGAGAACTTACAGGGAGAGCCGGATCTGGAGCTGAAGGTGACGATGTTGAACATCAACGAGGGGCATAACAGGGAGTTGATGGAACAGTGCCGTATCTTAAGGGAGTATTCGCAGTATGTCGCAAGAGTGCGGAAATATGCAGCGCAGATGGAGTTGAACCAGGCAGTGGAGCGTGCCATCACAGAGTGCATCCGGGAGGGGATTCTGTCGGAGTTCCTGT
>USGM01000183.1 GCA_900554205.1 uncultured Lachnospiraceae bacterium
TAGTCTCGTTTTCCTTTTGGGCTGGCTCTGTTCACGGTTTCCAATACTGCATTGATTTCCTCTGACTCCCAGATTTTAATTATGCTCTGTGCTTGTCCCAGACGATATTCAGGTACATGAGGTGCAAGATTTTCGGATGTATATCCAAGCAGATACAGATACGACAGGAACTTCCGCAGTCGGCTGAGTTCACAACGCACTGTACTTTTTGCATGGCCTCTCAGAGTCAGCAGATATGCCGAGACATGTGAGCTGTTAAGTTCTTCCAGCTTTGTTATACCAGCATTCTGAAAGTACCGCATAACTACGGAGATATAATTTCGCATCGTTTCTCTGGTGCATTCTGAATAACCGGTTTTGATGAGATATTCTTCCTGCGCATCAAGAAAGGAGTTGAATTCCGGCAACAACTCTTGCAGAGGATTGAGCATCCCCTTTCCCCATGTACCTTTGGTGGCAAGCAGATCAAGCATTTTCATGCTTCCGGCTTTGCGGTCAATTGTGGACTGCCTTAAAGGTGGAGTGCACTTGCCGAGTTCTGTGATGAATTCATCTTTATGCGAGGGCAAATATGTTTCATATCCCTTTTTATTGCAGAACTCTTGAAATTGCTTCCATGTCAATAGGGTGTATTCTCTACTGCGTATGGAATATCCCTGTTCTTTTAGAGTTACTGCACCTTTGTCAATGAGGTCTTTGATTAGTTTGTTTGGCAATATACCCACCGCCCTTCATGTAGAAATTTCTCCTATTACAATGACAATTCTACTTGAACAAGCGGAAAAAGTAAGCCCTTACTTTAAAGGTTTTAGCTGCTATGATTAAAGGTTGAAATGTGGAGTATTATGTGCAGTAAAATCCCCAGAAGC
Organism: uncultured Lachnospiraceae bacterium; assembly: GCA_900554205.1. Taxonomy (GTDB): domain Bacteria; phylum Bacillota; class Clostridia; order Lachnospirales; family Lachnospiraceae; genus Acetatifactor. Next base: position 870 of record USGM01000183.1, read on the forward strand.
CTTGTATTCATGCCATTTTTGTGCCCATCATTAACATAATGGCTTTGTCCCAATAAACGCTGTTATGTGAAGCTCAACATAACAGTGTTTATTTAATCATGGTCGTTATGAGAAGAACAGATGTGAAAACTGCGCCAGGAGAGGATTCCTGGCGCAGTTGCTTCACATAATGTGCTATGCTTTTTGAGACCCAAAACTTTTCAACCACTCCATTGTACTCCGGCTTTTCTGCCAGGAAGGCATTGAGGGAACTGGAGAATCCGAAACTCGTTCCAGAGCTTTCTGCTTCATTGTAAGACTTGAACGGGCATATATGTCTGTAGTTTTAATGTCGGAATGTCCGAGGAAATCGCGCACATGAACGAGATCATTATCCGCGTCGTAAATGTGCATTGCTTTAGTATGGCGCATCAAATGCGGAGGAATTTTCTCCGGTACGGAAGGATCAATCACTGAAGCGGCCTTGGCATATTTGTTCAGGATGTACGTAACCCCTGCACGAGTTAGCTTTTGCCCGTTGCGGTTCATAAATAGCGGCAGATGACTTTTTTCCGGTGCAAGCATGTGCATTTCAGTAAGATATTTTTTCAAGTTCTGCGCCGTTGCCGGCAAAATGGGAACTACCCTGGTTTTTCTGCCTTTACCAAGGATCTTGACACTTGCAGGATAATCAAGACGGACATCTTCAATACGTAAGTCACAGATTTCCTGCACACGGGCTGCTGTATCATAAAGAAAACACAGGATAGTGGCATCTCTTCTGCCGCTGAGAGTGGATGTATCCGGCTGGCGCAGGATCAGCGCAATCGCCTCTTTTGTCAACGGATTAATCGCTTTGCGCTCAGCTCTTTTCACTGGGATTGCCAGTATTTGCTGGAAATTCAGCAAAAGGCGCGGCTCTTTTATCTGCAGGTATTTAACAAATGAGCGGATGGCTGCAAGACGTTGGCTACGCGTCGCGGTTCCATTGTTTCGCTCTATCCTCAGCCATTGCAAAAAATGGTCAACGAGTTCCGGCGTCAGATCATCTATGGAAAGCTTTTCAATCCTCATCCCCTCTACATCCTGGCAATAGCCAAGGAATAGCCGAAATGCATCGCAGTATGATGAAATCGTGTTCGTACTGATATTTTTAAGTTCGGGCAGGTAATGGGAAAGAAACTCCGTCAAATGTGCGGCAAAATCAGCAGTTTTCATTCGGCGCCTCCCATGTTGGAATCGTATCGCCAAGATAATCGCACTGCTTTTGAATAAATTCAGGGTAACATTCCGCTGTTAAATGCAGATAGATTTGCGTCGCACTCATGTTGCAATGGCCGAGATACGCCGAAAGGTATGGAAGTGTAGTCACGATGTCGCTCTTGGATTTTTTCAGCTTTTGCATAGAACGAACGGCAAAGGTATGACGAAGGTCATGAACCCTCGGACCGTATCCACGTCCTTTATGCGCAATTCCACAATGCCATAGCGCATCCCGAAACCGGTTGTAGACTGTGGTTGTATGGTAGCAGCTTTTTCGGGGATTGGGGAAGAAATAGTTGTTACCAGAACTTTCCGCATGGATTTCTTCAAAATATTGTTCGTAGTCCGCCCACAGACTTTTAGACAGAGGAACATATCTTGGTTTGTCATGCTTTGTTTCCCAAATCTGCAAAACGCCGTTTATAAGATCTACATCTTTTACACGGAGCCGGGTTGCCTCTCCGGCACGTAATCCACAGCAGATCAGAGTCTTAAACAGCAAAGGAAAGACAAGGTGCGCAGTAGGGCATTGCCTGCTTGGAACCATCGTTTCAAAATATTTCATAATACGTGCCAACTCATCGCTCGTAAAAATGCAGGGAGAAAAGTCAGCATCATCTCGAGATGAAATGGTAAGTTCGGGGTAGTACGCGGCATAGCCATTCAATTGAAGATATTTGGCAAAGCGTTTTGTGAAATTAAGCCGCCATTTTTGATTTTTACGCTTTTCATTGGGCCGCTTTTCAATCCATTTCTCAACGACCAATTCCGGCAACACTGGAGTATTGATTCCTTGTTCTACGAGAAACCGGTCCAATGTTTGAAAGGTTTTGGCTTCTTTTTCATACTTACATCCGCAGGCCCGCTTTTCTGCAATAAAAGCACTTATTTGACTTGCCAGTCCGCTTCTGTACTCGTAAGTTCTGCTCATAGGAGATCACCATCCTCAAACGACAGGGCGCATTCACGCAGGTTTTCAATATCCAGACGGATGTAATGTCCCAGAGATTCTCGGTCCGAATGGCCAAGAAATGAAAAAATGATATCTGGAGACACATCGGCAGATAGCAGTTTTGTCGCAACGGTTGCCCGAAGAGAATGCAGGCCGTGATGCGCATGAATTGGCACTTTTACCCCTGAACGCGCGACATACCTATGGAACGCTGAATGGATTGATTTCATCTTGCCATATGGAGGGTTCAAACTGACAAACAGGTATTCGCATTTTGTTTGCGGACGAATATGCAGGTAGTCAATAATAGCAGATCCCACTTTTTCGCTGAGAGGAAGTGTGTTCGGCTTGCCCGTCTTGCTTTGCACAAAGGAGATTGAACAAAGCTCCCAGTCAATATCGGACAACTTCAAATTGCAGATATCTTTGCTTCGCACACCAAGTTCAGCGGCAATAGTAATGAAAGCATAGTCTCGTTTTCCTTTTGGGCTGGCTCTGTTCACGGTTTCCAATACTGCATTGA
>USGM01000184.1 GCA_900554205.1 uncultured Lachnospiraceae bacterium
CTTCACGACCTGCCTGAATAGCAAAAGATTTATCTACACCTTTGAAATTGTTTGTTATTTCTTCTAATTGTTTTAATCTGCTAGTATAGGTTTCCAGCGTCTCCCTTCTAGCCCCCGGTCTTGCAGCGGATATTGTATCAGCAGCTTGTACAATACACGCAATCAGGGATGTAGGTTCCACATCGCCGTGGTGGGATTCTACTGCATTGATAACAACGGAATTTTCCTTGTACTTTCTGCAAAGCTCCACACCCAGCTGAATATGTGATCCTTCCATTTCATGATCCACGGATTTACCGATATCATGGAGCAGACCTGCCCGCTTCGCAAGTCTGACATCAAGTCCCATCTCTGCTGCCAGAAGACCTGACAACTGAGCGACTTCAATGGAATGCTTCAGTGCGTTCTGACCATAGCTGGTTCTGAACTTCATCTTACCCAGCAATCTGACGAGTTCGGGATGGATGCCGTGAACGCCAACCTCCAGCGTTGCGGCTTCGCCTTCCTCCTTCATCATGATCTCGACTTCCTTCTGCGCCTTTTCCACCATCTCTTCGATTCTCGCGGGATGAATACGTCCATCCACGATCAGCTTCTCAAGCGCAATTCTCGCAACCTCACGACGGATAGGGTCAAAGCCCGACAGAATAACTGCCTCAGGTGTGTCATCAATAATCAGATCAACACCCGTCATCGTTTCAAGGGTGCGGATATTTCTACCCTCTCTACCGATAATTCTTCCCTTCATCTCATCGTTCGGAAGCTGTACGACGGAAATTGTAGTCTCAGAGACGTGGTCTGCTGCGCATCTCTGGATTGCGTTCACTACATATTCCTTCGCCTTTTTGTCTGCTTCTTCTTTGGCGCGACTCTCCATTTCCTTGATCATCACAGCCGTTTCATGCTTTACTTCATCTTCAACAATTTTCAATAAGTAGTCTTTTGCTTGTTCAGAGGTCAACCCGGAAATTCGTTCCAGTTCCTGTACGCGCTGCTCATTCAGCTTGGAAACCTCTTCCTTCATCCGATTCAAAGATTCTTCCTTCGCTGACAGACTCGCTTCACGCTTCTCAATGGCGTCTGCCTTCTTATCGATGTTCTCTTCCTTCTGCTGAACCCTGCGCTCATAACGCTGCGCTTCCGCACGCCGTTCCTTGATCTCTTTGTCAAGCTCATTCTTGGTACGAATGGACTCTTCCTTTACCTCAAGGAGCGATTCCCGCTTCTTTGCTTCAGCCGTCTTGAGAGCTTCATCGATAATCTCCCTTGCCTTATCCTCTGCGTTTCCTATCGTTGTAGCAGTTGACTTCTTCTGAAGTGTCGAAACAACCACCCCGGTCACTACTGCGGTTACAGCGATAGCCGCTATCAGGATAATAACCCATATCAATGGCGACATCTACAGGAGCACCTCCTTTATTTGATTTTCATTGTACAAAACAAGCATTCTACAACAGTTAAATTTTAAACTTATTCCAATACAATGTCAAGCAAAAGTGTCAAGTTCTTCTGTCCTCAGAGCCCTGCGGACAGCCTCCGCAGAATAGCCCTTGCGCATAAGAAATGCATAAATCCTGCGTTTTTCGGCTATATCAGCGTGCTCGGGCTCGTATTTTTTCTTTGCGAGCAGCGCCCGTATCATCGCCGCTTCGTCCTGCGTACCACCGTCACTCTCCCACTCTTCCCACGCCGCTTCCAATGTCCTTCTGTCAATACCTCTTCTGGTCAGATCCTGTTCGATCCGTCTCCTGCTCCTTGTCGCCTCATGATCCGTGATAAAAGTGACGGCATAGCGCAGATCATCTGTGTAATGAAATCCAGCCACATATGCGAGCGCTTCCTCGATTACCTCCGGCGGATAAAATCCGTCCGTCAGCTTCCTTCGCAGCTGCTGCTCCGTATATTCCCTCTTGGTGAGCAGGTTCATGGCGCGCAGCTTTGCGCGCTTTGGCAACACCTCTCCCATGATGGCATCATAGTCTGTCTGTTCCAGTTCAGCGCCCTCTCTGATCCCATAGGTGCGCAGTTCTCCCCTGTACAGGACAAATGCCGGTTCTCCGTCTACGAAAACCTTGCTCCGGGATTTCGACAGTTCCTCAACACCGGTTACTTTCATGTCTTCCCCTTATTCTGTTGCATCTGCCTTTTTATTCTTTGCGGCCTTTGAAGCCTCGGCTGCGCTGTCAGCCGCTGCTGCTCCGACACCGTCAGTCTTCCCGGCATCGTCGAAGCCGTAATGCTCGCGCACCTTCCTCGAGATCTCCTCACAGACATCCTCATGATCCTTGAGGTACTGCTTTGCGTTCTCACGTCCCTGTCCGATCTTGTTTCCCTCATAGGCATACCACGCACCGGACTTCACAACGATATTGAGGTCTGCCGCAAGGTCAAGGATGTCACCTACCATGGAGATACCTTCACCGAACATAATATCAAATTCTGCCTCCTTGAAAGGCGGCGCAATCTTATTCTTTACGACCTTCACACGGGTACGGTTACCAATCACTTCTCCACCCTGCTTTAATGCCTCGACACGGCGCACGTCCAGACGCACGGATGCATAGAACTTCAGGGCACGGCCTCCCGTTGTCGTCTCGGGATTGCCGAACATCACTCCGACCTTCTCACGCAGCTGGTTGATAAACACCACCGTACAGTTCGACTTGCTGATTACAGCGGTCAGCTTACGCAGTGCCTGTGACATCAGACGCGCCTGAAGTCCGACATGGCTGTCTCCCATGTCGCCGTCGATCTCCGCCTTGGGAACCAGTGCTGCCACGGAGTCCACTACAACAATATCCACAGCCCCGGAGCGAACCATGGTCTCTGTGATTTCCAGAGCCTGCTCTCCGTTATCCGGCTGCGAAATGTACAGATTATCAATATCCACGCCTATGTTCTTTGCATAGACCGGGTCAAGCGCATGCTCCGCGTCAATAAATCCGGCAATTCCGCCCCTTTTCTGGACTTCCGCGATCATATGAAGCGTAACTGTCGTCTTACCACTGGATTCCGGACCATAAATCTCCACGATTCTTCCCTTGGGGATGCCTCCCAGTCCGAGCGCAATATCCAGACTCAGCGCGCCTGTAGGGATCGTCTCGACATTCATCTGTGCCGAAGGATCACCGAGCTTCATGACCGCGCCCTTCCCGTACTGCTTCTCAATCTGGCTTATCGCCGCATCCAATGCTTTCAGCTTTTCATCTTTTTCCATCTGGGTTCTCCTTTTATCAGGAACAAACGTTCTGTTATTGATCTAAGGATAAAACATTTGTTCGCATTTGTCAATCACAACTTTAGGATAACAGTTTTTATGTCCATTAAAACTCCCTCAATGGCCATCACCTCCGTCTCTTTTCTTTTTTTGCTGAAACTTGTGGCGAAACGCCGGAACACATCATGCCGAATGCATGTCGTGTAAAATGAGGTATCAGAATCTCACGAAGTATCAGACAGATATAGTATAACACACGATTGTCCTGTCTGCAAGAATTTTGTCGCCTGCAAGTCTCGCAAAATTGCATTTCATGCAATTTTGGCTTCGCGGAATATG
>USGM01000185.1 GCA_900554205.1 uncultured Lachnospiraceae bacterium
TACATTCCGGAACAGGAACCGCAGGTCGGGCAGACCTTGTTCTCAAACTCACATACATCCTCCTCTGTCATTGTTCCGGCTGCGTAAGCGCCAACCGCCTCAAACATGGAGGAGAGACTTCTCTTCTGTCCCTTGACATGACCGGCAAGCATCGGTCCGCCGGACACAAATACGGTCGGAAGGTTCAGTCTTGCGGCCGCCATCAGCAGTCCGGGCACATTCTTGTCACAGTTGGGAACCATGACGAGAGCATCGAACTGGTGGGCAATCGCCATACATTCCGTCGAGTCGGCGATCAGGTCGCGCGTCACGAGGGAATATTTCATTCCGACATGTCCCATTGCAATTCCGTCGCACACAGCAATCGCCGGGAATACCACGGGCACACCGCCCGCCTCGGCAACGCCGAGCTTGACCGCATCCACGATCTTGTCTATATTCATATGTCCGGGAACAATCTCATTGTAGGAGCTGACGATCCCGACCATCGGCTTCTTCATTTCCTCCGGGGTAAAACCGAGTGCATTGAAAAGACTTCTTGCCGGTGCCTGCTGCATACCGGCTCTCGCATTATCACTTACCATACCGATCCTCTTTTCCGCGCACGAAGCTGCGCATTTTCTTCTCTTTTACCGATAACACCTATCGGATTCTCTCTGCCAGAAGCGTTCCCATCTGGGAGCAGCCGACCCTTGTACAGCCCTCCGACATGATGTCACCCGTGCGGTAGCCTTCCTTCAATACCTGCTTTACAGCAGTCTCAACGGCATCCGCCTCCCTGTCAAGGTCGAAGCTGTAGCGAAGCATCATCGCTGCGCTGAGCACCGTTGCGATCGGGTTGGCGACATCCTTGCCGGCAATATCCGGCGCTGAACCGTGACTGGGCTCATACAGTCCGAATTTCGTGTCGTTCAGGCTCGCGCTTGCAAGCATACCGATCGAGCCGGTCACCATGCTCGCCTCATCCGACAGAATATCGCCGAACATGTTCTCCGTGAGAATAACATCAAACTGCGCCGGGTCGCGCACAAGCTGCATCGCACAGTTGTCGACCAGCATATGTTCCAGCTTTACCTCCGGGTAATCCTTCGCCACCTCCTCGACAACCTTTCTCCAGAGCCGGGAGGAATCCAGTACATTCGCCTTGTCAACGCTCGTCACTTTCTTTCTGCGCTTCATGGCGATCTCGAAGCCCTTTATGGCAATTCTTCTGATCTCGTTTTCATCGTAGGTCAGCGTGTCAATCGCCTTGCGCACACCGTTTTCCTCGACAGTCTTTCTCTCGCCGAAATACAATCCGCCGGTCAGCTCTCTCATAATCAGCATGTCAAAACCAGCCTTGCTGATCTCCTCCTTCAGCGGACATGCCGCCGCAAGCTCGTCATACAGAACCGCCGGTCTTAAGTTTGCGAAAAGATTCAGCGCCTTGCGGATTGCAAGCAGTCCCGCCTCGGGGCGCAGGTTGGGCGGAAGCTGGTACCACGGTGATGTCGTCGTATCGCCGCCGATGGAGCCCATCAGGACAGCGTCAGCCGCCTTCGCCTTTGCGATCGCTTCCTCCGTCAACGGTACGCCGTGGACATCGATGGACGAGCCTCCCATCAGAATATCTTCAAAAACCATCTTGTGTCCGTAGACCGCAGCGACCTTCTCTAGAACCTTTTTTGCCTCTGTCACAATCTCCGGCCCGATCCCATCTCCGGGAATACAGGTGATATGTAATTCCATAGCCTTCTTCCTTTCCCAATCCCTCTTTCCTCTGCTTTTATGTTTCACAGTGCGAAAGACATTTTCCTATTATATTAACTGAAAAGATGATATTTTTCAACATTATCTTATAATGAATCAAAGAAAAAGGCAATGTCTCCCGACACTGCCCAAAATTTTCCTGTAAACCCGAATGTGTAATTAGTTTGCCTGACTCTCGCTCGGCTTCTCGATGCGGCTGATCGCCTGCTTATCCATCGGGATGCGGCAGTTCTTGTTGCTGCCGAACTCAACGATAACGGTATCGTCGGTAATATCGATTACCACGCCGTAGAAACCGGAGGTCGTCAGCACACAGTCACCGATCGCCAGCTGTGAAAGCATGGCAGCCATTTTCTTCTTTTCCTTGCTCTGGGGTCTGAACAAGAAGAACCACATTGCAAAGAAGAAAATTGCATATACGGCAATCATTGTGATCAGACTTCCGACCGATCCGCCCCCTTCTGTCGTTGTTGCTGCTGTCTCAGATAATAAAATTCCCATTTTATTCCTCCATAATTTAAGTTATTTCGTCAAGGCACACCTGTGCCTTCCGTCACTCTCTAAAACGATATGATACACAAAAAATAGCTGTCAGGCAAGCATTTTATACATTTTTTATGAATGCCCCGGGGCTGAACTGTTACTCTCCCTGCATTCCTTCCAGCTTATGCTTTTTATATTCCGCGAACCTGCCTTCGTCCAGTGCATCCCTGATCTCTTCCATCATCGTGTTATAGAAATAGAGATTGTGCAGCACGCAGAGGCGCATACCGAGCATCTCCTTCGCCTTCAGCAGATGGCGGATATAGGCTCTGGAGTAACGTCTGCACGCCGGGCAGCCGCAGCCCTCCTCGATCGGTCTGTCATCCAGCTCATATTTCGCATTAAACAGGTTGATCTTTCCATGGTTCGTGTAGAGATGTCCGTGCCTTCCGTTTCTGCTCGGGTAGACGCAGTCAAAGAAATCAATGCCACGCTCCACACCCTCCAGAATGTTGGCAGGTGTCCCGACACCCATCAGGTAGGTCGGCTTATCCTTCGGCAGATACGGCACCACCTCGTCCAGAATGTGATACATCTCCTCGTGCGTCTCGCCGACGGCAAGTCCGCCGACCGCATAGCCGTCCAGCTCCAGCTCCGAAATCCTCTTGGCATGCTCGATGCGGATGTCCGAATAAACCGCGCCCTGATTGATTCCGAAGAGCAGCTGGTTCTTGTTGATTGTATCCTCCAGTGAGTTGAGTCTGTTCATTTCCCGCTTACATCTCTCGAGCCATCTCGTCGTCCGTTCGACGGATGCCTGTACATATGCTCTCTCCGCCTTACTGGGGGCGCACTCGTCAAATGCCATCGCAATCGTCGAGGCAAGATTGGACTGGATCTGCATGCTCTCCTCCGGCCCCATGAAGATCTTGTGACCGTCCAGATGGGAAGCAAATGTGACGCCCTCCTCCTTGATCTTCCGCAGACTGGCCAGCGAGAAGACCTGAAAGCCGCCGGAATCCGTCAGGATAGGGCCGTTCCACGTCATGAACTTGTGCAGGCCGCCCATATCGCGGACGACCTCGTCTCCGGGCCGCAGATGCAGGTGGTACGTGTTGGACAGCTCCACCTGCGTACCGATCTGCTCCAGATCCGCTGCCGATAATGCGCCCTTGATCGCGGCCTGCGTGCCGACATTCATAAAGACCGGCGTCTGTACCGTCCCATGTGGGCAGGAAAACTCCCCTCGGCGCGCCGCACCTTCTGTTTTCAGTAATTTGAACATAGATACCTCAATATAATTTGTTATTAGTAGATATA
>USGM01000186.1 GCA_900554205.1 uncultured Lachnospiraceae bacterium
GCGGGAGGAAAGAATCCTGCCGGTATTCCGGCTGCGGTCGCAGAGGCGGCAAAGGTGCTGGAGGGTCAGCTTGCCTGATGAGAAGTAAAACGTCTGTGGCTTTTTGTAAAAAAACTGTTGACGGATGAAACATTTATGCTATAATACTTAGTGTGTATGCGGCAGCAATGCTGTAATACATAATATTAACCCAATCAGTCATGTTACTTGAGGGACTGAAGGGAGGTCGGGTAGAGATGTCAAACGTAATCGTAAAAGAGAACGAGACTCTGGACAGCGCACTGCGCCGTTTCAAGAGAAGCTGCGCTAAAGCTGGTATTCAGCAGGAGATTCGCAAGCGTGAGCATTACGAGAAGCCTAGCGTAAGACGCAAGAAGAAGTCTGAAGCAGCTAGAAAGCGTAAATATAACTAAAAACGTTAGCAGACCCTCGGTTGAACTGACCGGGGGTTTTCTGTTCTACCGGGTGAAAAGCTGTCATACTTATAAATAGTATCGTGCGTCAGGAGTGTGGCAGATTATGTTTGGGAAAAAATCTTTGGTGTCACTGTTTTTAGCGTTGATCCTATGGGTATCGACGGCACTGCCGGTCAGTGCGGATGTTTCTGTTTCATCCCCTTCCGTCATTTTAATAGAGAGCTCGACAGGACAGGTCATTTACGAGTCGAATTCGGCAGAGCGGCGCAGCCCGGCAAGCATTACAAAGATCATGACGCTGCTCCTGACCTTTGAGGCACTGGATGCGGGGAAGATCAAGCTGACGGACGAGGTGCTGACGAGTGAATATGCAAGCTCGATGGGAGGCTCGCAGGTCTATCTGGCGGCTGGGGAGACGCAGACCCTCGACACCATGATTAAATGCATTGTGGTGTCCTCGGGAAACGATGCCAGCGTCGCGGTGGCGGAGCATATTGCAGGCAGTGAGCAGGCGTTTGTCGAAATGATGAATGAACGGGCACTGGAGCTTGGCATGGTTGACACGCATTTCGAGGATTGCTGCGGACTGAGCGAGTCTGACAACCATTATTCGTGTGCGAGGGATGTCGCGGTCATGTCACGGGAGCTGACGGTGAACCATCCGCAGATCTTTGAATATACGAAGATCTGGATGGAGGATATCATGCATGAGACAAGACAGGGCAGCAGTAAGTTTACACTTAACAGCACAAATAAGCTGTTGAAGCAATATCAATATGCGACCGGTCTCAAGACGGGTTCCATGAGCAAGGCGAAATATTGTATCTCGGCGACGGCGAGCAGGGATGGGATTGATCTGATCGCTGTGGTCATGGGAGCGCCGGACTATAAGACGAGATTTGCGGATGCCCAGACTCTTCTGACTTATGGCTTCGGCGTGTGCAATGTCTATGTGGATGAAAATAAGGAAGTCCTGCCCCGGATGCCGGTAGAACACGGTGTCGAGGAGGAAGTGCCGCTGTGCTTTGGCGGTGAGTTCCGCTATCTTGACATTGCCGGAAATAACCTTGAGGCGGTCGAGAAGGTGATTGAACTGCCGGAATCCGTTCAGGCACCCGTGACAGAGGGTGGTGAAGCGGGAAAGGCAAGGTATCTGCTGAACGGCAGTGAGATCGGGAGCGTGCCGATCCTGTACGGGGCGACAGTGGAGAAGGCGGGGTATCTGGATTACCTGAAAAAAGTGGTCGGGTTTTATCTTTTATAGAGGTACGGGCGTGGAGGAGTACGATGGCTGATATTTTGATAACCGTTCTAGGGATAATCTGTGTGGTGTTTGTCTGGGTGGCGCTGTATGACAGCAACCGCTTTGTCGTGCGCGAATTGAAAATTACGGACAGACGCATCAGAAAGCCTTTCAGGGCGGTTGTGGTCGCGGATCTTCACAATAAGCGTTACGGAAAAGAGAATGAGCGGCTTCTGGCGGCAATCAGGGAGCAGAAGCCGGATATGATTCTGGTCGCGGGGGACATTCCGACGGCAAAGCCGGGGAAAAAGCTGGATGTGGCAGTAAACTTCCTGAAAAAGCTCAGGGAAGACTATCCGGTCTACTATGCAAACGGCAACCACGAGCACCGGCTGAAGCTGTACCCGGAAAAGTACGGGGATATGGCAGAACGCTATGCAGAGGCGCTGGCGGATATGGGAATTGAGCCGCTTGTGAACGGACATGCGGAGCTTGCAGAGCTCGGTGTCGTCGTTTACGGAGCGGAGATTGCAAAGCAGTATTATAAGCGCTTCGGAAAGCCGGAGATGGATGAGGTGTATCTGAAAAAGACGCTCGGCGCGCCGGACAGGGAGTGCTATACGGTTCTGCTGGCGCATAATCCGGAGTATTTTCCGAGATATGCGCAGTGGGGAGCGGATCTGACAGTCTCGGGGCATGTGCATGGAGGAATTGTCAGAGTGCCGTTCTGGGGAAAGGGACTTGTCTCACCGAGTCTGGCGCCGTTCCCGGAGTATGACGGCGGTGTGTTCCGGGAGGGGGACTCCGTCATGCTGCTGAGCAGGGGGCTCGGCTCACACACGATCCCGGTGAGGCTGTTTAATCCCGGCGAACTCTGGGTGGTTGACTTCACGCCGGAACTGATGTAAAATCTGAACTGTTACAAATTCTGAACCGACATACATTGAGGAAACTATGGCGATACCGGTAAAACTTGAGGTGTTCGAGGGTCCGCTGGATCTTCTGCTGCATCTGATTGATAAAAATAAAATCGACATCTACGATATTCCCATTGTGGAGATCACGGAGCAGTATCTGGCGTACATAAAGAATATGGAAACCGATGACATGAATGTGATGAGTGAATTTCTTGTCATGGCAGCCACACTGATCGACATTAAATGCAGAATGCTCCTTCCCAAGGAGGCAAAGCTCTATTCTAAAATCCGGCAGGGGGCAGATCTGGAGCCGGAGGCCCTGAGAAAGTATCTCCTGGAACTTCTGAAATCCGATTTCGGCTTTACCAGGGTGCAGGCCCGGGGAAAGCACTGGGAGCTTCCCCAGTGGCTTCGGTTTCTGCCCCAGCGCAAGCCCGATGTGCTTCAGCCCCAGCGGCTGGAAAACGCGGTGCTCTCGGAAATGAACTCCGGCACTCAGAAGCGGCGGAGCTGGGGCAGCCAGCGAAAGGGCGGCAAAGACGATCTTGCCTATGTGGAAGGGTGCTTCGGCCGATGCCGGTATTCCCCTAACCGATTGGAGGAAATCCGGCAGAAGCTGTGCACCGGAGCCCATGCGGGCTGTGCCCTGTGGTTTACCGACGGTGCCGCCGCCTCCGTTTCCAAGGAGGATGCCCGGCGCGTTTTCCAGGAGGCTCTGCGCCAGCAGAAGAAAAACAAGCAGCATTACCTGGACAATGCCGCCATGTACGAGGGAATCGTCCGGCGGATTCAGCGGGAGATTTCCGGGAATCTGCTGTCGGAATATCTGCCCCGGTCGGAGCTGGCTCCCTGGGGGGAGCTGGACGCCGGGCGGGTCTGGCGGGGGCCGATCCTGAACGATGAGCGGG
>USGM01000187.1 GCA_900554205.1 uncultured Lachnospiraceae bacterium
GGTAGGTCGGCGGATTGCCGGTCATGGCTTTGAGGTTCGTCAGGCGCGGCAGTTTGCCTTCTTCAATCGTCCAAGAGCTGTCAAAGCCCAAACCGTTCCAAAAAGATGCTTTAGTACAATCGGCTTTGGGAACATCTGCGCCATTTCTGCCGACAGTCGGATCATACTTCTCGTTAGTCTGCTTTGCGCCTTTCATATCGGCGTAAGCGTAATTAAATGCGCTGTCTGTGATTGAAAAGTTTGCATCCCCTACAAGACGACCTTCGGTATTACTGGCTGTATCGTTAGATACTTCGCTTTGCAAAGCAACACTATGGTTAACAGTAATCGGCGTAACAGAAATCAATGCAGCACCGACAAAACCACCAGCGCCTCGTGCTTTGGAGATAACAGTTCCTGTTGTATAACAATAGGAGATGGTAACCAGATTTTGACCGCTGACGCATCCAACAAATCCGCCAGCACCACTACGAGAACTGGTTCTATTGTTCGTTATAGTAACATCAGCCGCACAGTTGGTAAAAGTGGTCGTACTTTGAACATTACCGATAAAACCGCCGACGCCGTTGCTGCTACCGCTGACAGTACCGCTGACATAGCAGTTTTGAATTGTTGCGCTACTACTGGTAGTATTTGCAAGAATACCTACATTCTGTCCGCTACTTCCTGTAATATTAGCACCCACAATAGCAAGATTTTTTACAGCAGCACCATTTAAGCCATTAAACAAGGGCTTCGTCAGGCCGCTGATTGTATGTCCATCGCCGTTAAGTGAGGCGTATAATGTTACAGATGTAAAAGATGTTGCTGAAAGGTCTATATTATCTGTCAGTTTAACATGGACTTTCAGGCTGCCGTAGTTGGCCTTTTCACAAACAGCAGCCCAATCCTCTGCGCTGGAAACCTCATAAGGACTATCTTCGGTGCCACTGCCTGACAACGCCAACGGTGCAACCTCGCTGTTGATCTTACCAAACAGCGCAATCAGTTTTTCCAATTCGCCCGAAAGTGCAGTCTGCTGCTCCTCCTTCAGTTCCTCATAGGCTTCATAAGCCGCAGAAGCGTCCTCGTCGGCAGCCTCCTGCTCCTCGGCAGTCAGGTCAGCCCAGTCCTCCGCAGAGGGCAGAGCGTTAATGGCACTGCGGACAGCCTCCACAGCTTCATCGACCTCCGGCTCCTGTGTGGATTCGTTTGCCGGAATAGTATCTCCCGGTGTGGTTTCTGGTATCTCCTCGGCCAGTGCTGCCGTGGGCAGCAGGCTTAGGCACAGAGCCAGCACAAGAAACAGGCTCGCGATGCGTTTTCTCATGGTATGTCCTCCTTTGTATGGTGGTCAGGTTTTGTTCATGCCCGCCTGACCGCAGCGGGCAAAGTCCACAGGTTACAGAGTGGTATCATCCCGTGGGTACCCACGGGATGAGGGGCGCGCCCCTCATCATAAGTTTTTCGCTTCATACTAATTCATAATAATTATATCCGCATTTTTGCAAAATGTAAATCGTTCTAAAGTATGAGGATGGATAAAATTTTTGAATATGCTACTCGCCTTCACGTTTTACAACATTCAGCCATTTCTTTTTCCATGTATTAGGGTGGATCAGCAGGGTTGGCTTCCCCAACGCAAGGGCATAGGCCATAGCCTTGTCCTCTGCGCTGCCGCTGGCAAGTTCAGGGTCATATACGGCCAGCAACATATCAGACTGCTTGACGATCCGCCGATAGGCCATAAGCTGTGCGTTGGGTGTCTCCTGATAGTCTACACAGGAAAGGTCGGTGCAGTCCGCCAGCATATCGAAATAGCGTTCACGCAGCTGCGGCGTCCACTTGGTAGCCTGTTCTTCAAAAGGGGTTACGCAAACAAGGCGCATGGCCTCGTCATTCTGCTTTGTGATATTGACGATTTCCCCGGCGTACAATCCCACGCCGGGGTCACAGGCAACTTGAAATTCTGTCACTCCACATTGACGCAGTTCCATAATACACTGAGCCAGTTCCAGTTTCATTCGGCGGCATTGGGTATCTTCTTCATCAAAGCCCCACGGAAACCGCATGGGATGCTGGCCTATGATCGCACAACGGTACTCTTTTTCCATATTCCCACCAGCTTTTATGTAGTCTATTGGCTTACAATTTGTATTCTAACAGCCGCTATTTTTCGCGTCAACAGGAATGTAAGCTATAAGCATACAAAATAAATACTTATAGCGCACAAGTGGAGGCGAACACATGGATAAGAAGCTACTCGGAAAGCGAATCAATATCGCACGCAAGGAACGGGGCTGGACGAGTGAGCGTCTGTCAGAAGCCTGCAACATTAATGCAACCTATCTCCGGCAAATCGAATCAGGAGCAAAAGTTCCAAGTCTACAAGTATTTGTTTTGCTGTGTGAAGCATTGAAAGTCTCGCCAACCTATTTGTTGGCAGAAGTTTTACCCAGCATGGAGCTTCAAAACATGGATGTGCTTTTAGAGTTGTGGCAGACTGCCACACCAAGGCAAATTACAATGATTACTTCCATGATTCGGAGCGCGCTGGACGCGTCTAAAGATTAAAAGTGGGCGGGCAGCTGTATAGCTGCCCGCCCGTTTAAGTTTATCGTGTTGCCCGGATCAATGATTGCGTTTTCAGCAAAAGTGCGGCCAGCGCACGGTGATCTTCCCGCTCCGTCCACCATTGGGGCTTCAGGAATTGAAGCACCTGCTCTGCCCATAGGTAGTCCTGATACATCAAAGTATGCTGTTCCAATCCTTTGCACAGCCGGGAATAAGCGGAGCGAACCGTATCATAGGTGGAATCACGGTCAACATATCGCCCAATAAATCCACATAAAATGGCCGCTTCTTCCTCGGTATAGTTCTGCATCAACGATTTCCCTCCCATCACACACGATGGGTATTGTACCATACCAGACCGGCAAAGGAAAGGTAAATCTTTTTTATTCTGCGTAGTACCTCGGTCTACCGATAGATGTAAAGCCCTCCTTGCCAGTAATGACCACATTGTTATATCCGCTGGCGCAGTGGATGATGAGCAATTCTCCGTTTGCGTCCCTGCCGCCAACGATGCCCACATGGGAATTATCCGGGTAGAACACCAAGTCACCGGGCTGTGCGTCCGCCCACGAAATATCGGTGCAATAGCTGTGCTGTGCGGTGGCTCCTCCGCCATGACCGATAATGTAGCCGCCACCCGTGGCATTGTAGAACACCCAATCGACGAATCCACTGCAATCCGTCCCGTAGGGACGGTAGGTCCCCGTGGTGGAGCTGCCTGCCGCAGTGACCTGCCGCAGCTCGCCCCAGCGGGCGTCCCAGCCAATTACGAGGGATTTTCCTCCCCAAAAATAATTCACCTTGCCGACAAGAGAACAGGCGGTGCGTACCACCGCCTCGCGCTCCGGCGACAGACCCTCCGG
>USGM01000188.1 GCA_900554205.1 uncultured Lachnospiraceae bacterium
GTAGAGCGCCACCTTGCCAAGGTGGAAATCGCGGGTTCGAGTCCCGTCTATCGCTCTTTTTGTGCGCAAAAATAGGAAATATCATTCATTACCTGTGCAGCTCGCCGCGATCCCATATGGTTTCCGGCTGAGCTTTCGGGGTCGGGCTGCGGAAGAGCAGCTTTTTTAATGCGCTCCGGTTGAAGGGGAACAGCGGCCAGAAGTAGCTGAAGCCGCCGAAGGTCGGTGTCGTCGCCATGGACAGCAGGATTAGCGCAAGGCAGACCAGAAAGCCGGGCAGCCCCCAGAAGCCGGTCGCCGCGATCAGCAGAATGCGGTAAAGGCGCAGGGCATCGCTGAACTCTGTGCCGGAGATAGACAGGGATGCGAGCAGTGTCACAGCGCCGTAGAACAGGACTTCCACGGATGCCCAGTTCAGACTGACGGCAATATCACCTATAATCAGTCCCCCGATCATGGAGAGAGAGCCGGAAAATCTGCCGGAGCTCAGTGCCGAGGAATATTTGAATAAGTCGAGCATAAATTCCACAGTCAACACATAAAAGAACAGCCTCACGGGTCCGAGACCGGTGTCTGTAAGCAGCCCCCAGCGGGCGGAAAAGTCCGGGAAATACGCTGTCAGCAGAAGAAAAAACGGCATCAGAAGAAGGCTGACGGGAATGCACAGAAACCGTACCAGCCGGAAGTAGGTGCCGACGGAGGGGCTGTTGTAATAATCCTCCGGGCTTTGGGTAAACTGGAAGATCGTACAGGGCAGGATCAGCACGGACGGGGAATTGTCCACCAGTACAAGGATATGCCCTTCCGCGAGGTAGCTGCAAGCCACGTCGGGCCGTTCCGTGATCTGAAAGGAGGGAAGCGGATTCCACCAGTGCTTTGGCAGAAGCAGCTCCTCAAGACTCTTTGTTCCCATAGTCAGGGAGGACACCTTAAGCTGGTCGAGTGTCTGCGAGAGCTTCGCCAGCAAGGCCTTGTTGACACTTCCTTCCAGATAGGCGACCGCCACGTCGGTCTTGCTCTCTGAGCCGACGCAGTGCATGGAAAAACAGAGCTTCGGTGAGCGGATGCGGCGCCGGATCAGGTTCGCGTTGAACAACAGGGTCTCCACAAAGCCGTCGCGCGAGCCTCTGGTGACACGCTCCAGATCCGGCTCGGAGATTCCGCGGGCGGGGTAGGTTCTCACATCGATGATGACAGCCTGAGCAAAGCCGTCGATCAGCAGCACCGACGGGCCGCTGAGCACGTTTTTGATAATGCTCTCCCATGCGTCGGTCAGGCTTACCTGTGCATAGCCGATCTTGGAGGACACATACTGCCGGATATTTTCAATGACAGGATCTTGGACAAACAGCGGATCCTGCAGATCGGAAAAAATCTGCTGTAAAATATCCGTCTTGCACAGTCCGTTTACGCCGAGAAAGAAGGCTTTTGTTTTTCCCAAAAGGAGAGGTCTTGCAATAAAATCAAAACTGCTGTCGATCGGCAGCAGTTCTTTTAGTTGTTTTACGTTCTTTTCAAGTTCATCTGACAGACGCATAAATTTCTCGCTTTCGATTCTTTTTCCTTACCTTTCCCTGAAAGAAAAAGTTTATTCAGAAAGCGAGCTGCAGAATACCGAGTCCGATCAGCAAAAGCCCGGAGAGAGGGTCGGCAGCACAGCCGAGAATCTGCAGAAAATGGCTGCGTCCAAGCCGGTTTCCCGCCAATAAAAAAATGAGGGAGCAGACAAAGGTTGCGATTGCAGATGGCAGCAGCGGCAGTCCTGCCATGCTGGCGCTTAGACCGATACCGATATTGTTTACCGAAAGGGTCATACTTAAGATCAGGGTTTCCCATGCAGACAGCTGGGGAAGCGGCTGACCGGCTGACATCTCGATCAGCTCCCCTTTTTCTTTACAGGATAATTTCCGGTTTTTCATAAGGGTAAAAATCCATTTCGTTACATAATAGACACCGAGAAGTATCAGGATCAGGCTTCCGATACAGCTCCCGAGGAAGGACGGCAGCAGAGGTAATAATCTGCTTCCGATGCAGGCTGAAATACAGGTGCCGAGCAGGGCGATAAAGCTGATAAACAGATTCTGCCATGGTCGGATGCGGACACGGCGCAGACCGTAGCCGATGCCGACCAGCAGGGCATCGAGGCTTGCGGATATTCCAAACAGAAGGGAAGAGAGGAAAGACATGATATTCTCCCATTAGATTATACTCCGGTTTGTATTTACTATATTCCTATTTTTTTGAGGTTGTGATACTATGAAAGAGGTATTTTAACAATAAGTTTGGGAGGGTTATTATCATGAGGTTTGTTTATCCAAAGGGACTAAGAAAAGCATTGACCTTCAGCTATGATGACGGTCAGGTCTACGACCGCAGACTGGCAGAGCTGTTCAGAAGTCATGGCATGAAGGCGACATTCCATTTGAATTCGGGATCGCTTGATTCTCACACCGGAAATGAGACATTTGTCGGTATGGAAGAGCTGAAAACCGTTTATGACGGACATGAGATCGCCTGTCACGGGGTACAGCACCGCAACCCGACGAGCCTGACAAGACAGCAGCTGCTCCTTGAGCTTCAGGATGACCGAAAAGCGCTCGAGAAGCTGACTGGCGGACTTGTGCAGGGAATGTCCTACGCTTTTGGAAGCTATAATCAGGATGTGATTGACGTTGCCAAGACGGCTGGTATCAAGTATTCCCGAACCGTCAATGGCACCCACAATTTCTTTGCGCCAGCGGATTTCATGCAGTGGCATCCGACCTGTCATCATGACGACAGACTGCTTGCGCTGGGAGACAGTTTTCTGGATGTGGCATCCTACTATGAGCTGCCGCTGATGTACGTCTGGGGGCACAGCTTTGAGTTCGGCCGTTCCGGGGACTGGAGCGTTATAGAGGCATTTACGGACAAGATGGCTGGAAAGGAAGACATCTGGTACGCGACAAACATGGAGATCTACACCTATATCACCGCGACAAGGCAGCAGGAATTTTCGGCGGACGGGCTGACAATGCATAATCCTACCGCGGTCAGCGTCTGGGTGAAGACCGAAAAGGAGCTGCTTGAGATCAAGCCCGGTGAGACGAAGTATATCGGGGAACACTGACAGGAGGCGGAACGCAGATGACGGAGGACATGACTTTAATCGGTGAAGAGGCATACAGGGCGGCGAAGGAGCTGCTTGAGATCGCAGAGCCGGAGGCGGATCAGATTCTTGTAGTGGGCTGCTCCACCAGTGAGGTGGTAGGCCACAACGTGGGCAGCTGGTCCACGCCCGAGGTGGCCAACGCCATCTTTGAGGGCCTGAACAGCGTGTTCTCCCCTATGGGCGTCTACATCGCCGCCCAGTGCTGCGAGCATCTGAACCGCGCCCT
>USGM01000189.1 GCA_900554205.1 uncultured Lachnospiraceae bacterium
TGTGCTTGTCTGTCTGCGCACACCTTGGGATAATGAAAATAGTCGCTGATACAGTAAAATTTTCAAAGGAGTGATGCAGTATGAAGCAAGCTTGCTCATTAGAATCAATGGTTGATGCCGTACTGTCTGAAATGAAAAGACGGGGCAATGCAAAAAATACCATCGAACGGCATGAAAGGGCATACTCACAATTTTACGAGTATGCCCTAACACAAGGCGAAAACAGCTATTCAAAAGTTCTGGCGAGATCTTTTTTAGAGGAAAAGGAAAAACTATCAGCCTACCGAGGACCTCGTTTCATGGAGCAGTATAGGATTGCGCTGAATAAACTGGACGATATTGCCAAAGGTCAAGATATCCGTTTGAGGCATTTGGAAAACGGCTATCACTTGAAATCGTCTTGCTTTGACTGGGTAATTCCGTTCTTTGAGGAACGGCTTAAACGGCGGCTAAAGAACACATATGATGTTAGGACTCGGCTGCGTATATTGTCACTGTTTCTCTCATTTATTGAGACACAAAACGCGAAAAAGTTGGAGGATATCAGTATTAATCATATAGCTGCTGCGTTTGAAGCGTCCACAGACCAGAACCACTTTCGCAGTACAATCCGCGAGTTCCTTAGCTTTGCTGCGGAAAATGGGTGGATGCCCACTAATCTGAGTTGTTTTGTTCCAAAAATTCGACGTCATAGAGGCGTACCTACCGTTTACAGTACAGATGATATTGAAACCTGTTTGGCATCTATCGACCGTACTACGCAGAGTGGCAAACGTACATATGCAGTATTACTTATTTGCGCCAGGCTGGGACTGAGGAACACTGATGCCTGCGAATTGAAGTTCTCTGATATAGATTGGATCAAGAAGACAATCTCCATTGTCCAGATGAAGACTGGCATCCCACTCGTACTGCCGCTCTTACCGGAAATTGAAGACGCAATAAATCGGTACATTGCAGCCCGCCCTCAAAGTGACCTTTCTTTTATCTTTTTGCGTCATAAAGCTCCGTATTATCCTCTGCGCAACTCGACGCTGGATTACGAGTTGCGGAAACTCTTAAAGGAGAATGGGATCAATACAGATGGGAAAAAGAAAGGCGCACATACCTTGCGCTCCAGCCTTGCCAGTTCACTTTTAAAAGAAGGCATTCACTATCCTGTTATTCAGAAAGCACTGGGGCATAGCAGCCCTAACGCAACTAAGTACTATACCAAAATCGATATCTCCCGTTTGAGAGATTGCGCATTGGAAGTGCCTCCACCTTCTGGAAACTTTGAACGGCTTATAAAGGAGTCTGGACATGCGTAAGAAAAAAACTTTTGAATATACCAGCTACTTTGCAGCAGAGTTTAATGGTTTTCTGCAATATAGAATTTCTGGCGGCAGCAACGGTCTTGAGGAACGACGCGTATTAAAAAGTCTGGATGACTATTTGATACAAAGTGGAATGGTGAAAAAGAAACTGGATGGAATTATCGTAGATGCATGGATTAATTCTTTGAATGTTGGTGGAAACACAAAAGCGCATTATGTCAGTGTTTACCGGCAATTTGCACACTACCTCACCGGATTGGGTTATAAAGCGTATATCCCACCACTTTTACAAATAAAACGCAACTATACTCCGTATGTTTTCACATCCGAGGAAATGAAACGATTATTTGAGGCATGCGACAATATTCCCGCGAGACGCAGTTTGACAAAAGCAGAAGTTTGGCTCCCGGTTATGGTTAGGATGCTTTATGGTTGCGGTTTGAGGGTTGGCGAAGCAGTTTCTCTCCAAAATAAAGATATTGACTGGACAGAGGGAACTCTTTTGATCAGGGCTGCCAAAGGAAACAAAGATCGGTTGGTTCCCATGAGTAACTCGCTGATTGATGTTTGCCGTACATATCATAGTATTGCGCATCCATTTCCTAATTCCGAGGATTTCTTTTTTTATAATCACAAAAAACAACCTCTTTCAACTCTTACCCCCTATATTTGGTTAAGGAGGGCTCTTGAAATTGCCGGTATTGACCGTCATCCGTACCCTAAACAGTTGAGGGGTGTCTGTGTCCACTGTCTTCGGCATACATTTGCGGTACACACATTACAGTTACAGAGCAAACGAGGAATAGATCGTTTCTATTCCGTACCAATTCTTTCAACTTATATGGGGCATACAGATATTTATGGAACGGAATTGTATCTCCGCCTCACGCCCGAATGTTACGAACACATAGTGGATTGTGCGGAAAAAGATACGGGTGACATATTCCCGGAGGTACTACCATGAAAACAACGTCATTTTCTCAACACCTTGGGACGTATTTTGATGAGTATCTTCCTAATGTTCGCAACTATAGCCCTAACACGATTGCCTCATACCAAGATACTTTCCGCCTTCTGCTGGAGTATATGGCGGAACAGCAGCACATAAAACCATACTTGCTGGACTACAAACACTTTTCCGACAAGGTGATCTTATCCTTCTTGAATTGGTTGGAAACCCACCGTAACTGCAGTCCCTCAACCCGAAACCAAAGGCTTTCGGCTATTTCCGCTTTTTTCAAATATGCTTCTCAGCGCAGTATCTCCGCATTAAAGATTTGCTCCAATATAGCAAGTATTCCTCCGAAAAAGACTCCTCGCCATATTTTTTCATACTTTTCCGTGGAGGAATTGAGAGTCCTGCTGCAAATGCCAGACCCCAGAAAACCTCTGGAACGACGGGATATCGTACTGCTGAGTCTTTTATACGACAGTGGAGCCAGGGCACAGGAGTTATGCGGCATACGAGTTGGAGACATTCGATTTAGCAATCCCGCAAGTGTGCTTTTGCACGGTAAAGGCGGCAAAAGCCGTGTTGTACCTCTTATGAGCCGGCCCACAAGGATTCTTCAGCAGTTCATTGCTGAGCGCAAATTCGGAACTGCAGAAAAAGATGCTCCTTTATTTTTAAATCAGCGCGGCGAACCAATTACCCCAGCCTGTATCCGAAACGTTATTTGCAAATACATTTCCAGAGCAAAGAACATACGCCCGGATTTATTCAATGAATCTTCGTATTCACCGCACAGTTTTAGACATAGCAAAGCAGTTCATTTGCTGGAGGCTGGTACAGAATTAGTTTACATTCGCGACTTTTTAGGACATGTCTCTGTCCAAACGACAGAAATATACGCCACAGTAAGTCAATCCATGCTGAATAGTGTCCTCCGCAACAGAAGTATACCCAAGGTGTTGAATGTGGATTTGGATGAAATCTCCCACGATGCGATCCCGGATTATTTGAGAAAGAAAAAAT
>USGM01000190.1 GCA_900554205.1 uncultured Lachnospiraceae bacterium
CCTCCCGGAAGGTGAGACCCCCCGCATTCTCGCGGGTCTCAATTCCTCTCGGTCTGCCCAGATACTGATCTGTCAGCTGTTCGATGGACGGATATCCCTTGTTCTGAATATTCATCCTTAAGCTCCTTCTTCTTATTAAAATGCGTTTTCAAACGCCTCCGGCTCCATCCGTTTCATCCGGCTCCCGTCAGACCCCTTCGGTGCCGCCCTCTGTTGTAGTGTTATCCTCTGTAGTATCGTCGGCTGCGTCATCGCTGCCCGCAGCCGCCTCACGCACAGCCTTCAGGCGCTCAATGTACTTGTTGAGTGTCTTGACTGTATCACTGGCAACAAACGACTTCTCGTAGTCACTCATCTCGTTATAGGTCTTCTCCAGTTCGTCAATCTCCTTTGCGTCAGTAAGATCGATCGCCGCTACAGCAGGAAGCTTGTTCAGCTTCACATTGAAATCAAGCGCCTTGTTGTAGGCGTCCAGATAATCCTTATCAACCACGGTATCCAGATCATCCAGAGAATACAGGGACTCCTCTATGGAGAGATATGCTTTGTTGTTCTCATAGACCACATAATCAACCTTGCCCTGTACATATTTCGTCTCGCCGGAAGAGGTCGTCGTCTTGATATATACCTCCTTGCCCACGAGCGAGCTTGCTCTCGCCAGATCCGTGCTGGATGCCATGTTCTGCAGCTGTTCAACCTGTGAGAACTGCGCATATTGGGCTATGTACTCGGTATTTGATGTCGGCTCCAGAGGGTCCTGATATTTCATCTGAGCCACCAGAAGCTGCAAAAACGCATCCTTGTCCATGCCATTGTTGCTAGTCTTGGAGGTATTCTTCAATGAACTCTGAGAAGCGGATTCCACAACCTTTCCGTTCTCCACCGTTGCCACTAATGCCATATTTTTCTTCCTTCCTGTGTCTTACTGTTATGCCGTGTAATCCACGATATTCCCGTTTGCTTTCATCAGATCAGCCGTCAGAGCATCTTCCTCTTCCAGTTCCTCCGTCAGGAACTCTCCGCCCAGATCGATCCTTCTGACTCTCTGCTTCTTCGCCGGCTCCTGATCGCCGTGGCTGTTTCCCCTTCCCTGCTCCAGATTCTGCTCGAACTGGTGCGTCTGGACTGTCACCTCAATGGCGTCAACCCTCACACCCTGCTCGTCAAACTGCTGCTGGAGCTGGATCATCTGGCTCTCAAGCGCTGCCTTTACCGCCTCGTTCTCCGTTATGAAGTTTGCTGTCATGACACCGCCCTTTGCAACGACCTGAATCTGCAACGTTCCGAGATTTGCGGGATGAAGCTGCATCTCCACACTCGACAGATCTGCTCCGAGATTCACCTTCATGTAATCCATGATCTGACGCATGATATTCTGTGTATCAACATCCCATGCGCTGCCGGTGCTGTAGACCGTCTGAACCGGAGTCTCCGGCTGTGCAACATTCCTCATCTCCTGTGAGAACAGGCCATTTTCCTGCTCCCTGCCGGAATTGACAGAACGATCCTTTGCCTGCTCACGCTTCTCTCCGAAATCGTCCTTCGTCTCCGACTCTGCCGCGGTACTCTCGTCTGCCCTTTGTACGGGCTGTTCCGGAATCACAGTGCTGTCTGTCTCCGGCTCCTGTGACTGTCCGTATTCATCCAGCGGCTTTTCCACCGGCATCTGCGGCACGACCTCCTCCGGTGCCTGCTGGTTCAGAATCACATTGATCTGTTCCGGCTCAAGCTCCAGCGTCTTCGCACTTTCCTGTACCGCCGCATCCAGCTGTCCCATCAGATCCTGATAAGTCTCGTAGAGTCCTTCGTCCGTCACCAACGCCGTCGGCTCCTCTACTCCGGCTGTCGCAAGAAATAGCTGGGTGAAGTTTCCGGTATCCAGAATGTCCGTCAGTTTCATCCCCAGATCATCCATAATGCCCTGAATTTCCTCAGGGCTTTTGCCCAGAAGTTCCGAAAGCTGCTGGATCAGCTGATTGGCAGCCGTTCCGAGCACCTCCATTGCCTCTTCCAGTTTCTCCTCCGGGATGTCCGTACGCTCTTCCACGTTCCGGCTTGGCTCCCATTTATTTGTCCGAGCCATATGCTCATCCCTTGCCCTCAGAGAATCTCCGGGCTTGTTTTTGACAGTTCTGTAATCCTCATTCGACTTGGAACTGTCCGTCTGCTTTTCAGTGTGGTTATTCCAGATTGTCTGAAATCCGCCGGTCTGCGCGCTGTTTATGCCAGCGGCAGCGGACTCCGTCGGCATTGCGCCGCTCAATCCAAAGCCCACACCCTTTACAGGTGAACTTGTCATTTCTGACCTCCTTTCTTGAATTATCAAGGTTCAAAGTCAAGGCATTTTATACCTTGACTTTGTTATCGGATATTTTGTCCCAAAACTTAAGGGTCGGGATTCATAATTTTCGTGAGCCTTGCAGCGACATCCGCATCCATCGCGGCGAGAATGTCTCCTCTCTCCTCTGCGCTCATCGCATTCAGAATCTTTGCAACGAGATCAAGATTGTCCGTCATGGTATTAAAGATCGCCGCAGCCGCCTTGGGCTTCATGCCGGAGTAAGCGAGCGCATAATCCTGCATCTCCTTGCTTTCCTGCTGTTGCAATATCACCTGCTTATAGATGTTCTCCGCTGTCACCGGGTCCATCTCCTCATACCACTTCCGGTACTCATCGGCTCCCGGCCCGTTGTCGGCATAGACAACTTCGTCGTAAAATTCCTGCCGTATCCGCTGGAATTCCACCTGCTTCTGTTCAAACTCGCTCAGGCGCTCATTTTCCGCAAGCAGTCGTTCCATATCCGCATCCTTCGCATTGGAAGCCGTGCGAACCTGCTCCAGCTCCACCTCAAGCTGCTTGATATAATCCACAGCCTCCTGCAGACTGGAATACCCTCCGTAGCTCCCGGGATTGTTTGTCTCCGTCTGGGAAGAGCCCGGAAGAATTTTGTTCACCACAGGCACATCCTTCAGAATCGGTGTCAGGACAGAGCTTCCAAAGCCGCCGATGTCAAGCTTCACGATCACGCAGATTACCGCGATCCAAAGGAGCACGATCAGCACCGTTGCACCGAAGGTCACGAGTCCGTTTCCCTCATCCAGCCCCAGTTCTTCCTCCTGCTTGGCAATTTCCTTTGCCCTTGCCTTCGCCTCTTTCCGCTGCTCCTTCTGCTGCTTTTTCAGCTGCTTCTTCTCGTCCTGTATTCTCTTTTTATCGTCGTCTGCCGAAACAGCTTCCGGCGCCATTCCTTTTGCCATATTGCTCCTCATTTCTGCACAATGCTCAGTC
>USGM01000191.1 GCA_900554205.1 uncultured Lachnospiraceae bacterium
GTGGGGACATGATACGCTGCCGAAGCTGAATTATGAGGGCTCTCAGGCATTGTTTGACTATGTTCTGCGCGTCGCAAAAAAGTGGGTGTCACCGCCGTTCAATGCCGATGGCTGGAGACTGGACGTTGCGGCGGATCTCGGACACAGTCAGGAGTACAACCACTATTTCTGGCAGCAGTTCCGCAAGGCAGTAAAGGAAGCGAACCCGGAGGCTATCATTCTGGCGGAGCATTACGGAAATACGCGCGACTGGCTGCAGGGAAATGAATGGGACACCGTCATGAACTATGATGCGTTTATGGAGCCTGTGACATGGTTCCTGACGGGAATGGAGAAGCACAGCGACGATTATCGGGAAGACCTTCTCGGCAATGCGGACAGCTTCTGGGGCGCTATGAAGCATCATTGCGCGAGCTTTTCCATGCCGAGCTGGCAGGTAGCGATGAATGAGCTGTCCAACCATGACCATTCCCGTTTCCTGACCCGCACCAACCGCAGGGTCGGAAGAGTCGACAGCGCCGGAGCTTACGCCGCCGAGCAGGGCATCAATAAGGCGGTATTCCGGGAGGCAGTTGTCATTCAGATGACATGGCTGGGCGCACCGACCATCTACTACGGCGATGAGGCGGGCGTGTGCGGCTTTACCGATCCGGACAGCAGACGAACCTATCCATGGGGGCGCGAGGATCAGGAACTGATCGCCTTCCATAAGAAGATCATCCATCTTCGCAGGGAGAATGAGGAGCTGCGCTGCGGCTCGATCAAATACGTGGATGGTGACTATAATTTTCTGGCATATGGGCGTTTCAATAAAAACGACTATTGCCTGATTCTTGTCAACAATAACAGTCGTCCCATCGAGAAGGAGATCTTTGTATGGGATCTCGGAACGCCGAAGCATGGAAAAATGAGGGCTTTGCTCTGGACGGACGAGAACGGCTTCAGCGACGGCCAGGAATATGAGGTTGTCAGCGGTAAGATCCATGTCCAGCTGCCGAAGACCTGTGCCGTGATCTTGAAATTTGTACCGACAGAGTAGGATAAAGAAAAGAGGTTACGTCGGAGATGAATAAGGATTTAACAGTGGGAGATCCCCAGAAGGTGCTGTGGAAGTTTTGTCTGCCACTGTTCGGAAGCATTATTTTTCAACAGCTGTACAACATTGCGGACAGCTTTGTCGCAGGAAAATTCATCGGTGAGAACGCCCTTGCGGCGGTCGGCAACAGCTACGAGATTACTCTGATCTTCATTGCATTCGCCTTTGGCTGCAACATCGGCTGTTCCGTCATCGTCTCCCGGCTTTTCGGGACGAAGGACTACGGCGAGATGAAAACGGCAGTGTACACTTCCCTGATTGCTACCGGCGTGCTCTGCGCGGCGTTGATGCTGTTCGGAATCTTCGGCTGCGAGTGGCTGCTGCATCTGATCAACACACCCGCTGAACTGATGGCGGATTCCATGCTTTATCTGGACATTTATATCTGGGGACTGCCGTTCCTGTTCTTTTATAACATCAGCACCGGTATTTTCTCGGCGCTGGGGGATTCCAGAACCCCGTTCATCTTTCTGGCGATCTCATCGCTGTCAAACATAGCGATGGACATCTTATTTGTGAAAGAGTTTCAGATGGGCGTTGCCGGTGTCGCGTGGGCAACCTTTATCTGTCAGGGTGTCAGCTGCGTGCTTGCCGTTGCGTTCGTGCTGAAGCGCCTTGCCGACATTAAGCTCGAGAAGAGGGCGAAGCTCTTCTCGTGGGCGCTGCTGGGCAGGATAACGGTCATCGCCGTTCCCAGCATCCTCCAGCAGAGCTTCGTCTCTGTGGGAAATATCATTTTGCAGAGTGTGATCAACGGTTTCGGCCCAAGCGTTATGGCGGGCTACTCCGCAGCGATCAAGCTGAACAATCTGGTTATCACTTCCCTTACAACGCTGGGCAACGGTATCTCGAACTTTACCTCCCAGAATATCGGCGCAGGAAAGCTTCAACGCGTAAAGCAGGGCTTCCGCGCGGGCTGGAAGATGGTGTGGATGCTCTGCGTGCCCCTTGTTCTGGCTTACCTGCTGGCGGGACGCTATCTTGTGTACATATTTATGGAAAACATTACCGGCGATGCGATTGACACGGGTGTCACATTCCTGAGAATTGTCTCGCCGTTCTATTTCCTGATCTCTATCAAGCTGGTTGCGGACGGTGTGCTCCGTGGAGCCGGACTTATGGGCAGATTCATGGCATCGACCTTTACGGATCTGATCCTGAGAGTGGTGCTTGCGTTCGTCTTCTCTGCGCTCTGGGGAGCGACCGGCATCTGGTGTG
Source organism: uncultured Lachnospiraceae bacterium (assembly GCA_900554205.1). Taxonomy (GTDB): domain Bacteria; phylum Bacillota; class Clostridia; order Lachnospirales; family Lachnospiraceae; genus Acetatifactor. The sequence continues at coordinate 2,315 of USGM01000191.1, forward strand.
CATGGCCGATCGGCTGGGCGCTCGGAACGATTTTATCCGTGGTCTTCTATCACAATGGGCCGTGGAAAAAGGAAGCAGGGTTGAGTACGAAAGAATAAGGGGGAAAAGATGGTTAAGTTTAAGCCGCTTTTTGACAAGGACAAGGAAACCGCATGGTTAAATCAGATGGCAGCGGAGGGTTATGCGCTGACGGGCTTTTTCCTCGGCTTTTACAAATTTTTGAAGAGTGAGCCGGGCGAATATATCTATCAGGTTGACTTTACAAAGGGCTTCTTTCATGCGCCCCGTGATTACCGCGAGTTTATGGAGGAGGCGGGCGTGGAGATCGTGTCCGCATGGGGGCCTTGGGTCTTTCTGCGCAAGAAGGCGGAGGACGGGCCGTTTGAACTGTATACCGATGCAGAATCCACCTACGAGCACTATTTTCGGATCAGGTCAACCCTGAAGGCCGTGATCCTTGTGGAGTTTATCTGCATGGCGATGGAGATCATCGGGGGTATACAGGGTACTGCCGCGGCTTGGGTTATGGCGTTGGTAATCGGTGCAATTACGCTTTTAATTATAAACGAGGTAAACCGGATTAACGGCATATTGGATGAGCTGAGAGAAAGGATGGGAAAGGAGCCGGAGGATAACGGACTGGTTGGAAAGAGGAGAATTTCTCCATTTCTTCCCTTAGGTTTTCTGTCAAATCTTGTTGCTATGCTAATTCAGAATCCGGCTTATGCGTTTGCCCAAGGTATATTTATAGGCTTAGGAATTTCATTGATTGTTGCAGGAATTATTTTCACATTCTGGAAGAGAAGATAATCCTTGCATTTCGTATCAAACTATGTTAAAATTTCACATTGTCAGGGCGTTATGTCCGCGACATGGATGGGTTCCCGAGTGGCCAAAGGGGACAGACTGTAAATCTGCTGCAAATTGCTTCGGTGG
>USGM01000192.1 GCA_900554205.1 uncultured Lachnospiraceae bacterium
TCAAGCGCAAGATCACCGATTTGCAGAAGATGACCATTGAGGAGCAGAAAAAGGCCGTCCGCGCCGGATATGATATGGACATCATCCCCAGCGACCTGGCTACCTACGGCGGTGAGGCGAAAAAGCTGCTGGAGGATCTGCAGAGCAGGAATGAACGCATGTTCCTCGTCACCTTCCTGGTGATGAACACAGCAGACAATAAAAAGCAGCTGGACCTCAACGTGAAGCAGGCGCAAAGCCTGGCCCAGCAGCACAACTGCCAGCTGGTTCCGCTGGACTTTCAGCAGGAAAAGGCGCTGGTGTCCTCGCTTCCGCTGGGCGTGAACCCGATTCGCATCGAGCGCGGGCTGACGACCAGCGCGCTGGGCATTTTCATTCCGTTTACGACGCAGGAGCTTTTCATGGAGGGCGATTCCCTTTATTACGGCCTGAACGCGGTATCCAACAACATGATTATGGCAGACCGGAAGCAACTGAAAAACCCAAATGGCCTGATCCTCGGCACACCGGGAAGCGGTAAGTCGTTCAGTGCAAAGCGTGAGATCACCAACGTGTTCTTCACCACAACGGACGATATTATCGTCGCAGACCCGGAGGGAGAGGTGCGACACGAAGTCGCGTAATGTATTGTGTATAAACACTGCTCTATCCATTTGGAGTAACCCTACTGTGACCTGCACTGGTCAAAAGCCGGCGTTGGGAAGCTCACAGGACAATATGGGAAATCTGCCAGCCTAAAGCGGATGTACTGTTAGGGTAAAGAATGCTATGTCGAACGTAATGTGAATCATCGTAAGGATCGTTACAGGGAATAGGTGAAATAAGGCTGATACACCTACACCAAAAGGTGTTGGAGGTGGCCGAGGGGCCTCTCGCTACTCCGAAGCAAATGGACACAAATCCTCCCGGTTCAAAGATGGCGGCTAAGGCATTCGAGAATTATGCATTACGTGGAACGTGGAAAACCCTATGCGTTCCTTGAACAAAGGTATCGACCTCGCAAGAGGAAGAAATGGCGCAGAGGGTATGAGATGGAATAAAAAGCGAAAGGTTCACTGTAACGGTGAGCATAGGGGTTCAAAATTTGCCCTAACCTGAAAGGGTGCTGACTTATTCCGGGTATTTCATGGCAAGATTGGAGGTATTCCTGTGAACGATAAGTATTCAACGACGGAAGGTAAAACTTCTGAGAAGCTGTCGGACGAAGCTATGTTGAGTGCCCAATGGAAAAACATTGACTGGCATAAGGCAGAGCGGGAAGTCAACAGGCTACAAATCAGGATTGTCAAGGCAACTCAGCAAAAAGACTACAACGCAGTAAAACGACTTCAGTATCTTCTGACACATTCCTTTTACGCCAAAGCACTGGCTGTCAAGCGTGTCGTAACCAACGACGGGCGCAGAACTCCCGGTGTGGATGGTGTTCTCTGGAACACTCCGGCGAAGAAAATGGCAGCGGCTCTATCGCTGACAGATAAAAGGTATCGTGCACGTCCTCTCCGTAGAGTGTATATCGAAAAGAAGGACAAGAAGAAAAAACGTCCGTTGGGGATTCCCACGATGTATGACCGCGCAATGCAGGCTCTTTATGCTTTGGCACTGGAGCCGGTGGCGGAAACAACAGCAGATGGGAAATCCTTTGGTTTCCGAAAAGGAAGATGCGCACAGGATGCCTGCGAATATCTGTTCAATGCACTGTCGCGCAAGCACATTTCTCCGAAGTGGGTTTTGGAGGGTGACATCAAAGGTTGCTTCGACCATATCAGCCATGATTGGCTTCTGGCGAACATCCCCATGGACAAGAACATTTTGAAGCAGTTCTTAAAGGCGGGATTTATCTATCAGCGCGAACTCTTTCCTACCGAGGAAGGAACTCCGCAAGGTGGTATTATCTCCCCCATTCTGGCGAACATGACGCTGGATGGTATCGAGAAGAAGCTGGTCGAACGCTTTCACACGAACGCGCTCGGTAAGGTCGATTCAAGATTTAAGAATGCCCACAAAGTAAACTTCGTCCGCTATGCAGACGATTTTGTGGTCACAGCGGCAACACCTGAACTGGCTCTTGAAGCAAAGGAGCTGATTCGAGAGTTTCTCGCTGAACGCGGATTGGAACTTTCTGATGAAAAGACCGTTGTCACCAACATTGACGATGGTTTCGACTTCCTCGGCTGGAACTTCAGAAAGTATAACGAAAAGCTGATTATCAAGCCTTCCCAAAAGGCGGTCAAGGCTATCGTTTCCAATATCTCTGACACGATTCTCCGCAGAGGAAAAGCGTGGCAGCAAGATGTTCTGATTATGAAGTTGAATGAACAAATTCGAGGTTGGACTAATTACCACCAGTCCGTATGCGCAAGTGATGCGTTCGCGCATCTGGACTATGTCCTATACGAACTGCTGTGGCGATGGGCTAAAAGACGGCACCCAAAGAAGAACAAGTGGTGGATTTCCACGAGATACTGGCATCGTGTCGGTAATCGGAACTGGGTGTTCTCTACGGAAAACAAGGAGCTGATACGGGTGGACAGCACAGTCATTGTGCGACATACCAAGATAAAAGCTACTGCAAATCCGTTCCTCGATGAGGCGTATTTCCAAAAAAGGAAATTCGATAAAGGAACGCACCGGCTGACTGGAAAATTCAAGATGATTTGGAAAAACCAGAACGGACTGTGCTACCACTGCGGAATGCCGATGGATGTAACGGAAGAAAGAGAAATCTTCTACCTTGCACCAAAGGCAAAGGCTGGCATGGAAGATGTTCGCAATATGCGCTACGTTCATTGCACCTGTCAGCGTATTTATGCTGAGAACCGCTTGAAGAAGTGATGAAATGCTTGAGCCGTATGACGGGAAACTGTCACGTACGGTTCTTAGGCGGGAAGGCGGTGGTAACACCGCTGACCCAGCCGATTATTATCCGCTGGTGGAAGCGTTGGGCGGTCAGGTTATCCATATCTCGTCCACCAGTAAGGACTACATCAATCCGATGGACATCAACCTCAATTACGCGGACGACGATAACCCGCTGGGCATGAAATCGGACTTTATTCTTTCACTGTGCGAACTGATTATGGGTGCACGGGATGGCATGGAGCCGGAAGAAAAGTCGGTCATTGACCGCTGCCTGCCGCTGGTCTATCAGAAATATCTGAACGACCCGAAGCCGGAGAATATGCCCACGCTCGGTGACCTGTACGACTGCCTGCG
>USGM01000193.1 GCA_900554205.1 uncultured Lachnospiraceae bacterium
CGGAGACATTATCGGCGTGTTCGATCCCGGTATCTTTTCCATCGGAGATACGCTCTGTATGCCGAAGGAGAAATTCCAGTATGAGGGAATCCCGACCTTTGCACCGGAGCATTTTGCGAGAGTCCGCCAGCTGGACACCATGAAGAGAAAGCAGTTTGTAAAGGGCATTGAGCAGATTGCGCAGGAGGGTGCAATCCAGATCTTCCAGGAGTTCAATACGGGTCTGGAGGAAATCATCGTCGGCGTTGTCGGCGTGCTGCAGTTTGATGTGCTGAAATACAGACTGGAAAATGAATACAATGTGGAGATAAGGCTGGAGAATCTGCCCTATGAGCACATCCGCTGGATCGAGAATAAGGATGAGGTGGATATTGCGAAGCTGACAGGTACCTCAGATATGAAGAAGGTAAAGGATATGAAGGGAAATCCGCTGCTGCTGTTTGTCAACGCGTGGAGCATCGGCATGACGCTCGACCGCAATAAGGGTCTTGTGCTGACGGAATTTTCCCGAAACTAAGAGGTAGAACCGGAGCAGTGTGGAATGAAGAGAAAAGTATGTAGGGTGAGCGTTTTATTATTTCTCCTTGGCATTCTTCTGGGGGGGTGTGGCGACACAGACCTTCTGGAGGAAATCCCCAGAGATTTTGTGCTGACGGAGTCTGTGAAAAGTGAGATGCCGGAGCAGAGTGTGCCCACAGAGACCGGGGAGAGTGGGGAAGACTCAGTGTCTTACTGCTTCCTGGAGGACAGTGCCTTCGAGTATGCCGCGCAGGGACTGAGCGGACAGGAGCTTCTCTGGTATGAGGAAATCAGGGATATACTCGCAAGCTTCGGTGAGAATGCCACGCTGGATGAGACCGGGATCGAGGCAGGACTGGACGAGAGAGACATAGACAGGATCTTCCAGTATGTTCTGAGCGATCACCCGGAGCTGTTCTATGTGGAGGGCTATTCCTACACAAAGTACACGAAGGGTGATGAGACGGTCTCCTTTGATTTTACGGGAACCTATTCCGTCGATGCGGAGACTGCGGAGGCGCGTAGAAAAGAAATCGGCGCCGAGGCGGAGAGGATTCTCGGGAACATCGGTGGAGATTGGGATGACTACGCCAAGGCAAAGGCAGTGTATGAGACGGTCATTCTTGAGACCGACTATGATCGGAACGCGCCGGAGAACCAGAATATATACTCCGTGTTTGTCAACCACAGATCGGTGTGTCAGGGTTATGCAAAGGCGACGCAGTTTCTGCTCAACCGGCTCGGTGTGGAATGCACACTTGTCACCGGAACGGTCGAGACGGGAGAAACCCATGCGTGGAACCTTGTCCGGGTGGATGGGGCGTACTATTATCTGGATACGACATGGGGAGATGCCTCGTACAGTCTCGATGATGATACGACGATGGCGGCGAACCGGCCGCAGATCAATTACGATTATCTGAACGTGACGACGCAGGAGCTCTTGAGGACACACACTCCCTCGGACAGTATGGAGCTGCCGCTTTGTGTGGATACGGATGCCAACTATTATGTCAGGGAGGGCGCATTCTTCTCCGGCTTTGACAAGGATCAGCTGAGGACGGTTTTTGAACAGGCAAAGGAACAGGGCAGGGACGAGGTGGCTTTGAAGTGCTCCGACGAGGAGTGCTACCGGCAGATGCTCGACCGGCTGATCGGCGGACAGGAAATTTTTCTGTACATGGATACGGTGTCCGGCGGGACGGTTGCCTATACGCAGAACGACAGTCAGATGTCTCTGAGTTTTTGGGTGACAAATGAATAGATTATGTGGTATACTTATATCTGATATGCAAGGTAATTTCGATCAGGAGGAAATTCGGATGGAAAAAGAAATAGATAAGAAGACAGTTGTGCTCAAGGATGAGGAAAACGTAGGCGCTGTGCAGATCGCAGATGATGTTGTGGCAATGATTGCCTCCCTCGCTGCGACAGAGGTAGAGGGTGTCAGCGCGATGGCGGGAACCATCACAAACGAGCTGATGAGCAAGGTTGGCATGAAGAAGCTGACAAAGGGTGTCAAGGTCATGGTGCTCGACGGCAGCGTTGTCGTTGATCTGGCTGTCACCATGGAGTACGGCTACAACATTCCCGCGACCTGTCAGAAGGTTCAGACGAAGGTGAAGAATGCCATCGAGAACATGACAGGGCTTACCTGCAATGACGTCAACATCAGGATCGCAGGCGTAAAAGTAAAGTAAAAAGGAAAAGTGCAATGGGACGACACGAGCAGAGAGAACAGGTATTTATGCTTTTGTTTCAGGTAGAGTTTCACTCTCCTGAGGATATGCCGAGGCAGATGTGCCTGTATCTGGAGGACAATGAGGCGATTCCTTCCCAGAAGGATGCCGATTATATTGAGGAAAGGTGTCAGCTGGTCAGGGAGAAGATTCCCGAGATAGACAAGCTGATCGATGAGAATACAGAGGGCTGGGACACGACCAGAATGGGAAAGGTGGAACTGACCGTCCTGCGTCTGGCCGTGTACGAGATGCGCTATGATGACGATATCCCGCCGAGAGTTGCAATCGACGAGGCAGTGGAGATTGCGAAAAAATATGGTCAGGACAGTTCAAGTGCTTTCGTGAATGCGATTCTGGCAAAAATTTTAAAGCTGGGTGATTGATATTCGGAACGTTTATACGGTAGGACAACTGAATTCATATATTAAAAATATGTTCACACAGGACTATTTGCTGCAGGGGCTCTTCGTAAAGGGAGAGGTCAGCAACTGCAAATATCATCCGTCGGGACATATTTATTTTACATTAAAGGACCCAAAGGGAGTGGTGAATTGTGTCATGTTCGCAGGCAACCGCGCGGGTCTTTCTTTTCGTTTGGCGGAAGGGCAGCAGGTGATTGTCGGCGGAACCGTAGATGTCTACGAGCGGGACGGCAGGTATCAGCTCTATGCGAAGCAGATTGCCCTGGACGGAAGCGGTCTGCTCTACGAGAAATTCGAGCAGCTGAAGCGCGAGCTTGAGGAGTCCGGTATGTTTGCGGTGGAATATAAGCAGCCCATCCCGCGTTACATCAGAACGCTGGGCGTGGTGACGGCGGATACCGGTGCGGCGGTTCGTGACATCATGCAGATCGCCCGCAGGCGGAATCCGTATGTGCAGATTATTCTCTATCCGGCGATTGTACAGGGTGAGGCGGCGGTGCCGAGCATTGTCAGGGGCATACACA
>USGM01000194.1 GCA_900554205.1 uncultured Lachnospiraceae bacterium
GGGATCTTTCGCTGCACTATGAAGATGTGGTTGACCAGATGTTCATACAGCTGGACGGACTCAGCTTCGTAGAACGTGCTTTTCAGGAGCTGCGTACCAAATGCCATAAGGCGGCATATTGGAGTAATAGCAATGCCGGTTATGACAGAAAAGGAGATACGCTTCGTTTTGGCGGATACTTTTGCAGTTGCGATGAACGATGGGGCCGTGAAGAGTGGAGACTTGCAGAGCGTATGCAGGACATTTTTACCGCTGTAGCACACTATGAGACCAATACATTCGGGCGCTTTCCCGCAGGCTTTTCCGAGCTGCTGGGGTACTCTGACGTATCCACATCGCAGTTCCAGTTCCCAACCTGCCAGAAGCTCGTGCATCTGCGTATGTTCAAGAACGGACGTGTGGATCTGAAGTTCAAGACCGCTGCTTTGGCAAAGGAATTTGCCGAAACGTATCTTGACTTTTTGTGTTGAGGTGCCGCCATGAAATATGCACCCTCAACAGAACCGGTCCCGCAGAGCAGCCGCAGAGCGGTCAACGAAAAGCTTCTCTATCTGATCGACAGCGGCGCATACGATACTTACGGCATCACAAAGGAAGATGTCTTTCAGGGCTATACAGGAAATGGCGGACTGCACGGTCTTTCCCGAAAGGACTATGAGAACTACCATAGATACAGCGAGGCCAAAAAAGAGCTGGAAAACGGCCAGTTCTTTACGCCGCCCGACCTATGTCAATTCGTAGTGGATTGCCTTCAGCTAGAAAGAGATGATCTGGTGGCGGATCTCACCTGCGGGATGGGGAACTTCTTCAACGTAATGCCGGTGGAAGCCAACGTCTACGGTTGTGAGCTGGATACCAAGGCATTCAAGGTGGCATCGTTCCTCTACCCGGAGGCCAATCTGGTCAATAAAGATATCCGCAATTATACGCCGCAGGTACGCTTCGATTATGTGGTTGGAAACCCGCCCTTCAATCTGAGATGGTTGGCAGAGGATGGCAGGGAACACCTGTCGCAGCTCTATTACTGCTTGAAAGCGTCCGAGCTTCTGAAGCCACTGGGCATCCTGGCCTTGATCGTACCCTGTTCTTTTCTGGCAGATTCTTTTTCGGACAAGTCGATGATCCGGAAGATGGAAGCCCATTTCCGTTTTCTTGGTCAAGCTTTGCTGCCGGATAACGCTTTTACCCAGATGGGTGTTCCGCGTTTCCCCGTGAAGCTGCAATTCTGGCAAAAGAAGAGTACAGATACCGAAACGCCGGCCCGATACCACACAGAGACGGACGCCGACCTTTCCGGCGGCATCTATGATGGTGCGGCGCAGACGATCCACATGACACTGCTGCAAATGCCAAAGGCCATGCTGAAGGAAAACCGCGCCAAGATCCTGCGGGAACTGGCAAAGGAGCGTCAGACGTCCGAATCGTTCACCTATACGGTAGAAAAGATGCTGTACCAGATCAGGATACATCCCGCCTTGAAAGACCGTTACGCCAAGTGCTGTGAGTACCTGCACCGGTTTTATACCGAAACACAGCCACCGGATATGAAGTACGAAGAGTGGTGCAGCCGGCGACTGACTGAGGCAAAGGTACTGCATTATCTCCGCCAGACGCTCAGGAGCCAGCACCGCCAGCCGGAACGCGATGAGATCCGTCTCGTCAAGCAGGACTATGCTTTCGTATATAAAGGGTATAGTGCGGCGGCACGGCGTCGTATGACCGCTGAAATGCGCCAGCCTGTTCCGGTCTACAATGCGGTACTGCATGGTAAGACGCTTCCGGGCTATGAACGGCTGCTGCGTAAAAAGCGAAATGACTATCTGATACAGAGCCAGTCTTTCTCTGAAATGAGTCAGGATACCAAGATTGGGGAATGGCTGGATGATTTCTGGCTGTGGGATTCGGAAAACGAGGAAGAGATCCTGCTGAATGATACCCAGCTCCACGACCTGAACCTTGCGCTGCAAAAGCGCTATACGCTGCTGCAGTGGGAACAAGGTTCAGGCAAGACCATAGCCGGCATCGCCTACGGGAAATACCGCATGGAGAAGCAGGGATACCGCAACACATGGGTCATTTCACCGGCCATCTCTATCCGCAATAACTGGGATCTGGTGCTGCCCAATTATGATGTATCCTATGTGTTCGTGGAACGGCTGCAGGATCTGGATCGGATCAAGCCCGGCGATTTTGTCCTGATGACCTTCAACGCGCTGTGCAAGTACCACAGGCAGATCAAAAAGTGGCTGAAGATCCATAGCCGAAAAACCTGCCTCGTGCTGGATGAAAGCGATGAAATCTGCAACCCGTACAGCAGCCGTGCCAAGGTGGTGCTGTCCTGTTTCAGACGATGTTCTTCCAAATTGCTGACCACAGGCACCAGTACGCGGAACAACATCTCCGAGTTTGCACCGCAGATGGAATTGCTCTACAACAATTCTGTCAATATGATCTCCTGGTGCCCCATTATCTATCACTATGATAAGGATGGCACGACGACGCAGGAAGCGAACCCGTGGCTCGGTCAACCGATCCCGGCCTATCGCCGTGGCTATACGCTGTTCGCCAACTCGCACCTGCCGGAGAAGATCACCGTATTCGGTGTTGGGCAGCGCACACAGGATATCTATAATGCGGATATTCTGCGCGACATCCTCGCCAAGACTGTGATCACCCGCACGTTTGAGGAGGTAACAGGTAAGGACATCAAGCGTATCCATCAGGAGCCTATTCTGTTTTCCCAAGAAGAAAAGGACGTCTGGGTGCAGGCGGTCAAGGAATTTCACACCATGCGCCGGAACTATTTTGCCTCGACGAATAATGCGCGGAAAGATGCCATGCTGTGGATCATTCAGCAGATCACACTTCTGCTGCGGATCAGTGCCGCGCCCAATACCGTCTCAGAGTATACCGGTGAGCTCCCCGGAAAGCTTCAGAAAGCAATTCAACTTACCGGCAGTTGGCCCAATGAGATCGTGGCCATAGGTGTACGTCACAAGGTAGTGCTGGACGCCTATGCGGCAGCTTTGCGTGAGGCGTTTCCCGACCGGCCGCTTTTTATCGTGACCGGCGCGACGACTACCTTTGCGAAACGACGGGCCTTACGGAAAACGCTCCGCGAGAGTGGGAACGGCATTTTGTTATGTACG
>USGM01000195.1 GCA_900554205.1 uncultured Lachnospiraceae bacterium
CGGGGGATATTCCGCAGATCATTGTGTACAATAAGGCAGATAAATGCAATATGGAGGAACTGCCGAAGGTAAATGGAAACCGGATCTATATGGCGGCAGGGCAGGACTGCGGTCTGGAAGAGCTTGTCGGGATGGTAAAGGAGGTGCTCTATAAGGACCGGGTGGAGACGGAGCTGCTGCTTCCGTTTGAACAGGGCAGCATTCTTTCTTACTTTATGGAGAATGCGACGGTTCTGGAGCGGGAATATCTCGCAGAAGGGGTGCGGCTGAGGGTCAGCTGCCATAAAAATGATGCAGAAAAGTATAAGAAATATATATCTGTTGGAGGAAAAGCGTTAGATGAGTGAAAGATGGTGGAAGAATGCGGTGATCTATCAGATCTACCCGCGCAGTTTCAAGGACAGTAACGGGGATGGCATAGGCGATCTTAAGGGAATTATCGGTAAGCTGGATTATCTGCACGAGCTGGGAATAGATGCGATCTGGCTTTCGCCGGTATGCAGATCTCCTCAATATGACAACGGCTACGACATTTCAGACTATCAGGATATTGATCCCATGTTCGGCACGCTTGCCGATATGGATGAGCTGATCGGGGAAGCGGGAAAGAGAAACATCAGGATCATTCTCGATCTTGTCCTAAACCATTCCTCGGACGAGCATCCGTGGTTTCGGGAGGCAAAAAAGAGCCGGGAGAATCCTTATCACGATTTCTATGTCTGGCGGGATGGCAAAAAGGGTACGCCGCCAAATGATATGCGGGCGTGCTTCGGCGGCTCCGCATGGGAGTGGGTGGAGGAGCTGGGGCAATATTACTTCCATCAGTTTGCGGTTCAGCAGCCGGATCTGAACTGGGAGAATCCGGCGCTCAGGGAAAAGATATATGAAATGATCAACTGGTGGATGGACAGGGGAATCGGCGGCTTCCGCCTCGACGTGATCGATCAGATTGCAAAGGAGCCGGATCACCAGATCACCTGTAACGGCCCGAGACTGCATGAATTTCTGCGGGAGCTGAGTGCAAAGACCTTCCAGAGAGGGAACATTGTCACAGTCGGGGAGGCATGGGGCGCAAACACTGAGAATGCGAAGCTCTACAGCAATCCGGACGGCAGCGAGCTGTCCATGGTGTTCCAGTTTGAACACATAACACTCGATCAGCTTCCGGGCAAGGAGAAGTGGGATCTCTGTCCGCTGGAACTGGCAAAGCTGAAAACCGTCTTTGAAAAATGGCAGAAGGCACTCTACCGCTGTGGCTGGAACAGTCTGTTCTGGAACAATCATGATCTGCCGAGAATTGTGTCAAGGTGGGGAAACGACGGAGAATACCGGGAAGAATCCGCGAAGATGCTGGCGACGCTGCTGCATGGTATGCAGGGAACTCCCTATATTTATCAGGGTGAGGAGCTGGGCATGACGAATGTGGATTTCCAGCCGGAGGATTACAGGGACATTGAGTCCGTCAACATGTACCGGGAACGGATTAAGACCTATCCGAAGGAGGAGGTACTGCGTTCGCTTCATGCTAAGAGCAGGGACAATGCGCGCACACCGATGCAGTGGACAGCTGGAAAATATGCGGGCTTCTCGGAGACGGAGCCGTGGATCGGGGTCAATGAGAACCATTGCCGGATCAATGCAGAGGAACAGCTTCAAAACGAGACTTCCGTTTTTCATTACTATCGGAAGCTGATCGCGCTTAGAAAGCAGTATCCTGTTTTCGGTGAGGGAGACTTTGAAATGCTGTTCAAGGAGCATGCCGATATTTTTTCCTATGTCAGAAGAACCGGACAGGAAGAGCTGCTGGTAGTCTGCAATTTTTACGGAAATGAAGTGCCGTTTGCGTTCCAGGAGGAATGGAAGCGGGAGGGAAAGCTGCTTCTGACAAACTATGCCGCACCTGCGGAGGGCTTGCTGCGCCCCTATGAGGCGGCGATATACCACAGAACAATGAAGAATTGACTGTAATCAAAATGTGTTGTATATTTATAGATAGCAAGGCATTTTATGGATGCCATAGCAGGGAAACAGGGATATGAGAGGGCGAGTATGAAAAAGAAAATTGTTGCGGCGGCGCTGGCAATTTTGATGTGCTTAGGGACGACCGGATGCGGGGAGAATGCGATACCGAATCTGGACGAGGAGGAATTACAGGCGATCGGTGAATACACAGCGGTCACGCTGATGAAATATGATGCAAACCGCAGAAGCCGGCTTGTAGAGCTGCCGGAGGAGACGACCGAGCCGACGGAGCCGTCCGAACAGGCACCGCAGGAGACTCCGGAGCCTTCCGGTATGGCACCGGTAGATGAGACACCGGTGATTGACAGGGTTGATGACACGCAGGAAAGCAGTATGGAAGAGGTTCTCGCTCTGCCGGAGGGGATGCGGGTTTCCTATCTTGGGGAAGAGGTGTGTGATGCGTACCCTCATGATGGGGAGGAACATTATTTTATGCTCACAGCGACGAGCGGAAAGAAGCTGCTTGTGCTGAGCTTCCAGCTGACGAATGAGACAGAGCAGGAACAGAGCGTTGACATTGCGTCCCAGAATGTGGAGTTCCGGATCACGGTCAATGAGGATTACAAGAGAAGGGCGATGCCATCGCTGTTGCTGGACGATCTGTCTACCTACGTGGATGTTATTCCTGCGGGAGAGACAAGGACGGCCGTGCTGGTAATCGAGGTGGAGCAGCAGAGCGATGAAGAAATCACTTCGCTCTCTTTAAAACTGAAAAATGACACAAAAATATATACAATTCAGCTGAAATGAGCCTATATACAGTAAAATGTTTAGGACAGTAAAGCGTGATAAGAGCCTGAAATGCTTATAAATAGAGCGTTTCAGGCTCTTTTGATAAATTGTTCAAAAAAATTACAAAAAATATCAAATTTAGTGTTGACAAGTGTAGATATGGGTGATATACTCAATTTCGTTGTTGAGGAACAACCAAGACAACAAAAAAGATTCAAAAATAAATAAAAAAAGTTGTTGACAAACGAACAGCGATGTGGTAATCTAAATAAGCTGTCGC
>USGM01000196.1 GCA_900554205.1 uncultured Lachnospiraceae bacterium
CAGCCTGCAAGACAGCAAACACCGCCGTTGTCAAAGAGATTCGTCAGCAGGAAAAGAAAGAAGCCGCCCCGGCACTGTATGACCTGACCAGCTTGCAGCGAGACGCCAACCGTCTGTTGGGATATACGGCCCAACAGGCGCTGGACTACCTGCAAGCGCTCTATGAAAAGAAGCTCTGTACCTACCCTAGAACGGACAGCCGGTATCTGACGGACGATATGCTGCCCCGTGTAAAAGAGATTCTTTTGTGGGCCTCCGGCATCTGCGACCTGCCCATTACGGATGAAATCTATGGGGAGCAGCTCTGTAATTCCAAAAAGGTCACGGATCACCATGCCATCATCCCCACCAAGGCCGCCAGCTGGCAGGATTTGGAGGCACTGCCCATGGGAGAGCAGAATATCCTCAAGCTCATTTCCCGTCAGGTGATGATTGCCACCTCCGGCCCCTACTGCTACAAAGAGGCAGATGCAATGATCTCCTGCGGCGGAGCCGACTTCAAGCTCCATCTGAAAATGCCCCAGGATTTCGGCTGGAAACGGTATACCGCCGAAAAGAAAGGCGGCAAATGGTTTCCTGGGCTGGCCACCGGACAGGCCCTTACCCCGGATACTGTTACCGTCAAGGACGGCAAGACCCAGCCACCCAAGCCCTTTACGGAAGCTATATGCTGTGAAAGGGGGATAAGAAATCGCCCATAGAAAGGAGAGTTTTTCAATGAAAGCAAAGAAAACGGACAACGGCAAGATAACCGCACTATACGAGCGTCTTTCCCGCGACGACGACCTCACAGGCGACAGTAACAGTATAATCAATCAAAAGAAGCTGCTTGAAGATTATGCAAAGGAGCATGGATTTACGAATTGTGTCCACTTTACTGATGACGGCTGGTCTGGCGCAAACTTTGACCGCCCTAATTGGAAACGCATGATTGCAGCCATAGAAGCCGGAGAGGTTTCCCATGTGCTGGTAAAGGATTTAAGTCGTGTCGGCAGAGATTATCTGCAAGTGGGATTTTACACAGAAGTCATGTTCAAGGAGCGGGGCGTCCGTTTTATTGCCATAGCAAACGGAGTTGACAGCGACAAGCGCGAAAGCAGCGAGTTTGCCCCGTTTTTGAATATTATGAACGAATGGTATGTGCGTGATAGCAGCCGAAAAATAACAAGCGTTCTCCACGCAAGAGGAATGTCCGGCAAGCATACAAACAGCCATTGTATTTATGGCTATAAGAAAGACCCTAATGACAAAGACCACTGGATTATCGACGAGGAAGCCGCCGAGGTAGTACGCCGGATTTACCGCATGGCGTTGGAGAGCAAAGGCCCGTATGAAATTGCCCGTATCCTTGCTTTGGAAAAGGTTGAAAGACCGTCCTATTATCTTGCACAGCGCGGCGTGGGGAAACATCAGTCTAATTTTAACCCCGCTGAACGGTACACATGGCGTGGCGGCACAGTTGCCGATATTCTATCCAAGCCGGAGTATATGGGGCATACAGTAAACTTCCGCACCTATAAAGAAAGCTACAAAGACAAACGCTCCAGAATGACACCCAAAGAGGATTTAGTCATTTTTGAAAATACGCAGGAAGCTATTATTGACAAGGAAACATGGGAGCGCGTCCAGAGCTTGCGGAAAACGATACGCCGGACGGACACCATAGGCGCGGCAAATCCTTTAACGGGCTTGATGTTTTGCGCGGATTGCGGGGCTAAGATGTATAACCACAGGGGCAAGGCTGGCAATGCGCGGGATTGGGCAGGGCGACCAACTGGAAAGAAACGTCCAGACCGCGACGAATACAACTGTTCCCGTTATGATTTAGGCAATCAACACTTTGATGATTATTGCACCACACACCTTATCCGTACTGCCGTTGTTAATGAATTACTGCTTGAAGCGATAAAGGAAGTTTGCGACTATGCACAGAACAACGAAGCCGAGTTTATGGCGCAAGTCTGTTCCGCTTCCGAGGACAGACAGGCAAAAGCGGCTAAAGCTATCCGACAGAGGAAACAGCGCAGCGAAAAGCGCACCGACGAATTGAGCCGCTTAATTCGCAAGCTCTATGAGGACAATGTAAATGGGCGGCTTTCAGACAAGCTCTTTGAACAAATGTTGCATGATTTTGAAGCCGAGTTAGAGGGCTTGACCGATAGTATCACACAAGACCAGCAGGAGCTTGACCGCATAAGCAGGGAAACCGTCAATGCCGAGAAGTTTCTTGCCCTTGTCAAAAAATATACGGATTTTTCCGAACTCACCCCCGCAATGATAAATGAATTTGTTGAAAAAATCCTTGTCCACCAAGCCGAGGGAAAAGGGGCGAGCCGCACACAGGAGGTTGAGATTTTCTTTAACTTTGTCGGCAAGGTAGAAATCCCCCATGAGGAAATCGTACTGACAGAGGAAGAAAAAGCGGCATTGGCAGAGCAGGAACGGCGCAGAGCAAAAAAAGCCGAATACAACCGCCGCTATATGGAGAAAAAACGCAGACAATGGAGAGAACAGCGGGAACGGGAGCAGGAGCAAAAGCCCCATAAACTTCCCCCTGTCGCAGACGAGAAAGGAGAAAAGAGCGCATGAGAAGATTGATTGACAACGGTACTACTTCACCCGCCAGACCGCCCTATATCGGGCATTATGGACACTTGCGGAAAGCCTATCTTGAGGGCTACCGCCCCGATCTCTACACCGCCCTTGTTGCCAGTGAAAAACTGTATGAGCATTGTGCGGAGATTGACGCAGCCGCGCGGAGCCTGATTGACCTTATCATGCCGGAGCTTGCCAAGAGCGCGGGAGCCACCGAGGAATTGAAAGCCGCCGCGCCTATGAAGTGGGTAGGGCTGATGAACGCTTGCAAGGCACAGGCAGAAGAAATCGTAAAATATGAGCTAATCTATGCTTGACAGTCAAGAGCCGGAAAAATCGGAAATCTTGCGATAACAGCCGCCCCGACGATACACTCCCTGTCCGGGCGGTTTCTATTTGAAAATCCTCATTTTCCCCAAGTCAAGAGCC
>USGM01000197.1 GCA_900554205.1 uncultured Lachnospiraceae bacterium
GATGCAAACCTGCTATTGCAAGGTCGGAAGGGATTATATCCATGTCGTAGCCGGAACGGACAGCTTTTTTCTGGTGGAGTAGGGAGCTGCCGCCTTACTATCTTGCAATAGCAGGTTTGCATCACCCTCTCCGGGAACCGTACTTACCTCTCTCGAAGTATACGGCTCTGTCATTGTTCGGTCAGAAAAACTCATTGATTGTGAATTAGATGGTGGCAGTGCTCACACACTACAAGTGTCTTTCGCCGTTTTGCTAACATTGCGATTTCCCACGGTTCTTTTCCTTTAAGGTTTTTCAGTTTATTGATATGGTGGATTTCGTAACGTTCGCTTTCCGTTGTGCCACAAAGTTCACAAATTCTTGCTTTCAAACGCTTCTCAAGCGGTGTTACCGACTGACCATAAATAATTGCGGCATTGCTAATGCAGTCTGTTGAAATTTTCGCATCTTTACAGTCCATATAGTTGGCGAAATAGCGGCGCTTGGCTTTCTTTTTCGTTTCGTAGGGGATACCCCATTCGCCAGTTCCGTCTTTATACATAGCAACAACTTTTGAGATTTTGCTTTTGTGTTTTGCTGCAAGCGTTTTTAGGCAGCTGTATTCCATAAGGTAAGACAGATATTTCAGTTTACAGAAGTTGCTGGCTATTCCGTAATAATTACAAATACCTCTCAACTCATCGTTGTAAACTGTGACTATCTCAAGGTCTGTCAGCCGTAGCAGGGAATTTCTGTGAACGGGAAATAGCTTTCCGTCCTTTTTCTGTATCGCTATACCCTTTGAGAAAATAAAGTTGTGGATTTTGTCATCGAATGGCACTAGCAGCTCAACATGGTTGTTGAGAGTTCTCGCTTTTGTGCCTTTCTTGTTCCGCTTTACTTTCTCACATCTTCTGACACGAACATCAAAACCTAAGAACCGGGCACATTCACTGCTGTGGGTAATAAGTGTCTTTTCTTCGCTGAGTTCCATCTTGAGTGTTTGCCCAATAAACTCAGAGAGTTTGCTCTTAATCCACTGGCAATCCTCTTTACTGCCCTTTACACCAATAATAAAATCATCTGCATAGCGGATATATTTGAGCTTTTTATCCGTCTGTGCTGTGCATGGAGTTTTCAAAAGTTGTTTGCGGAGTGTTTTACACTCTGCAATCATGCTTTCTCTTTCTACTCCATTCTTTCTGTCGATGTGGTAGCAAAGATTTTTGATTCTATTGTGCAGTTCACGGTATTCCGGGGTGATTTTCCCTTTTTCAGGAGTGTCAAATTCGTCTTTTAGCTGCATGACGAATTTATCAAGTTCGTGCAGATAGATGTTTGCCAGCAACGGTGAAAGAATACCGCCTTGCGGTGTGCCGCTGTAGGTTTTGTGGTAAACCCAATCTTCCAAATATCCTGCTTTTAGAAATTTGTAGACCAGTTTTACGATGCGTGCATCTTTGACCTTGCTGCCGATAAATCCAACCAGTGCATCGTGATTTATATTGTCAAAGCACCCTTTAATATCTCCCTCAACAAACCAACGCACACCGCCAAATTGGTACTTCAATTTGTCTAATGCGGTGTGACAGCTTCTTTTCGGGCGGAATCCATGCGAGCAGTCCTGAAAGAGCGGTTCATAAATTGCTTCCAATATCATACGGAGTGCTTCTTGAACCAATTTGTCCGTAAAGGTCGGAATACCTAATGGACGCTTCTTCTTCGGATTGCTTTTCTTTGCAATATAAGTTCGTCGTACTGGCGTGGGCTGATAGGTTTCATCTGCCAAGGACTGAATGATTTTTTCAATCTTAGCTTCGCTGAAACCGTCTGCTGTGTCTTGATTGATACCTTTTGTCGATGCACCCTTGTTCGTGTACAGACGCTGGTATGCCTGATAGTAAATATCTGGGCGCAGCAGATAGCGATACAATCTAGTAAATACTTCTTCCTTATGGGTTAATGAGTCTTTGCTGATTCTTTCTAAAATTTCGGTTGTTGGTTGCAATGAGGTTTTCCTCCCTAATCAACGTTCTATTTTAGTACACAATAACTACGCTCCTTCGCCATGTAAGGGTCATTATCCCTCTCGGACTACTATGAGCGTTCCGTACCCATGCAGGATTTTCAGGCTCTACAGCCATAGCCTTTTCAGGCGTTCCTGTGTAGGGTATCCCCAGTTAACATTGTGTGTAGGGAAATGCGGATTGTCGGTATGCGCTTTCGTTTCCTTGCCATAGGTTCTCCTACAGATTCCATGAACATTGAGATAACCGATGGATGGAAGAGCATCATCCATCGCGTTCATGACAGAGGTTTCAGACATTTTCCTCCGCCTGAAAATAACAGAAATTAGAAACTTGCGTATCAGTAAACCCAACTTCATCCTCGTATCCGCTTAACATGGCGGTTCAGTCGCACAATACTGTCTTTCAGTGACTTACCGCTTTCCTGCCGTGCTCTGTTCCCGTTTCAGCTTTCGCCTTTCGGTTAGGCAGGTTGTTTCCCGCGTTATCCTACGGGGTAGTCCCTTACGCTACACTACACAATGCCCTATCTGGGCGCACCTCCTCAATGGTACTGCGGTCCAGTTCCGTGATGGTGCGCTTGACCGTCTTGATGGCCTTGTTCTGGTCAACGGACTGGATGTGCATGGTAACGATCTGGCTGGAATCCATGTCCAGAAAATCCTTCAAAAGCTGGTCACTGATGTCGGATGCTGTGATGCTCAGAAAGCTGGCGGCGCAAAAGATGCCGCCCATCTGGAATGTCCGGCTGTTCTTGAACGCAAAAGCGGTGGGCGCAATGGCATCCTTCACGGACAGGCCGCTTTTCACAAGGTCTTTCCAGTCAAAGTGAAACTTGGATGCGCCGTCCATGTTGAACATATCGTGCATGAGTTTCAGCCGCTGGACACCGTTCAGCGGCTTTGCCTGCACCCCCAGCCGGTGGAAATTGTTGAGCAGGTCGTTCTGGATGTGGTCGAGCCGGGGCTTGACCTGCGCCATGCTTTCACCCTCCACGCCAAAGGTGATGAACTT
>USGM01000198.1 GCA_900554205.1 uncultured Lachnospiraceae bacterium
GCGCTTCGTTGCTGTCACGGATCATTTTGACAGTGCGGATAGATCCGGGCAGAATGAAACCTTGGGTGTAAATCTGAAAAACCTTGTGAACGAAATGTACGCGAGGGACATCGCCGTGAAGGTGAAGTCCAGCAGGCAGGCAAAGCGGGAACAGGGAGGCTTCACGGGCGGTGTGCCGCCTTATGGATACCGTGCGGAGTGGGCAGGCGGTAAAAAATGCCTTTTCGTAGAGGAAACTACCTCGGATATTGTGAAAAAAATCTATGAGATGTTTCTCTCTGGCAGGAACATGAAGCAGATTGCACTTTGGCTTTACGAAGAGCGGATCGTCAGACCGGCGGAGTATCACAGGACGGGACAGATTCACTGTCCGGCAGGGGAAGCGCTGCAGGAGTGGTCGAGGGGAACGATCCGAATGCTTCTGACGAATCCGGTCTATACCGGCTGTCTGGTGCGGGGGAGAACCGGCGGAAAGGGTTATGGGATGCAGGGCAGATGTGGCATTGCTTCCGGCGACCGGGCGGTCAGGGAGCATACGCATGAGGCACTGATCAGCGAGGAGATGTTTCAGGCGGCTGCCGAAAGGCTCGAAAAGCCTTCGGAGTCCTGTAAGCAGAAGGACTCTTCCGAAACGGTTCCGCCGGATGCGGATCTTTTTGCGGATGTGCTTTTCTGTGGGGACTGCGGTGCAAAAATGAAGCGTAGCTCCGCCGTAAAGGAGCTTTGTTCCAAGGCGAAGGTGAGGAGATACCGCTATAACTGTCCCATGGCAGACCGTATTGATGACGAAAGATGTGTCACAAAGAGCATAGGCTTACAGACCTTAAGCAATCTTGTGAAAGCGGCGATCTGGCAGGAGTTCGCGCTGCCTGACATGCGGACAGATACGCTCGTGGAGAGCAATCGTATGGAGGCGGAGAGGGCGAAGAGGGGATGGCGAAGGGAGCTTATGAGGCTCGGCAGGAAAATGGAAAATACGAAAAGGCTTGGAAGCGAGCAGTACCTGAGGTATCGCATGGGGGAGATGGATGAGAGGAGCTTTCGGCATTTAAAAGAGGAAAATGCTAAGAAAATTCTTGTCTGCCGGAAACAGTGCGCGGATATTGCGGAAAAGCTTCGGGCAATCGATGAGGAGACAGAGCAGAAAAATCATTTCCTGCGGGCGGTTGTTGAAGGGGATGAAGGGGTGGAACTGACGGCGGAGGTGGTAAATACGCTGATCAGCAGAATTGAGGTCTATCGGGATCATAGGATTAAAGTTATTTTCCGATTTGGAAGGTGAGGGTTGAGTGAAAAAGTATCTGATTGCCATTTATATGCGGGTGTCAAAGGAGGATGCGAAGGATAAGGAAGAAAGCAATAGTATCGGAATGCAGAGAATGCTTTTGCGCAAGTTTGTCGCAGAGAAGTTTTCGGATTATGAATTATCTGAGTTCTGCGATGACGGCTATACGGGGACAAATTTTGAGCGCCCCGGTGTGCAGAAGCTTTTGGAGCAGGTAAGGGATTCGGAGATAAGCTGCATCGTAGTAAAGGATTTCTCGAGATTTGCAAGGGATTATATTGAGCTAGGGGCTTATCTGGAACAGATTTTTCCGTTTCTGGGAGTGCGGTTCCTGTCGGTGAATGACAACTATGACAGTGCAGACTATCAGGGGGGGATTGCAGATATTGATGTAAATTTCAGGAATCTGCTCTATGACCTGTATAGCAAGGATCTGTCGCTGAAGGTACGTTCCTCCCTTGCCGTGAGAAAGGAGCAGGGGCAGTATATCAGCGGGAACAGTCCTTTTGGGTATGAAAAAGACCCAGATGACAGACACGCATTGGTCATTGCGCAGGATGAAGCGGAGATTGTGAAAAGAATCTTCTCATTAAAGGTGGAAGGCTATAGTTCCACACAGATCGCAAGGTTGTTTAACGCAAACCGTGTAAAGACACCGATTGAATTTAAAATTGAGAAGGGAAGGACGAGGAGAGCGCCAAAAGGCGGGAGATTTCAGTGGAGCACCGGCACGATATGCCAGATATTGCGGAATGAAATCTACATTGGAAACATTGTCCAGAAGAAGTATGAAAAGGATTTTGTGGGCGGAAAGAATCATATAAGGCCTCGTGAGGAATGGCTGACGGGGTACGACCACCATGAGCCGATCATTGAAAGGGCGGTGTTTGAGAAGGTGCAGGAGGGACGTGGGAAAAGGCGAAGCCCGCAGCACAGGGGAACGCATCCGGCTGCCGCTGACCCCGGTGCGGAGTAGGCGGTTATTTAGAATTTTGCATTTGTTTGACAGGAGAGGGGATAGATTACCGGCTTCCCGTATTCCGAAGGGCGGATGGCAGCACGCGGATACGCTATCTCTGGGATCAGACCCTGAAAACGGATCGGGCGCAGCCGCCGGAGGGCTTTCGGACCGGCGCGGAATTTGACGAGGCACAGATCAATGCCGCGTTGCGGGCAGAGTCGAGGCAGGAGCAGTACAATCTTTTGCCAACAGTCGATACGAGCGGGCATGGCACAGCGGTCGCGGGAATCGCGGCGGGGTACAGCCGGTTCGGGGCGGCAGAGCCGGGCGGAGCAGGAGAGACAGCAGCGGGGCAGGCAGGCGGTTTGGGTGCGGCGCAGTTGACGGAAGCGGGAGCGTACAGGGGCGTCGCCCCGGAGGCGGAGCTGCTGATTGTAAAGCTTGGACTACCGGATGCGTCGTCGTTCCCGAGAACGACGGAGATCATGCGCGCGGTCACATGGGCGCTGCGGAAGGCGCAGGAGCTTGGGATGCCGCTGGTAATCAACCTGAGCTTCGGGAACAGCTACGGGGCGCATGACGGCAGCTCCTTGCTGGAGAGGTTTCTGGACAATGCCGCGGAGATCGGAAGGACGGTAATCTGCGTCGGAAGCGGGAATGACGGGGCGAGCGCCGGGCATCTGGCAGGGAGCTTCGGGCAGGCGGCGGGCGGGGCGGTGGAGAGCGTCGAACTGGCGGTGGGAGAATACGAGAAC
>USGM01000199.1 GCA_900554205.1 uncultured Lachnospiraceae bacterium
TATCTTCGCCGTTCCATCCCTTAAGCTAAGCTCCGGCTTGTCTTCACACCTGTTCTCAAAAACATATTTTGCCTTGCCTTTACCGAACGGGTCAAATGTACAGATAATCAGTACTTTACCATCGGGCAGGCTCTGATAGGCGCCTCCCTTTTGCAAATAATCCACGTCCATCATGGACTGGTAAAATCGACTTCTTTTCGGCAGTTCCAGTTCTTCCAGTCTCCTGTGGTTGAGATTCTGCATCTCCGCATCATAAACAGATTTATGATCTCTGGTGTAGACATCCAGCCTGATCGGTTTCCCATCCGCTGTATACCGCAACTGTTTCTCGGTATGTACATCCCGCAGTTCACCGACCGGTTCATCCAACAGACATTCCAGAACATCACGACATAGCTCCTTATCCTCCATCACCTTGCCAAACATAAAATCATCTGTAAACTGTAATTCTTCGTAACACTTTGCCATAGGCATTCTCCTTTCTTTCCTCGACCGGTGTCGATAGCAGGAGAATCCATTATCAAAGCAGCTTCCGCGTTATCGCATAGCACCTTTCCGTCTCTCCCACTTAAATTTATCAGGGTATCTATAAGCAGGAATTTTCGGAAAATCGGTAGACATCGGCAGCTGCCGATAAAGATTGACATGTGATTTTAGAAAATCTGCTTGTATAGGAAGTATACATCATTCATAAAAAATATGCAACAGGAATTTATAGCTGTTACCATATATTAATCTCTCTATAACTCTCAGTCTCATTATGCTTTACATTCCTATCATTTTTGTCTATAATTATTTTGTGTACTTTCTACATTATACACAAATTATCTATACGACAGCAATGTCGCATCACGATTTCTATATATGCCTTTATACCGATAAGATGAGGAAAATCACATATGAGATCAAAGAATAAACACCGTTACAAAATATTACACGCCGCTTTTATCTGCGCCCTTCTGTTACTGACCGCCTGTTCATCGTCCAGAGAAACGTAGGGAGAGAACACTTCCGGCTGGAAGAATACTGCCGACGAGGTACAGGAATTTGAAAACTATCCCATGCAGTTGGGAACATTTCAGGCAGTAGGGGAACAGGCATATTATCTCAGCACAAGCGAAGGCGGCAACTCTCTGATTGCTGTCTCCGTAACGACGCTCCGTCCCCGCGAACTGTTCCGCCACGAGACGCTCAGAAGCTATTGTGTGCATCCTAACGGTCAGGAACTCGCGTGCTATTTGCAAGCCGAAAACGGTGGTACGGTACGCTTTATTGATACCGATGGAAAAACGCTCAGCGAACTGTCTGTAGAAGACACCATAACAAACGGTCAGCTTCCCCAGCACATGTGTCTCAATTCGGCTGGCAGTCTGGCACTTCTCTTCGGAAACGAGCTTGTAATGTGGGATGTACAGGGAAATTCTATCGGAAAGGTTCTTTTAGAGGAGGAAAATATTTTCGATTTGTCAGGTGGAGAAGACGGTAAATTTCTGGTAAGTACCTTCCATACAGGCAGAAATTCCGGTTGGCTGCTGGAAGTGTCCGCCGACTCAGATTCTGCAAAACGGTTGAAAACACTGGAAGCGGAGACCACACCGGCAGATGAATATTCCTTACCGTGGAACGAGCTTGGCATTGTAAAGGGAGACATCTTAGACGTTGCTGCGGTACAGAACAAGTATTATGTATGGACAAGCAGCTGGATGACAAATACAAAGGCGCCCTTATACTGTAACACGATCGAAAGTGACACCGGAAATGTGGCTGCCGCTGAAAAGGAAACGATCACCGTCGTGACACAGGGCGCAGATCAGCCGCTTGACGCGATGGCGATTGCATTCAGCCGTCAGAGTGATGATACCGAAATCGTTGTAGAACATCTGGAGCCTGGTGAAAATGCATGGAATCTGCGTCTCGCTTCACTGGAAAACATTGATCTAGTTACCATTGGAACAGAGTTCCCTCTTCTGCAAAAGGCAGGGTATCTGGAAGTGCTCAATCCCTATCTGGAAATTCTCGGGCAAAACACGGATGAAATAATACCTGCATTCCTCGCCTATTGGCAGGTAGACGGTGAGACCTATGGTATTCCAAGAAGTATAACACTTTCTGTTCCTTACGTCAGAATTACCGGGGAAGGCAACTTACATGCCTCTACAACGCAGGAGCTGCTGGCATTGCTGGACAGCAACCCGGAATTAAAAAGTGAAAACGGACTGTTCCCCATGGAGATCCTCAGACTGTGCCTCTACGGTAATCTGGAGACTTATCTTACCGGGGCAGACGGCGCAGTGCAGTTTCAGGTCGATAAATTCAAGGAGTTATGTCTCTCCATCAAGAATCTGCATACGGATCAGCAGGGATATTTTGACTGTTGGGAAGAACTGCTGGCAGGGCAGGATTCCTTGTTTGGCGAGGCGTATATCTCTAACCCGAAAGAGATGGCTGATTTGTTCCAGAGAGCGGGGACAGACGTCTCTCTGCTCGGATACCCTATGGCGGACGGACAATTTGCATCCATTGTCTCGAGCAGGGCAATGTGCCTTATAAAGCAGAGCGGTAACAGGGAAAAAGCCTTGGATTTCCTGCGATTCTACTATGAACATTACGAAGAGTATTACTCGGGAGAAGAATGGGCTACGAATGAAGCAGCATTGGAGCTGCAGCTGAAGGAAGCCAGCAAGGAACAGAAGCTGCCCGACGGAACCACGTGGATGCTGTCAGCCGAACAGCGGTCACTCATCACGCAGATGGTAGAAGGGGCAAAGAGCATAAATCCGAATTATAAAGAGCCTTTCCAGATCATCGGCGAAGAGATGTGGCCCTACTTTACCGGCGACCGTACTCTGGAAGATGCCGTTGCCGCAACCGGCTCAAAGATCGGTATCTTCCTCTCCGAGTAAGCCACAGGGACGTTTCTTTTGTCATGATACCGGGGTCAAAAGGTTATCCAATGATATACATTATGAAGGAATCCATGGTA
>USGM01000200.1 GCA_900554205.1 uncultured Lachnospiraceae bacterium
TGTCAACATCAAGGACTGTTCCCGTCTGCTCAAGCATGTGAACAAAACACAGCCGCTTTGGTAACTAATGGTGATGGCAAAGTGAATACCAATGATGTTGGTAAGCTTAATGCACATGCGAAAGGAAAAACTCTCCTTTGGTGACCTATCAAAATTGTCACAAAAATATTTCATAATGAGAAGTGGAGGTCGACATGAAAAGAAGAATTATGATGTTTTGTACAGCAGCATTACTTGCATGCTTTTTATGTGGATGTTCGGTATTGCCCGAAAGAAACCCATCATACCAGGATGAAAGTCGGATCTCCGATGGAGGCTCCGACAAAGCCACGGATGATTCAAACACAGAAGATGGTGCATTAACGGCACTGCAACAGAATATAAATTATCATAGCGCGGGAGCGGGCGTTGCTTTTATCGGCTATGTGGACAGCGAGAGCTCCGAGATTGATCTGCGCACCTATTATGAAAGCAGCGAAACGGGAAAGACCTATCCCGACTTAGCGTATGCACCGCTTTACATGGCCGAGGGGCAGGAACTTTACGCAATAGTTCCGCCCTGTGACAAAGGTAAAATAACCGTGTATGCCTCAGGTGTAAACGAAGATGGTCAATATACCGAAGACCGGACTCACCCTTTGTATGAAGGTAAAAACGGCGTGCCGCTATTGCTGCGGTGTAACCTTAGCGAGATATACTCCAATGTCTTAATTACCGTTACTGACGGTGGTGGCACCATCGACTTCCGCCCGTCGCTGACAATGGAAAACGGACATCTGCAGGATACTGCAGGGGTATACGATTTCTCAATATACGAAGAAATACCTGACGAGCGTTCTGTTCAAATTGCAACAGAGATTCTTCTTGAAGCTGATGAGGTAAAGGATGCTGTTGAAGGTGGAATGAAGATTATATATACCGGAGATACGCAGATGATCGAAGGCCGAACCTGTCTGTTGTTCGCTCTCGGAACCGACAGAGAGGATCAATTTGTAAGAGAGCGTTATTACGGCGTATGCGACAATCTCGTCTATGTATATGATGTAACGAACGATACATGGGAGATTCTCGGGAGAAAGTAAGATAAAAGGAGAAAGAAATGCGCAATTCAAAACGTAGTGGCAATTTTTTTCTTTGCCTCTTAATAAATATCCTGATGAATATTGAAGGACTGCTCCCCACAGTAATTTTATTGGTTTTACATTTTTGGCTGAAAATATCGATATGGTGGTCAGTCGGCGTATTTATCGCATGGATATTATATTTGATTATATGGATGGCCTTTATCGGCTGGGCAGGTAAATGTGGCTCGGAGCGCGACTTGCCGAAAGAAAACAAAAATCCGTATTCCGTAGGGAATGCGAAAAATAAACAGTGATCTGCCGGCTTTGGCCGGAGAATATACAAATGATTTTTACAATTAGAAAGGAGCTATTATTATGGGACTTATTAAAGCTGGTATCGGTGCGTTGGGAGGTACTCTTGCTGATCAATGGAAGGAATTCTTTTACTGCGAGTCCATGCCTAAGGAGGTACTTGTTACCAAGGGGCAAAAGCGGATCAGCGGACGATCTTCCAACACGAAAGGAAATGACAATATTATTTCCAATGGTTCTGGTATTGCCGTAGCTGATGGGCAGTGTATGATTATTGTTGAACAGGGTAAGGTCGTGGAGGTCTGTGCTGAACCCGGCGAATTTACATACGATACTTCCACTGAACCCTCTATCTTTTCCGGTAATCTAGGTGAGAGTATTCTGGCAAGCTTCAAGACTATCGGAAAGCGTTTCACTTATGGTGGTGACACAGGCAAGGATCAGCGTGTGTACTATTTTAATACAAAGGAGCTGATTGACAACAAGTTCGGCACACCAAATCCTATCCCATTCCGTGTGGTTGATTCTAAAATCGGTTTGGATGTGGATGTTTCGGTGCGATGCTCCGGTGTATATTCCTATAAAATTGCCAATCCATTGCTGTTTTACACTAATGTGTGCGGCAATGTGGAGCAGGAGTATACCCGTGATGAGCTGGAAAGCCAGCTGAAAACAGAATTTATCAGCGCATTGCAGCCGGCTTTCGGTAAGCTGTCCGACCTGGAGCTGCGCCCAAATCAGATTGTCAGCCATAACACCGAACTGGAGGAAGCTATGAATGTGGCACTTTCCGCTAAGTGGGGAGAGCTGCGTGGCTTGAAAATCGTAAGCATTGCCCTTGGTTCAGTTACTCTTCCGGATGAGGATGCAGATATGATCAAGCAGGCTCAGCGTGTGGCTATTATGCGGGACCCTTCTATGGCTGGGGCAACCCTTGTAGGTGCTCAGGCAGATGCCATGAAGACTGCGGCAGGCAACTCCGCCGGTGCCATGACAGGTTTTATGGGAATGGGGATGGCGATGAATGCAGGAGGCATGAACGCTCAAAACCTGTTTGCTATGGGACAGCAGCAGGCACAACAGCAGGCACAGCAGCAAGCACCTGCATCACCTGCGGCAGGCACTTGGAAATGTACCTGCGGCACCATAGCTACCGGAAAATTCTGTCCTGAGTGCGGTTCTCAGAAGCCGGCAGACGAAAGCGGATGGACTTGTTCGTGCGGCGCGGTAAATAAGGGTAAGTTTTGCCAGAACTGCGGTGCCAAAAAACCTGAAGGTGCACCGCTCTACCGCTGTGATAAATGCGGCTGGGAGCCGGAGGATCCGACCAATCCACCTAAGTTCTGCCCTGAATGCGGCGATATATTTGATGATAATGACAGAAAATAAGATGCCCGGTGAAGGAATATCTGTTCATCAAAGCAGATGTGACTCATGCAACATTTAATTGGTGAATTTTTACTAAGAAAGGAGATCTTTTCATGCAAAACTTGCAGGAATATAAATGTCCCTGCTGTAGCGGGGCGATAGCCTT
>USGM01000201.1 GCA_900554205.1 uncultured Lachnospiraceae bacterium
CAAGGCTTACAGAGTCAGGGTGTCACTGCGTGTGTGAAGTTTTTCCCGGGTGTGGGAAGCACCGCGGAGAATCCGGGCAAGGGGCTTGCCTCTACGGACAGAACAGCAGAGCAGTTTGAGAGCGAGGAATTTGCGGCATTTCGCCAGACAATCGAATCGGGTGCGAAGATGATGATGATCAGCAATGTGGCGGCGCCGGGGCTTACCGGGGATAATGAGCCCTGCACCTTCTCCGGCAGGGTCGTGACGGATATTCTGCGGGGAGAGCTCGGCTATGACGGAGTCATTGTGTCCGGCGCTTTGAACATGGCGGTCATCAGCGACTACTATGGAGCTGACGAAGCGGCGATTATGGCGTTGAAGGCAGGCTGTGATATGCTGTATCTGCCGGAGGATTTTGCAAAGGCATATCAGGCTGTTCTGCAGGCAGTACAGGACGGAACAATTTCGGAAGAGCGTATCGATGATGCATTGTGCAGAATATACCGCATCAAATACGCAGACAGGATAGAGTGAAAGGCATCCGGGAGGGGAGAGAGGTAACAGGTATTGGTCAGAAGGAGATATATCAGCGCGAGATTACTGGAAAGCGGCATGGTGATCGACCAGTCTATCGTTGACAGGACCGGTCGTGTTCTGGTGGCGAGGAAAACGGCACTGGATGATTATATCATTGAGGCCCTGAGAAAAATGAATATCACCGGAGTGTATATCAGAGAGGGTGAAGAGGAGCCGGAGGAGACGAATATTGAGATATCTGCGGCGACGCTGGATAAGATCGAGACACTGCGGAAAAACGACCGCGCCAAGGTACGTCTGACAGAGAGCGTAAAGGAGAGGGTTGCCACCGGTATGCAGTTCCTGTTCAACAATCCTGCCGACGAGGGCTTTGTCAATGCCGCAAACAGCATTTCGGGGGATCTGATGAGGGCGATTACCGAGAATGACGCGATCGCTGTCGATATAGATGCCCTGAAGGTCAGCGATGAATATACCTTCAAGCACAGCGTTGATGTGGCTTCCATCGCTATGGTCATCGCAAGGCAGAACAAGATGTCCGACAAGGACGTATGCCAGATCGGCATGGCGGGATTGTTGCACGATCTGGGAAAGTCCGAGATCCCGCCGGAGATTCTTAATAAGCCTGCAAGGCTGACGGACGAGGAGTTCGAGATCATGAAGAGCCATCCGGTGAGGGGCTATAATATATTGAAGAACAAGCCTGGTATCGCACCGGAAATTCTGATGGGAGTGCTGCAGCATCATGAGAAGATGGGAGGGAACGGTTATCCGCTCGGACTGCCCGGTGCAAAAATCTCGACCTATGCCCGGATTCTTGCAGTGGCTGATATTTATGATGCGCTCGTCACGGAGAGACCGTATAAGAAGGGATTTTCCCCAAGAGATGCGGTGGAGATGATTATGGCGATGACAGGGGACCTGGATGTCGAGGTGATAAAGCTGTTTCTGAGCAGTGTCATTCTCTATCCGGTGGATTCCGTGGTGCATCTGAGCAACGGCGAGTCCGCGAAGGTCGTGGAAAACAATGCAAACTATCCGACACGCCCGAAGGTCGTTGGATTAAAATCAGGGATTGTCTACAATCTGGGAATGGATGTCAAGTGCGCGAACATTATTATTGAGTAAAAAGAAAAGACGGATAGAAGTGCTCTATTCGTCTTTTTGACAATAAAAAAAGCGATAGACGGGACTCGAACCCGCGATTTCCACCTTGGCAAGGTGGCGCTCTACCAACTGAGCCACTATCGCATCTTGTGTCCGGTTTGCTTCGGACAAAACATATTCTACAATAGAATTTTGACGGTGTCAAGCACTTTTCCTCACTGTTTTAATGTACTGTTTTAATGTTATTGCGTTTTCTTAAAAATTTTTCTTCCTAATTTTGAAATTATGTATTATAATGTAAAAAGAATCATTGCTGGTCAAAAATGAAGTCGGAAAGCATATCAAAGTACCATCGCTTATGAATCCCTAATTTTGCTGTATGGATATGAACTTTCAGGTTTTGATTCTGAAAATTACGAGGAGGAGTATATGAGAGAGAAATATGAATCACTGGCTCTTGTACAATTAAAGGAACTTGCGAAGGTGCGAGGGCTGAAGGGAACTTCAACCATGAAGAAGGCAGAACTTGTAGAGGCTATGCTTGCAGAAGATGAAAGACTGAAGGCAGCGGAGACACCCGAGAAAGCTGCGGTTCAGCAGGCAGAGACCGCCGGAGCGGCTGAGAATGCGGTCAGACCACAGGGAGTGTCCTATTCCCAGCAGCCGGCAGGAAACGGAGACGGACAATATGTCCGCAGGCGGAATGACTACGGAAGAACTGCGCAGCAGCGTCCCGGAAACGCCGTGCGCAACGATACAAACTACCGGGCGGAGGGCAACATGCGGAGCGAGAGTGCGCCGATCGCTGCAAAGGCGGAAAATCAGGCGCAGGGAACGGATGCCGTTGCACCGCGTCCGAACAGAATCAACGAGGTCTACGACGAGAAGACATACCCGAAGGAGCTGGACAGCGGCGAAGAGGCGAGCGGTATTCTGGAGGTTATGCCCGATGGCTACGGTTTTATCCGCTGCGAGAATTATCTGCCCGGTGAAAATGACGTCTATGTTGCACCGAGCCAGATCCGCCGTTTTGGATTAAAGACGGGAGACATCTTAAGGGGCAATAAGAGAATCAAGACCCAGCAGGAGAAGTTCAGTGCCCTGCTGTTTATCCGGACAATCAACGGCTACACGATCGAGGAGTCCGCGAAGAGGGTTGCTTTTAAGGACATGACTCCTATTTTCCCTG
>USGM01000202.1 GCA_900554205.1 uncultured Lachnospiraceae bacterium
ATGTCTATAATGCCGGAACGAAGGGCACTGCGGGCAAGGAGGACGGTCTGAACGGTGGGCACGCCTATACGGTCATGGGGGCGAAAGAGATTGATGGGAAG
The DNA here is from genome assembly GCA_900554205.1 of uncultured Lachnospiraceae bacterium. GTDB lineage: Bacteria > Bacillota > Clostridia > Lachnospirales > Lachnospiraceae > Acetatifactor. The sequence continues at coordinate 102 of USGM01000202.1, forward strand.
AAGTGCATTCTCTTAAGAAACCCCTACAGTACCTTTTCCCTCCAGTATCAGGAGAATGGCGAGAAGACCAGAACCGGCGACATGATCAATGTTTCCTCGGACGAGACCTACGGACAGTTCTATATTGAAGTGTCAGATTTCGTCAAGAAATTCGGTCAGGTGACCCGCACAAATATCGCTTCAGGAACATAGCTTTTGTCTCGGCGAACATAAACACAGCCCGGGTGCTTACCCGGGCTGTTTCTCACTTATGTTCTGAAATTTATGTTATAATTTGCCTAACAAATGAGTTTGACGACCGACTATATAGGTGAAAGCATTGATCAATCGCTTGGAGAAACCATATGAAGAGGCATGAATTATTAGAATACTTTGACGGAGAATTGTTGGATAAGCTGTTCGGGTTTTGTTATGCCCGCACCAGCGACAGCTATGAGGCACAGGAGCTTTGCTCGGATATTATTTTTGCACTGGTAAAGGCAGCACATTCGGAGGGAGAGATTTCGAGTCTGTATTCCTTCATCTGGAGAGTGGCAAGGAATGTGTATGCCGATTTCTCGGCGAACAGAAGAAGGCGGGCAGAAGCATTCTATGAGGGAGATGCCGATGAGATCTTTGCGGTCATTGCGGACGAAGCGCCGGACGTTGACAGTGCAGAACGGATTGGCGCGATTTATCGAAGAATCGCTTTCCTTACCAAGGCATACCGCGAGGTAATGATCCTGTACTACATAGATGGTCTGTCTACCGCAGAGATAGCGGAGCGTCTGAATACCAGCGAGGTCGCTGTACGTCAAAGATTATTCTCAGCCAGACAGAAAGTAAAAAGCGAGGTAGAGACTATGGCAGAAATGAATGAACGACCGTTGGCACTTGACGAAAAGGAATATGTAATCTGGGGAACGGGCGATCCCACGTGGGGAGACTCAAGAGAGGTCTGCACGAGAATGTTTTCAAGGCATATTGTCTGGCTTTGCCATAAAAAGTCCAGAACTGCCGCGGAAATTGCAGCAGAGCTGAATGTCCCGACTGTCTATGTCGAGGAGGAGCTTGAAATCCTGAGAAGAGGGAAGAACGGCGAGTATGGGCTTCTCAGAAGGCTGGATCATGGCAGATATGCCATGAATTTTATCTTGCTGGACCGCGATGTGATTGAAAAGGCACAGGCGCTGTACGCGGAGCATTTGCCGAAAATCTGCGATATTATTGCTGATTATATCGAGGAGAATAAGGAGAAATATCTTTCCTTTCCGTATTTGAACCGGAAGGTTGATCTGAACCTGATCCTCTGGCAGCAGGTAACCTATATGTCAAGCGCCTTTTCCTGTAATGTGGAGAGCGTGTTGAAGGAAAGATATTTTAAACAGGTGAAAGAAGTGAAGCGTCCCTTTAGTGTTTACGGATATGTTGATAACGGCAGGACTTACGGTGGCGGCTGGGATGAGGCAGATGCCCAGAATATATGCGGTTATGCGGGAGTACAGCTGGAAAATATTTATCTAACACGCATCAGAAAGCATTTTCATTGTGGCTGGAATGTTTCTAACGATCCACAGCTTCAGCTTGCAATCCGGGCAATCGAGGGGATGCAGGTGAGTTCTCTCAGCGAGACAGAAAAGGAGCAGGCGGCAAAGGCAATCGAGTGTGGGTATCTCTACAGAGAAGATGATATGCTTTACACGAAGATTCTGGTAAACACAGTGCAGGATAAGGGTAGTCTTTTTGACATCAGCCGTGGACTTCGCAATGGATATTTTGAGGAAGAGGCTGCACTGGTAGCCGAGAAACTGGCGGCATTGATCAGAAAGTCTGTTCCGGATTATCTGCTGGGCGAGTGGCGCTATGCAAACGACCTTGCAAATCTGCCGGTTATTGATTCTCTTGTGGAGGCACTGATCGAAAAAGGAATCCTGATACCGCCGGAGGACGGCATCGGCGCCGAGGGCTGTTGGATGGCAGTGGAGAGGTAGAGTTTTTCTGCCAATGTATATCGGTGCAATATAATCCTTGCAATTAGGAAAAAATTGTGCTAATCTGGAAATGAGCATAGATTTTTCTTACATTACAAATCATGATTGCTGTAAATCTTTTACAAATCTATTTGAAATTTCATGCTTAATACCACAACTAACAAAACAGCAGGAGATTTCAAATGGAGCAGTCAGTCCATAGCTTCTCCTGCGGAAAACATGGTTCCAGGGGAGGAGAGCTATGGAAATGAACAGAACAAAAGGACAGACAACTAATCGAGGTACAGGGGAGGAGCGCCTCAGCAAAGACGGGCACAGAGTAGCATTGCATAGACCGAAGCAGTACGAGGAACTTACTTTTACGGATGATTTTCTTTTCTGTAAGATTCTGACTTCGGATAAGGCGCTCTGTATAGAACTGCTCGAAGTCATCTTCGGAAGACGCGTGCGGGACATTACCTATGTAAACAGCCAGCAGGAACTGCGGCAGACGAAGGACGCAAAGGGGATTCGGTTGGATGTCTATCTGGAGGATGACGAAGATTCTGTCTACGATATTGAAATGCAGGTCAGTTTGAGGAAGGATATTCCGAGACGGAGCAGATACTATCAGGGCATGGTTGATTTGAATCTGATTTGGAAAGGGGAATCCTACAATCAGCTGAAAAAAAGCTATGTCATCTTTATCAGTCCGGAGGATCTGTTTCCCGAGGTAAATCTGCCGGTATATACCTTTGAAAA
>USGM01000203.1 GCA_900554205.1 uncultured Lachnospiraceae bacterium
ACGGAGCGGAACTGATAGTTTTGGTTCGTCTCGTTGATGGACATTACGATGGTAAAGAGGGACGTGAACAGCAGGGCGGTCAGGGCGATGGCAAGCACCGCGATGATGTTCCGCTTTCTGGCGGCCATCAGGGTTTTGAAGCTTAAGCGTCGGATGCAGCTTCCGTTTTTCACCTTCATGCCGCTCACCTCACGATCCGGCCGTCCTCAATGCGGATGATCCGATCCGCCGTCTGGGCGATTTCCTCGTTGTGGGTGATCATGACGATGGTCTGGGCAAATTTCTGGCTGGTGACTTTCAGCAGGCTCAGCACGTCCTGGCTGGTTCTGGAATCCAGATTGCCCGTAGGCTCATCCGCCAGAATGATGGCGGGAGCGGCGGCGAGTGCACGGGCAATGGCAACGCGCTGCTGCTGGCCTCCGGAAAGCTGGTTCGGGAGGGCATCCATACGCTCCTCAAGACCGAGGGTGTGTACAATTTTCTGAATGAAATCGCGGTCTGCCCTGCCACCGTCAAGCTCGATCGGGAGAACAATGTTTTCATAAACGTTCAGGACGGGAACAAGGTTGTATGCCTGAAATACAAAACCGATCTTGCGGCGGCGGAAGATTGTCAGGGCCTCTTCTTTCAGCGAAAAAATGTCCTTGCCGTCAATTGTCACCGTTCCGCCGGTGGGACGGTCAAGCCCTCCCAGCATATGTAACAGGGTGGATTTGCCGGAGCCGGATGTGCCGACAATGGAGACAAATTCTCCTTTTTCAACGCTAAGGCTGATCCCGTCAAGCGCATGAACGGCATTTTCGCCGAAGCCATACACCTTTGTCAGGTTATTTGCTTGCAAAATACTCATAATCAGTTACCTCCATGAAAAATCTGTTTGTTATGATGCAGATTATCTCATGTGATTCTTTCCACATTCTTTCATGAGAAAAAGAACTATGACAGTTTTGTAAGAATTGATACGCAATATTTATCGAGACAGAAAGACAGAAAATGTAGTACCCTTTCCCGGAGCGGAGGCTACCTTAATATAACCACCCTGTCCGGATATGATTTCTCTGGCAAGGTATAGCCCGATGCCGACACCTTCCTGTTCGCGCGCTGCCTCAGAGCGATAAAACCGCGTAAAAATTTTTGCCTGTTCTTCTTCGTGGATGCCGACACCTGTGTCAGAAATGTCAATGCGGGCAAACATTTCATAACCGGAAACAGAAAGCGTTATGCCGCCCTCTACGGTATATTTAATTGCATTATCCAGTATATTTGCAAGCGCCTCGGAGGTCCATTTTTCATCAAAAACAGCCTTGACATTTGTGTCATGTAGAGTTATGGACAGTCCTTTATCCTTTGCCTTTGGGTAATACTGCGTCACCAGCCTTTGCAGCATGGGCTGCAGCATTTGTGATTGTGGAGACAGGGAGATAATGCCGTTTTCAAGCCGGGACAGTTTTACCAGTGAGTCAATCAGAAAACGGAGCTTTTCTGACTGCTGATACAGGGCTTGAGCGTTAGCTCGGGCTGATTCAGAAAGCTCTTCCTCCTGTAATAATTCACTGTACAGGATCAGATTGGCAATCGGCGTCTTAGTCTGGTGTGAAATATCTGCAATCAGCGATTTGATTTTTTCCCGTTCCTTTACCACATTGCGGGCGGAAGTCTCCGATGCGGAAAAGTAGTGTGCAAATCGGGTCTCGAGAGAGGACAATCTGCTTTCATCGAAGGTGTTTTCAATGAAAGAACCGTCTATTGCTAAATCCAGCATTTTATTGATCGAAGTTATTATTTTATGTGTTTTCCGCCGATTCCACAGTACCAGAATGACCGCTGCAACAAGACAGACGATCCCTATAACAAATCCCCAATTATTCATCATGCTTCACCCAACTGTATCCGATTCCGTATATGGTTTTTATGTAGTCCTGAGCCTTCAATTTATCTCGCAGCCGTTTTACCGTGACGGAAAGGGCATTTTCATCTACATAATCCGCTCCGTCTGACCATATCCGGTCGATAAGAACACTGCGGCTCATGACCTGTCCCCGATTTTCAATCAGAAGGTACAATAGCTTTTGTTCTGTCTTGCTTAATTCCACATCCTGTCCGTCCATACAAAAATGAAGATGTGGGAAATCAAACATAAAGTGGTCGATCCGGATTACGGAGTCCTTCTGGGCAGAGGAAGACCTTCGCAGCTGTGTATTGACTCTTGCCCGCAGGACGGAGAGAGAAAAGGGCTTTGTAATGTAATCGTCTGCACCGCGCTCCAGTCCATCCACAATATCAAGATCCGTGTCATTTGCAGTCAGCATAATGACGGGCAGTTCGGGATATTTTTCCTTGATTTCACGCAGAAACTCCAGCCCATTTCCATCCGGCAGGTTGATATCCAGCAAGACTAAAGAGACGATACCGCACAGAAGTTGCCCCCGAGCCTCGCTGATATTAAGACAGGGAATCACCTGCCTGTTTTCGGTTTTCAGAGCTTTGCATAAGCCTTGACTGAGGCTTATATCATCCTCTACTATTAATATCTGTTCCATCGGGTACCTCCTGCGAGCCTCCTATCGACTGCATTCTTCCGCCAGCCATTTTTCAACGGTCTCCAGACTCTCGCCTACCGCCTGTGCGATCTGCTCAACCGGCATCTGCATTCGGAACAGCCTTACTGCGGTGGTTTGATTTCCCTGCTCTATGCTTTGCTCTATTCCATCCTGTACGCCGGCCTCATATTCTTCCCTATATTTCTGCTGTAATGTCATATACTCCAGCCTCCATTCTTTATGCTCCGCTGCCTTATGCACAT
>USGM01000204.1 GCA_900554205.1 uncultured Lachnospiraceae bacterium
CTCAGCCGTGCGGTCATCCGCAACATCAAACAGAACCTGTTCTGGGCATTTTTCTACAACGCGATCGGTATTCCGCTGGCGGCGGGCGTGTGGTATCCGCTGTTCCAGATTAAGCTGAACCCGATGTTCGGGGCGGCGGCGATGAGCCTAAGCAGTATTTTTGTCGTGGGAAATGCGCTGCGGCTGAGAGGCTTCCGCGCCGGAAAGGAGACACCTGAACGGAAGAACACGGAGCCCGGGACAGCACCGGCAAATTGCACTGATGCAGGATGTAACAAAATTTCAAATACAGAGGGAAGCGCAGAGGACGCTTCGGAATGGAGGAAAAAGATGACTAAGGTAATGACAATCGAGGGAATGATGTGCGGACACTGCACAGGACGGGTACAGAAGGCGTTGGAGGCGCTTGAAGGCGTCGGCTCCGTGACCATGAGTCTGGAAAACAAGACGGCGACTGTGGAGCTTGCCGCGGAGATCGAGGATGAAAAGCTGACGGCAGCGGTTGTGGATGCCGGCTACGAAGTAAAAGAAATCAAGTGATGACTTTACATCTTTTTTATAGAAGTTTATACTTTATTTATTGATTTCTTTCTATAGTGTGTTATATTAGTTATAGAACAGATAAAAAGTAAATATCAGAACACAGAGAATTTAACCGGCGGGCAGGAGCGGTAAGCTGTTGTCCGCCGGGATATGTGCATTCTGAGAGGGAGGTAAGTATGAACATACAGAAATTTACACAGAAGTCCATGCAGGCTGTAGAAGGCTGCGAGAAGCTTGCCTACGAATACGGTAATCAGGAGATCGAACAGGAGCACCTGCTGTACAGTCTTTTGAAGCTGGATGACAGTCTGATCTTAAAGCTGATAGAAAAGATGGAAATTCAGAAGGAGCATTTTGTCAACCGCGTGGAGCAGGCTTTGAACAAGCGCCCTAAGGTGCAGGGCGGAAAGGTCTATGTCGGTGAGATGCTGAACAAGGTGCTGGTCAATGCCGAGGACGAGGCAAAGGCGCTCGGGGATGAATATGTGTCCGTGGAGCACCTGTTCTTAGCAATGATCAAGAATCCCAACCGTGAGATCGCGCAGATCTGGAAGGAATACGGGATCACGAGGGAGAGATTTTTACAGGCGCTGTCAACCGTCCGCGGCAATCAGCGGGTGACCAGTGACAACCCGGAGGCAACCTATGACACGCTGGAGAAATACGGTCAGGATCTTGTGGAGAAGGCGAGAAACCAGAAGCTTGATCCCGTGATCGGCAGGGATACGGAGATTCGTAATGTGATCCGTATTCTGTCCAGAAAGACAAAGAACAACCCTGTGCTGATCGGTGAACCCGGCGTCGGTAAAACAGCCGTTGTCGAGGGACTGGCTCAGCGTATCGTCAGAGGCGACGTGCCGCAGGGCTTGAAGGACAAGAAGATTTTTGCACTGGATATGGGAGCACTGGTTGCCGGTGCAAAATACAGAGGTGAGTTCGAGGAACGTCTGAAGGCGGTGTTGGACGATGTCAAGAACAGCGACGGACAGATCATTCTGTTCATCGACGAGCTGCACACCATTGTCGGCGCGGGCAAGTCGGACGGCGCACTGGATGCGGGCAATATGCTCAAGCCCATGCTGGCGAGGGGCGAGCTCCACTGTATCGGTGCGACCACGCTCGATGAATACAGACAGTATATCGAGAAGGATGCGGCACTGGAGAGACGTTTCCAGCCGGTTATGGTGGATGAGCCGACCGTGGAGGACACGATTTCAATCCTGAGAGGCTTGAAGGAGCGTTACGAGGTTTACCATGGCGTTAAGATTATGGACAATGCCTTAGTCAGCGCAGCAGTGCTGTCCAACCGTTATATTTCGGACAGATTCCTGCCGGATAAGGCGATTGACCTTGTGGACGAGGCATGTGCGCTGATCAAGACGGAACTGGATTCCATGCCCACGGAGTTGGATGAACTGCAGAGGAAGATTATGCAGATGGAGATTGAGGAGGCAGCCTTGAAGAAGGAGGATGACCGCCTCAGTCAGGAACGTCTGGCTGATCTGCAGAAGGAGCTTGCAGAGCTGAAGGACGACTTTGCAAACCAGAAGGCACAGTGGGACAATGAAAAGGCATCTGTCGAGAAGCTTTCCAAGCTGCGTGAGGAAATCGATGCGGTCAACAACGAGATCCAGATCGCACAGCGTGAGGGAAATCTTGAGAAGGCGGCGGAGCTTTCCTACGGCAAACTGCCTAGCCTGAAGAAACAGCTGGAGCAGGAGGAAGAGACCGTCGGCTCCAATGACATGAAGCTGGTTCACGAGAAGGTTTCCGACGAGGAGATCGCGCGTATCGTGTCCCGCTGGACCGGCATTCCGGTGGCAAAGCTGACGGAGAGCGAAAGAAATAAGACGCTGCATCTGGACGAGGAGCTTCATAAGAGAGTGGTCGGTCAGGATGAGGGTGTCACCAAGGTCACGGAGGCAATTATCCGCTCCAAGGCGGGCATCAAGGATCCCAGCAAGCCGATCGGCTCGTTCCTGTTCCTCGGACCTACCGGTGTAGGTAAGACGGAGCTGGCGAAATCGCTGGCAGCAGCGCTGTTCGACGATGAAAATAATATGGTCAGAATTGATATGAGTGAATACATGGAGAAATATTCGGTCTCCAGACTCATCGGAGCGCCTCCCGGATATGTGGGTTATGAAGAGGGCGGTCAGCTGACCGAGGCGGTGAGAAG
>USGM01000205.1 GCA_900554205.1 uncultured Lachnospiraceae bacterium
CACTCTTGGAGCAGCTCCGGTCCCGCCGCGCGGTGGATGCAGCCGTCCACGCCGCCTCCGCCCAGCAGGGATTCCTTCGCCGCGTTGACGATGGCGTCCACGCTCATTTTCGTGATGTCATTGCGAACAATGATAAGTGGCATGATACTCACCTCTGCGCAATCATTATTTAAATTCATTGTAGCAAAACAAAACCGGTTTCACAATGGGTAAATCATTTCAAGTGATCTTCTCTAAGGGCTTGGGACTATCCCAAAAATGAAAACAGGGCGTTTCGGCGGTCAGCCGGAACGCTCTGTTTTTCCGGTGTGGGTACTCACCGGATTTGCTTGCTGTTATGAAGTGACCTCTTGTCAAGAGCAAAAATAAGATCACAAAAAATTTTTCAGGCGTGAGGGCAGAGCCTCAGTATAACAGTTTCCCGGCATTGGCCACTCTGTTATACGCGGATTGGATACCGCAGGTCAATGGTCCGCCGTGGATTCTGCCATCTATTCACGCGAATCAAAGCAATTAAGCAATGTCGGCACAGCAAGCCCGCAGATCATCCAGACCCTGAATGGTATCTGAGGCCCTGCCCTCACGCCTGCTTTCCTGTGGATGAGATCCGGCTTTGGCGGTTCTATCCGCTCATCGTAGTATTTCGTCAGCTCTGTCAAAGCCCTGCTGCCGCAGGCAGTGCAGAGCAGCCTTGCCAGGGACATTAAAACACCATGCTATGCAATCTCATCTGTCATCATTCCCCAGATAAAACACGCCAACTCTCTCGCCACGGCTACGATGGCGACGTTCCGCTTCGCTCCGTTTTTTAGCGTCATCCGATAATACCGGCGGCGCAATCTCTCATTCGCCCTGTCTGCATAGGCAACCACCTCCGGCGGGTTCCCTTCCTGCCGTTTCTTCAGTTCCTTTGACTTGAAGCCTATCGTTCCTCTGGAATAGCTCTGTGATGATTCTACCAAAAGCCGCCGCAAATGGCTGTTGCCCGCTTTCGTGATGGCAAGGCGGTTTCTGCCCCCGCCGCTGGAATCTTCGCCGGGGACAAGGCCGAGGAATCCTGCAAAGTTCGGCGCTTTCTCAAATCTTCGGAAGTCTCCGACCTCCACCAAAAGTGACAGTGCCGTATGCGGTTTGATCCCGATAAAGCAGCCCAGGCGGCGTACCCGCTCTCCATACCGTTCATTCCTCGCCAGTTCTTCAATCCTCGCGTCCAGACGCTCCAGCTTGTCCGTCAGATAGTCGTATGTAATCAGATATTCCTGAAGTGTTTCTTTTTCTAACAGCGTAAGATCGAGTCCGCGCAGCCATTTCAGGTGGTTCTCCGTCCAGAGGCTTTTGCCACCCGTATACTGTTTTCCCAGCCGCAGGACAAAGGCTGTAATCTGCTGTTTGATTTTCTTCAGCGCGAGTTTCTGATCGTCCCGCATCCGCAGATATTCCTTGACCGCATTGTCTTCGCCGTCCGGCACATAGACCGCGCTGTAGGTGTGGAAAGCCAGACACCGGGCAATGTTAGCGGCATCCTTTCTGTCGGTCTTGACCCGATTTGTATTGGTAATGCCCATGGTGGTCGGCGCGAGGATGATGCATTTGACACCGTGGTCGGTGAGCTGATGATAGAGCGAATAACCGAGGCATCCGGCCTCATATCCGCAGATGAATTCCACTTCTTCTGGATATTTCCTGCGCACCTGCTCCAGATATTTCAATATAAGCCTGTAGTCGGAGGGTACCATCTGCCGGTATTCAACCTTATCTCTGTCAAAACTGTAGCAGCAAAGTGTGTAGTTTTCTTTATGGACATCCATTCCTACATAAAGTATACTGTTCATCGTGGCCTCCCATTGTATGCGGTAATCCCTGTTGCTCTGCCTTCCATTGTCAGTATACAGGCAAATCCGCGTCCCTACAATGGAGAGGTCACTTCATATTATCTATTCTCCGTTTCCCATGTTAGTAAGCGCCATTTCCCGAATAGAAATTGGCGGCAACCGCCGCCTTGCCTGCCAAAAAGCGAAACGGACGGACGGAAGTCAATGGCGGCGCAGCCGTTCATCTTGACCATTGACGGCGTTCGTCCGTTTTGCTACAAGATAAGGCTAATTGTGTCGAGGAGGATTACAATGCGTGCACCCTTTCAAATACTTGCAATACCATATCGGATTGTCGATGGAACTCCAATGTACTGCGTTTTTCACCGTGCTGATCACGACCAATGGCAGTTCATTGCCGGAGGCGGCGAGGACAACGAAACACCTTTGGCGGCAGCAAAAAGAGAAACCTTTGAGGAGGGTGGTGTACATTCTACTCAGTGGCTTGGATTGAAAAGTCTGTCGTATATTCCAGTTACGAACATATCAGAAATGCGTCGCAAACATTGGGACAGCAGCACCTATGTAATTCCTGAATATACTTTTGGCTTTGAATGTCAAGATGATGTACGGCTATCTCCTGAACATACCGACTGCGTATGGTTGACCTACGACGAAGCAAATCAAAAACTCAAGTGGGACTCAAACCGTACAGCACTCTACGAACTGAATTGTCGTTTGAAAAAAGCGAATGAAAAGGAGGCTTGACGAAGTGAATCCGAAAGAAAAAGACAATGAGATCATCGAACTGACTGACGAGGAACTGAATGAAATTTTTGCCGATGATGATTTTGACAACGGCGAGGAGGACGGTGAAATCCGCTCGTTTTAT
>USGM01000206.1 GCA_900554205.1 uncultured Lachnospiraceae bacterium
GGCTCTTCAAAACGCGGGTTATCCGAGGTGATCACTGTCAGATCCGCCAGTCTTCCGCTGACCTCACCCATCTCATACCTGCGGATCTTGGAACGGTTTCCGCCGCAGCCGAAAAGGCTGACAAGCCGGTGCGGGTTATACTCCTTTAATGTGGTGAGAAGGCTCTCCAGCGCCATTGCATTGTGCGCATAATCGATCAACACAATAAACTTGTCGGAAACCTCCACCTTCTCGATCCTGCCCTTCACCCTCGCACCGAGCAGCGCACGGCAGATCGTCGCCTCGTTGACCTGAAAATGACGGCAGATCGAGATCGCACAGAGCGCATTGTACACGCTGAACTTTCCGGGCATGGGCAGCTTCACGTCCAGCTCAATCAGCCCCTCCGTGTGGAAATCCACACCGAGCGCCCCCGGCATATACACTCTTCTGATGCCCTCGGCACGGAGCATATTGTTCTCTCCCAGACCGTAGGTTTCCAGCTGGCAGGTATGTCCCGCCGTCACCTTTTCCACATGCACGTCATCCCCATTGACAATTCCGACGCGGCACTGTCTGAACAACAGCCCCTTGCACGCCATATAGTCCTCAAAGCTCGCATGCTCGTTCGGCCCGATGTGATCCGCCTCCAGATTTGTGAAAATGCCGTAGTCGAAGATAAAGCCCTGCGTCCTGTGAAGCATCAGCGCCTGTGACGAGACCTCCATGACGACAGCCTGCATACCGGCATCCACCATCTTTGCAAAGGTTTCCTGAAGGATGTAGGATTCCGGTGTCGTGTTGTCCGCCGGAGTCTCCTCCTCGCCGATGATCGTCTCGATTGTGCCGATCAGACCACATTTGATCCCCGCGTTTTCCAGAATCGACCTCACAAGGTAGGTCGTCGTCGTCTTTCCTTTGGTTCCCGTGATGCCGATTGTCTTTAATTTCTCCGCCGGATGTCCGAACCACGCCGCCGAGATGAATGCCATTGCGTAGCGCGTATTCTCCACGCGGATCACGGTCACATCCTTTTCTGCAATACCCGGATCAATATCCTTGGATACCACCAGTGCCGCAGCCCCCATCTCGACCGCACTCAGTGCAAACTTATGTCCGTCAAAGTTCGCACCCTCGATGCAGATGAAAAGACAGCCCGGCTGAATCTTTCTCGAATCATTGATCACCGCACTAATCTCTCTGTCCGTGCTGCCCTGCACACATTTATATTCCAGCTTTTCCAATAAATCGCCCAGTCTCATGACACATTCTCCTCCCAACAAAAAACAATACAATATATTTTACTCTATTTTCCCGTTTTGTACCACACTTTTTTTCGGGCAGCAGAAAAGCCCCGGCATACGCCGAGGCTCTTCCGCTATTTTCTTATGAGGGGGGAGATAGTGAGTTCATCAACTATCCGAAATACATATTACCCATAAAATGTGTCAAAACTGTGTCCATTTTCTAATACAAATCTAAAAAACTCTTAAATAATTATTTCTTCTGCTTCTTCGGCTGGATCTTTGTCTTAAACAAATACCACATGCTGCCCGCAAGACATACGGAAGAGTAACCGCCGCAGACGATACCTACCATCAGAGGCAGTGCAAACTCACGGATGCTTGTCACACCGAGAATATAGAGCACCGCAACCATGATAAAGGTTGTCAGGGAAGTAAATACGCTTCTTGACATTGTCTGAGTGATACTTGTATTGACAACATTATCAAGGCTGTCCTTGGAGGACATGGTCGCCATATTCTCACGCACACGGTCGAAGATAACGATTGTCGCGTTGATCGAGTATCCGACGATTGTCAGCATACATGCGACGAAGGTATTGCTCACAGACATTCTCGCTGCCGCATAGAACGCAAGCACAACGAGCACATCGTGGAGCAGTGCAAGAATACTGCTGACACCGAAACGGATATCCTTAAAACGGATTCTGATGTAGATCAGCATACATACCATGGAAACCGCAACCGCAATAATGGTATCTCTTCTCATCTCGCTGCTGACAGTCGAGCTGATCGTCTCGGAGGTAATCATGTTCTCATCAATGCCGAACTGCTGCTTGAACATATCGTTCAGCGCCTCCCTCTTTGTTACGTCCAGAGTGCTGGTCTTAAAGATGACTTCCGTGGTATCCTGTACGGTCTGTACCTGTACGGCACTGCCCGTCACATCCTCGATATAGGGCACAACATCTGCGGTTGCCTTCTCAAGCGTCATCGCCTCGTCAAAGGTAACGGTCGTCTGTGTTCCGCCCTTGAAGTCCAGGCTGTAGTTCAATGCACCTCCGGTGCTTACCTTATTCACACCCATCATGACAAAGCCTGCCACAATGATTGCAAGGGAAATTCCGAAGAAGATACCCTTCTTTGAGAGCACGTTCAGTGCCTTGTGCTCCCTGCCGATGCCGTACAGCTTCTCGCTCTTTAAGCCGAGCGCATAAAACGCATTCAGAATATATCTTGTCACGACAAGCGCTGTAAACATGGAAAGCACAATACCGAGCGCCAGCGTCTGGGCAAAGCCCTTTACGGAGCCGGGTCCCAGGAGCAGCAGCACGCCGGCTGCGATCAGCGTCGTGATATTTCCGTCGATGATTGCGGACAGCGCCTTGTCAAAACCGATCTTGATCGCATTCTGCACGGTCTTGCCAGAGGCAAGCTCCTCGCGGACACGCGCAAAGATCAGCACGTTTGCATCCACCG
>USGM01000207.1 GCA_900554205.1 uncultured Lachnospiraceae bacterium
GGCGGTTCCTCCTCGATAGAATTCAGGATCAGCTGATAAATGTCCTCAAGCCCATCAATATCCTTCTCAATTCCCGCAAGCTCTTCCTTCTCGAACCCCTTCAGAACTTTTTTGATGGCGGGCAGCATTTCGAGAGAGTTGCGGAACGCTATGAAGTCCCTCGGATTCGCCGTCTTATAGGTCACCTTGCTCAAAAGTCTTTCCAGATCGTAGATCGGATTCAGGTATTCCCTGATCTCATCGCGTGATACACTGTCCCGGTTGAGCTCTTCGATCGCGTCAAGACGTTTTTCCATCTCCGCCTTGTCGATCAGCGGCTGCTCGATCATGCTTCTGAGCAGTCTGCCGCCCATGGCAGTCTTCGTCTTGTCGAGCACCCAGAGCAGAGAGCCGCGCTTCTGCTTTTCGCGCAGCGTCTCCGCCAGCTCCAGATTCCGTCTGGTCGAGCTGTCAAGCAGCATGTATTTATTGGTGAGATACGGATAAATATGGGTAAAATGGGCAAGCTCCGTCTTCTGCGTCTCATAGAGGTACTGCAAAAGCGCGCCCGCCGCGATCATCCCGACCGGGAACTCCTCGATGCCGAGTCCGATCAGGGAATTTACCTTGAAATGGCGGAGAAGGACACGCTTACAGCCGTCATCGTCAAAGACATGCGCCTCGAGCGCATTGACAGAGACATGATACCGTCCTCTCAGATCATCCACATCAAAGCCGCTGACAAGGAATGCCTCGTTGCAGATCACCTCGGACGGCTCATATTTCATCAGCTCATCATTCAGCTTCCGGAGATCCTCCACCTCCGTCAGATAATAGTCTCCGGTCGTGACATCCGCCACGGAAATGCCGATCCTTGTCGGCGTGTAGGTAATACACATCAGAAAATTATTCTTGGACTCCTCGAGCGACTGCACGTTCAGATTCGTGCCCGGTGTGACGATTCGGATGACATCGCGCTTCACAAGTCCCTTCGCCAGCTTCGGGTCCTCCACCTGTTCACAGATGGCTACCTTATAGCCTCGGCTGACCAGCTTGGTCAAATATCCTTCGACCGCATGATAAGGGATTCCGCACATCGGTGCGCGCTCCTCGAGTCCGCATGCCTTTCCCGTCAGGGTGATCTCAAGCTCTTTGGACGCCGTCAACGCATCGTCAAAAAACATTTCATAAAAATCTCCCAGCCGGTAAAAGAGGATACAGTCCTGATATTGTTTCTTTGTCTCCATGTACTGCTGCATCATGGGAGTTAGGTCTTCTATTGCAATCTGCTCCGACATTCTATGTCTGTCTCCTGTTCCATTGCTTTTGTAAAACTGCTTTTTCCCGTGAAAAAAGCGAACACGCAATGAATTGCGCATTCGCTCATATTTTACTACAAAATATTGTGCTTGTAAATCTTCTAAAAGCTCATATTTTCGCAGTAACGGCTCTATGCTTCCTCTGCCCGCTTCAAGGCATCATCGATATGTGCGCAGAAGTTTTCACTGCCCACTCTCTCCACAAAGCCCGCCTTCTGCATGACATGCATAGGCTGCTCGTTGACATGGGAAAAGATCAGCCGGATATGCTTCTTCTCACATTCCGCCAGCATTCCTTCCAGATTATGCATCGCCGTCGCATCGATCGCGCTGACGCTTCTCATTCTCAGGATCAGGCAGTTCATCTTCTCATCCAGCGTAATCGCCAGAATTTTGTCTGCCGCGCCGAAGAACAGAGGCCCGCTGATCTCATAGACCATCGTGTTTTTCGGAACTGTCCGCAGGCTCAGGCTGTCGGGATCGTCCTCGTCATCCACCATCTTCCAGCCGGCAACCTCCGTGACATCGCTCATCCGCTTCATAAAGAGGATCGCCGCCATCAGCACACCGACCTCGATTGCAGCGACAAGGTCAAACACAACCGTCAGCACAAAGGTCACGACAAGGACAATGATATCGCTCTTCGGAGAGGTCTTGCACAGATGCACAAACTTTCTCCATCCGCACATATTATAGGCAACCATAAACAGGATCGCTGCGATGGCAGGCATCGGGATCAGGGCAGCATAAGGCATCAGGACAACCAGTATCAGCAACAGCACCACAGAGTGCACCATTCCCGCAATCGGTGTGCGCCCGCCGTTCTTGACATTCGCTGCCGTTCTCGCAATCGCTCCGGTCGCCGGAATGCCGCCGAACAGTGCAGAGACGATATTTCCGGCTCCCTGTGCAATCAGCTCCATATTGGAACGGTGACGGCTGTTGACCATGCTGTCCGCAACGACACAGGAAAGCAGAGATTCGATAGCGGCAAGAATCGCTATGGTAAAGGCATCCGGCAGGACATCCCTGACGGTTTTCAGGCTGAACGCCGGAATGGAAATCGTCGGCAGCTTGTTGGAAATCTCATAGAGATCGCCGATGGTGTTGACCTTCATATTCAGCCCCTTCACCATGGCAATGCTGACGAGCACCGCAATCAGTGAGGGCGGAATTTTCTTGCAGAAGCCCGGAAGATAGCCCCAGCCGATCAGCACAGCCATACATACCACGCCGACAATGACCGCCTGCCAGTTAATCGTATCAATAAAGCTGATCACGCCCTTGAGCTTGTCCATCGTCTCAATCAGCGGCTCGTCCGTGACAATCGTCAGCCCTAAAAAGTCCTTGATCTGGCCGA
>USGM01000208.1 GCA_900554205.1 uncultured Lachnospiraceae bacterium
TGTGGGTGCGATTCTGGCGGTCATTCTGATTGCCCGGACACCGATGCCGCTTTGATAGAACGGAGAACTTGATGGGCAGCGCATAAGCTCCTGCTTTTATACATTGCGGGAAGGAGGACAGCCGAAAATGAAAGACAAAACCTATATCGCAATCGACCTGAAATCTTTCTACGCCTCCGTGGAGTGCCGGGAGCGCGGCTTAGATCCTCTGGACACAAACCTCGTTGTCGCAGATGAGAGCCGGACGGACAAGACCATCTGTCTTGCCGTTACTCCCTCCCTCAAGAGCTACGGTATCTCCGGACGCGGGCGGTTGTTTGAAGTCAAGCAGCGCGTGAAGGAAGCGAATGCCGGACGGCAGCACGACGCACCGGGACGCAGACTGGACGGCACATCACACTTCTTCTCAGAGCTGCAAGCAGACCCGTCTCTGGCGATTGACTTCATCATCGCGCCGCCTCGGATGGCGTACTACATGGAGTACAGCACCCGCATCTATCAGGTTTATCTCAAGTATATTGCCCCGGAAGATATTGTGGTCTACTCCATCGACGAGGTGTTCATGGACGTGACGGACTACCTGAATACCTACAAGCTCTCGGCACATGACCTCGCCATGAAGATCATCCTCGATGTGCTTGAAACAACCGGCATCACAGCAACCGCCGGAATCGGCACGAATCTTTTCCTCTGCAAGGTGGCAATGGACATTGTGGCGAAGCACATCCCCGCCGACAAGAACGGCGTCCGCATTGCGGAACTGGATGAAATGAAATTTCGGCGTGAGCTATGGACTCACCGATCACTTACGGACTTCTGGCGTGTAGGGCGCGGGTATGCGAAGAAGCTTGAGGCGCATGGCATATTTACTATGGGCGATGTCGCCCTCTGCTCAGAGCGGAATGAGGAGTTGCTCTATCATCTGTTCGGAAAGAACGCCGAGCTGCTGATCGACCATGCGTGGGGCTGGGAGCCGACGACGATTGCGGCGATCAAGGCATATCGCCCCAGCACAAACAGCATCAGCTCCGGGCAGGTTCTGCACTGTCCCTATGAGGCCGATAAGGCAAAGCTCGTTGTCCGAGAGATGGCCGACTCACTTGTGCTGGATTTGGTGGACAAGGGACTTGTCACCGATCAGATCGTCCTCACGGTAGGCTATGACATCGATAATCTGACTGACCCTGCGCGGCGGGCAAAGTACCACGGCGTGATCGAAACAGACCGCTATGGACGGCAGATCCCGAAACAGGCACACGGTTCTATCGATCTTGACGGCCACACATCCTCCACACGCAAAATAATGCGCGCTGTGACGGAACTGTATGACCGGATCGTGGACAAGAGTCTGCTTGTACGCCGTATGTACGTTGTGGCCAACCATGTCCTGCCGGAAGCGGATGTGCCGAAGAACGATGGCGCTGTCCAGCTCGATCTCTTTACGGACTATGCCGCGGAAGCAGAAAAACAGAAAGCCGAGGATGCTGCTCTGGAGCGCGAACGGAAGATACAGGCGGCTACCTTGGCCATCAAGAAGAAATACGGAAAGAACGCCATCCTCAAGGGGATGAACCTTGAAGAAGGCGCGACTGCCAAAGACCGCAACGCGCAGATCGGCGGGCATAAGGCATAGACCGTTAATATAGGAGGACGTAGGATGTACACAAATAGCAAGTACGATGAGATCATGAGTCTTCCACACCACGTATCCAAAACCCGCCCACAGATGCCAATGTCAGATCGTGCGGCACAGTTCTCACCCTTTGCAGCCCTTACCGGCTACAATTCTGCCATCAGGGAAACCGGGCGACTGACCGAAGAGAGGATCGAATTGGACGAGGAAGCTCTGATGGCATTAAATATGAGGTATCAGCTTCTCATAGATTCCCTTAAGGAGTGCCCGGAGGTCAGGATCACCTACTTCAAGCCTGACGAACGGAAGTCTGGCGGCGCATATTTGACCATTACCGGTGTCGTCAAGAAAGTAGATGACTATAAGCGGTTGATTACCATGCAGGATGGCATGATTATCCCGCTGGATGATGTTCTGATGATTGAGGGAAAGCTGTTCTCTGGACTCCAATAATATGCTACCACATTGATAACAAGACGCAGCGATGATTCAATCACTGCGTCTTTGCTCATTTACAAGGAAAACAGGTACATCTATTGCGAAAAAGAACGCATAGCAAAACCGCAGACATCTCTGCCTGCGGTCACGTAACACGAATGCACTTTTCGTAAATCAGTTGTAATTCACGATAGTATAACTGCCCTAACTTCGTTTTCTACTATACATGGATTCGCAAAAGAAGTCAACGGAAAAACCATAAAATCTGTGAAAAAGCAAAAATTTTCTGCAAACTTGTCAAAGCGAATATTTACAGTTCCCACAAATTGGAAGTCACAGGTCGAAAACATTGTGTTGCCCGTTTTTTAACCGTCAAAATTATCGTCGAGGAGGGAAACTTATGCCACGTAGAGGTGAGAACATCTACAAACGTAAGGATGGCCGGTGGGAAGGCCGATATATTCGCGGCCGGACACCTGCTGGTAAGGCGGAGTACGGCTATGTATATGCCAAAAGTTATGCA
>USGM01000209.1 GCA_900554205.1 uncultured Lachnospiraceae bacterium
GGTAGGTTTCCTACACCCTCCCTCGGAACCGGACTTACTCCTCTCGAAGTATCCGGCTCCCCATTAGTAATTAACGTATTGATTAGTGTCTGTGTATTCTTTCATGGCACTTGCTACAAACAACAAGCGTTTTCCGCCGCTTCTTTTTCATCACGGTTTCCCAATCAGAATTACCCAATTCGTTTAAGTTCCGTATAACGTGAACCTCATACAAATCGGCTTCTTTACACCCACATAGTTCACAAACTCTGGCATTGAGCCGTTGTCTAATAGTGGTTTTCCAGCTGAATTTCTTTCTCTGATAAATGATGTCACTCGCTTCGCCACGCTTACAATCTGCGATTTTAACAGGGCGAACACGTTTTGTTCCTGCTTTAGTTTCATAAGGGACAGACCATGTTTTCCCGTCTTTATACTGGCGAATGATTTTGCGGATACTGGTTTTGTGCTTATTAGCAATCGTCTTTAAGCAACTGTACTCCATAAGATAGCAGAAGTAGTCCAGCGTGTGATAATCACAAGCCAGATTGTAATAGTTGCATAATCCTCTTGCTTCGGCATTGTACTGTTCCACAATCTCATAATCCGCAAGGTTGAGAAGTCCGGCTCGGTGTATCGGCTGAAACTCCCCGTTTTCCTTTTGGCGAATGACTTTCTTTGCAAACATGAATTTCTCAATCTTTTCCGTATGGGGAACAGACAGGGCAACTTTCATGTGCAGGGTACGGGATTTTCTCCACGTTCCGTTTTTCATTCTGTGACCTTTGACTTCCTGATTTCTGCGGACGCAAATATCATATCCAATGAAACGGACTTTTTCGGAGCTGTGCGTTATCAGCGTCTTTTCCTCGCTTAGAGTTAATTTCAGCTCTGTGCTTAGAAATTCAGCGATTTCGGCTTTCAAGTCCTCACATTCCGCTTTTGTGCCGCACACACCTGCCAGCCAATCGTCCGCATAACGGACAAAAGTGAACTTCTTGTTGTCGGCAGGTTTGCAGGGCAGATTTCTCATAGCTTCCTTCTGTGCCCTATGCTGGTCAATCAGTTCTTGTCTTGCCGCTTCATCAGCGGTATGGTCAATCCAATAAGACAGTCTTTTTAATTCTTTGCTTGCCGCATGATATTCCGGTGTCTGATATGCAGACCTCGGCTTATCAAAGCGTTCTGCGATTTCCCGAAACTTCTTGTCCAGCTCATTCAGATAGATATTTGCAAGTATTGGAGAACAGATACCACCCTGCGGGGAACCGCTGTAAGTGGCGTTGTATTTCCAATTCTCGATATACCCAGCTTTCAAAAACTGGCGAATGATGTTCAGAAAACGACTGTCCTTGATTTTCCTGCTCAAAATATCAATCAATTTTTCGTGATTGATGTTATCAAAACAACCTTGTATATCGCCCTCGATAAACCAGACCACGCCTGTGAAGTCAGAAGAAATCTGACGGAGTGCGGTATGACAGCTTTTACCCGGTCTGAAACCGTGGGAGTGGCTGTCAAAGACAGGTTCATAGATAGCTTCTAAAATCATTCTGACAACTTCTTGCAGGAGCTTGTCATGGAAAGACGGGATACCCAGCGGACGGAGCTTTCCGTTTTTCTTTGGAATATACTCACGCCTTACAGGATTGGCTTTGTAGGTTCCGTCCTTTAGTGACTGGATTAACTCTTTTACATAGAAGTCACTGAAACCGTCTGCGGTATCGTTGTCGATACCCTGTGTTGTTGCACCTTTGTTTGCATAAAGTTTCTGATAGGCGGCGTAGTAAATATCTTCACGAAGTAAGTATCTGTAAAGTCTTGTGAATACGCCGTCTTTGTGTTCGCTGGAACACTTTTCAATACGCTCTAAAATTTCAGATGTTGGTTTCATTGAGGTTTCTCCTCCCTTTCATTCTTACATTTTAGATGTTACTAACTGGCTCCCTTCGCCATGTAAGGGTCGTTATCCCTCTCGGACTACTATGGAGCCTCCGTTACCATATCCGGCAAATGAGCCAGACTTAGGCAATCCCCAGTTAGCACTGTGCATAGGTTAGTGAAGATTGTCGGATATGCTTTCGGTTCGTTGTGACGTGTTCTCACGCCTGTTTCATAACGTGTTGGCAGTTGTCCCGCCGTGAAAGATGACGTGACAGCGTTATGACATGGGTTTCAGGACTTTTCCCACACCTGCAAAAAACAGGAACTGGAACCTTACATTCGATAAACCCAATCTTATCCTCATATCTTCTTAACATTAGAAAACAGTCGCACCTAAGTCCTTTGGTGACTATTCCTTTTTCTGCCATGCGCTGTTCCCGTAAAGGATTTCTCCTTAGTCGGTAAGGCAGATTGTTTCGCACACTGCCGTGTGCGGCAGTACCTTAAACTGCTTTGCACAACGCCCTATCTGGGCGCACCTTGACGTTCTGCGTGTACACGCGATAAACGATCGCGGACACCTCAGCGCGGGTGATGTTGCCCTCGGGCTGGAAGGAACCGTCCTCATAGCCC
>USGM01000210.1 GCA_900554205.1 uncultured Lachnospiraceae bacterium
GGAAGTGCGGACGCAGGACACATCCTCGTTGCCGAAGAGCTTCAGAATCCGCATGGCCTGTCGGTTCAGAGCCTCCATGGAACGAAGCAGAGGTGTCTTCTTGTCCAGTGCCTCTCCTGTGTAAGAGCAGAACGCGGTAGGGATGCAAAGAATCACTCCGGTCGCATCCTCCTTCAGGAATGCGGGAGATGTAATATCCCATGCAGTATAACCTCTTGCCTCAAAGGTTGCACGCAGTCCGCCGGAGGGGAAGGAAGATGCATCCGGCTCGCCCTTGATCAGCTCTTTTCCCGAGAACTCCATGAGCATTCTGCCCTCCTCATCGGGGTGAGTCACAAATGCGTCATGCTTTTCAGCGGTAATTCCGGTCAGCGGCTGGAACCAGTGAGTGTAATGGGTCGCGCCATTCTCTACGGCCCAGTCCTTCATTGCCTTCGCAACAACATCAGCGGCAGCCAGCGACAGTTCACCGCCCTGCTCCATAACCTTCTTAACCTCTTTAAAGGTGCTCTTAGGCAGTCTCTCTTTCATCTTACCCAGTGTAAATACCTTGCTGGCAAAGATGTCTTCCACATTTAACACTTCACTCATAGTCAAATCCTCCCTTGTTTAGATTGGATTTTCAAAATAAAAAAAGGCGCTACACTCCCCGTGTAAACGCCTTCGTTTCATCTTGAAAAACCTATTTGATTATAAGGTTGCCCTCTATGGTTTCATACTATAACTCATTTCTTTTCCAAATGCAAGCCCTATGTTAAAATTTTTTTAATTATAACAGTTCAGACCCGGGGACATTCATAAAAGTTTATGCAAGCACCCACGCTCCGATTCTGCCGTTCTATGGCTGAACTGTTATACCTCGAATATCAGATCCGCATAGGTCGGGAACGGCCAGCAGGTCTTGTCAACCATCTTTTCCAGTTCGTCAGCAGGGCGACGCAGCTCGTTCATTGCGGTAACGACCCTGTCGTGATAACGGAATGCCTGTTCCTTGCCTCTCGGCATTGCAGATGCCTGTGACTCCTCCTCCAGCAGCTTCTCCGCTGCACGCTTCGTCTCCGTCAGCTTCTCCGTGACAGCCTTCAGCAGTTCTGCGGGCACGGTCGCATCTCCGCACGCTTCCTTTACCTTCAGGGTAGTCTCCGCCAGAGACTTTGCAAAGCCTGTCACGGACGGAATGATCTGCTTGTTTGCCATATCCAGCATCGTCAACGCCTCAATATTGATCGTCTTTGCGTAGGTCTCATACAGGATCTCCGCGCGGGAACGCAGCTCCGGCTCTGTGAAGATATGGAACTTCTCAAACAGACGGATCGATTTTTCCGTCGTAAGTGCGCCGACTGCCTCCACCATGGACGGGATGTTGGGAAGTCCTCTTCTCTTTGCTTCCTCCTCCCATTCCTTCGCATAACCGTTTCCGTTGAAGATAATGCGCTGATGCTCCGTCAGGTACTCCTTGATCAGGTCATGCACCGCCATATCGAAGTCCTCTGCCGCCTCAAGACGGTCTGCCGCCTCGCAGAATGCCTCTGCAACGATCGCGTTCAGCGTAGTGTTCGGGCTGCCGATGGAATCCTCGCTGCCCACGCTGCGGAATTCAAATTTGTTACCCGTAAAGGCAAACGGTGAGGTTCTGTTTCTGTCCGTCGCATCCTTTACGAAGTCGGGTAGTGTGGAGACACCGGTTCTGAGCACACCGCCCTCCTTCAGGGAATCCGCCTTTCCTGTCTCGACAAGCTGATTCACCACGTCCTCCAGCTGCTCCCCAAGGAAGATGGAGATGATCGCAGGAGGCGCCTCAAAGCCGCCGAGTCTCTGATCGTTACCCACATTTGCCGCACTCTGTCTGAGCAGATCTGCGTGGGTATCGACCGCCTTAATAATACAAGCCAGCACCAGAAGGAACTGGATATTCTCGTTAGGTGTCTGTCCCGGCTCAAGAAGGTTGATACCGTTGTCGGTCGTTATCGACCAGTTGTTATGTTTTCCGGAGCCGTTGACTCCGGCAAAAGGCTTTTCATGTAACATGCATCGCAGTCCATGCTTTCCTGCCACACGCTTCAATGTCTCCATCACAAGCTGGTTGTGATCCACCGCCACATTCGCAGACTCGTAGATCGGAGCCACCTCGTGCTGTGCAGGAGCCGCCTCGTTGTGCTGGGTCTTGGAGGTCACGCCCAGCTTCCAGAGCTCGATATTGACATCATGCATGAATCCGCCGACCCTCTCCCGGATAACGCCGAAATAATGGTCATCCATCTCCTGCCCCTTAGGCGCGGGAGCACCGAACAGCGTCCGTCCGGCGAAGATAATGTCCTCTCTCTGGAGTGCCTTCTTTGCATCTACCAGAAAATATTCCTGCTCTGCCCCTACCGAGGGGAGAACCTTTTTTGCCTCAGTATTTCCGAACAGTCGCACGATACGGATTGCCTCACGGCTCAGCGCCTCCATGGAGCGCAGCAGCGGAGTCTTTTTGTCCAGC
>USGM01000211.1 GCA_900554205.1 uncultured Lachnospiraceae bacterium
GCAGCAGCATGAAATGGTCTCCTGGGTGCAGTACTGCGGTCTGCCCGGCGATAAATATTACGAGCTTGCGCAGAAATATCTCCCGAACGGAAGCTGCGGCGTTGTGTCCTTCGGACTCAAGGGCGGCAGAGAGGCTGCCAGCATATTCATGAAGAGCCTTAAGCTCGCGGCGATTGAGACACATGTCGCGGATGCGAGAACCTGCTGTCTGAATCCCGCGTCCAGCACGCATCGTCAGATGACGGATGAACAGCTGAAGGAGGCGGGTGTTCCCGCGGAGCTCATCCGTATCAGCTGCGGCATTGAGGACAAGGAGGATCTGATTGCAGACATCGCGCAGGCACTTGCGCAGATTTAAAAGGGGAGCCTATGGACTGCAAAGAATTTGAGAAGCTGATACCCGGTTTCATTGACCATAAGCTGGACTATCAGACATTGAAGAAGTTCAGTGAGCATATGGAGCAGTGCGAAAACTGCAAGGAGGAGCTCGTCATCCAGTTTCTTGTGACGGAGGGTGTGCAGAGACTGGAGGACGGCAGCGCCTTTGACTTGCAGAGGGAGCTGGATCAGCGTATGAACGAGACGAAGCGCAAGATCAGGGTTCATGGAAAGATGATCCGGCTGGGCATCGCCATGGAGATTATCGCAGTCTGCCTTCTGATCGGCATCGTTATCTGGATATTATTGTAATTGTGAGGGTTAAAATGAGTGATCGCAAAAAGCTTGTCCTGATCGACGGACACAGCATTCTGAACAGAGCCTTTTACGGAGTCCCTGAGCTGACAAATGCGCAGGGGCTGCATACCAATGCCGTCTACGGATTCCTGAATATTATGTTTAAGATACTGGAAGAGGAAAAGCCGGATTATCTCGCGGTAGCGTTCGACGTTCATGCACCGACCTTCCGGCACGAGATGTACGAGGCGTATAAGGGAACGAGAAAGCCCATGCCGGAGGAGCTGCGCGAGCAGGTGCCGGTGATGAAGGATGTGCTGCGTGCGATGGGCATCGTCATTATGGAACAGGCAGGGCTTGAGGCGGATGACATTCTCGGCACGCTGGCGAAGAAGGCACAGAGTGCCGGCGTTGAGGTCGCTCTTGTCTCAGGAGACAGGGATCTGTTGCAGATCTCGGATGAGCATATCAAGATTAGGATTCCCAAGACGAAAATGGGAAAGACGGAGATCGAGGACTATTATCCCGAGGATGTGCGAAAGGCATACGAGGTGACACCGTTACAGTTCATCGAACTGAAGGCGCTGATGGGCGATACCGCGGACAATATCCCCGGCGTGCCAAAGGTCGGACAGAAGACGGCTACGGAGCTGATGGTGACTTACGGCTCGCTGGATAACATCTATGCGCATGTGGAGGAAATCTCAAAGAAGAGCATCCGCGAATCCCTGATTGAGAACAAGGCTCTGGCAGAGCTGAGCAAGACGCTTGCGACGATCAAGACGGACTGCGACGTCAATCTGGACTTTGAGGCGGCGAAGACGGAAGACTTTTACACGCCTGAGGCCTATCAGTTATTCAAGCAGCTTGAGTTTAAAAATATGCTCAGCCGCTTTGAAAAGGCAGATGCCGGAAAGGAAAGCGAGGGGCTTGTAAATTCTTTCACGGAGTTAAAGACACAGCAGGAGCTTCTGGACAGGTTGAAAAGCGCAGAGAGCGGAACCGAAAGACCCGGGCTGTTCCTTGCGACAGAGGGCGGACGGCTGCTCGGGGTAGCGCTCAGCAGCGGGACGGAGACCGCTTTCTATGCGGTGAGGGAGCCGGAGAATGTACAGCTGTCATTGTTTGAGGAAGCGGCGCAGGAGGGCGGGGCGGACATAGCCGCGCTGACCCAGGCGCTGAGGGAGCTGTCTGCGAAGCACCGGCTATCCTTCTTTGATATCAAGAAACAGTATCCCTATCTGGCACAGGATGGGACGGACAGATATTTTGACATTCTGATCGGGGCATATCTTCTGAACCCGCTCAAGAATGACTATGATGTGGAAGCAATCGCCTCGGAGCATCTGGGCAGGATGCTTCCCGGCAGGAGTGAGCTGCTCGGAAAGCTGAGTCTTTCGGAGGCGGCAAAGCAGCAGCCGGAGAAATTCAGACTTTTCTGCTGCTACAACGCCTTTGTCTCAGCCGCAGCGGCGGGAGTTCTGGAGGAGAAGCTGCGGGCAACCGGCATGGACAGACTGATGTGCGAGATCGAGATGCCGCTGTCACTGGTACTGTACGACATGGAGCGCGAGGGTGTTGAGGTCCGCAGGGAGGAGCTCAAGGCATACGGCGACGCCCTGGCGGAGAGAATCGGGGAACTGGAAGCGTCGATCCATGCACAGGCGGGCACGGAGTTCAATATCAACTCTCCGAAGCAGCTCGGCGAGGTGCTGTTTGAGACGATGAACATCCCCGGCGGGAAGAAGACGAAGACCGGCTATTCCACTGCGGCGGATGTCCTTGAAAAGCTCGCGGGGGACT
>USGM01000212.1 GCA_900554205.1 uncultured Lachnospiraceae bacterium
ACATGGCCGTGAGTGATGTTGCAGGACTTCTCAAGTAAAATTCCACCAAATGTTACAGTGTCTTCCCAACGTGCATACTCCACATTGCTGCGCTTCAGGACCATAACCAGATTAACAGTGTAGTTTCTGTACGCGTGAGTTGTTCCCCGGCAATAGGCAACGCCATTTTCAAAGTACAAATTGGCGGATATTTCCGAAATGCCGGTGTATTGCAGCGCGAGCTCATCTTCCGGCGCGGCATAGGCCTGCGCCGGAACAGATACCGCCAGGCAAAGCGCGGCCATGACGGCGCACATAAAGGAAACCAGTTTCTTCTTCATGTCTTCTCTCCTGTCTGTCATTTTTCTGCAATAAGGGTCCTGACTGTCCGTCAGGACAAAACGATGCTCTGGGCAATTCTCAGGGCAGTCTCTGTGGAGATGTTATCGCCATAAAGCATGACGATGCAATTGGATTCCGGATACATCCAGGTAAGCTGGATACTTCCTTCTCTCTGGATTACTGTGGCAAGCGTGTTCTGCACGGAAACCTGGTATACCTGGTCAGCTTCCGTATCAACTTTGAAAATACCTGCGTCGGAGAAATTCATTACCTGAATTTTAACACTTTTCTCTAAGCCATCGCTTAGTTCGATATAGAGTTGTGAAGTCATTCTATTGGCCGTCCTACTTTCCACCAGCTCATATCCCTCCGGCAGCCAGCCCACTTCGATGCCCTGGTACTGAACACCTCCTTCCGTTTGGTTGAATCGGTACTCCGCATGATCGCCGAAGGTCGCCACAGCCCACCGCAGCGCGTCGCTGCGGAAAACGGGTGACACGGCGAACGCAGCCGTCAGGCAGGAAATGACCAGCAGCATAACGACCGCCGCCTTGCTGAGGACCCGCGACGCCGTCCGGGCTGCGGCGCGAGCGTGGCCCCGCCTTACCTGCCGGGAGATCGTCCGCAGACACCGGCGCTTCGCCGTCTCGGAGGGGCCGCCCTCCTGCGCTTTCAGCGCCTGGTTTTCCTCCTGGTACTGCTGCCCCTGATGCTGTGCAACACTGTGCATCAGCAGCCGGAACAATGCATCATTATACTGCTCATACAGCATTTCCTGCTTTGTCATGCTGGTACCTCCTCAAATCCCTCTACACTAATAGAACTGTTGAAACGGCAAAATGCAACAGTTTTTCTAAATTTTTTCCAAAAATATTTTCTTCCATGGAAGCACTATTGTCAAGATGCGATTTTTTTGCTATAATTTTTCTCGGTTTTTATTGCTTTTCTGAAAAGGGGAGAATACCGAATGATTCCCATCTGCATTCAGACCATAGAGAATGATGATGACCGGGACTTTATGGAGTGGCTGTTTTTGGAATACCATCCGCTCATGTACGCAACCATCCGGAAGGTCATACATGACCAATGGACGTGCGAGGATGTGCTGCAGGAGTCTGTCAGAAAATTCATCGACCATATTCCCCAGCTGCGGGAGATGGACGCAGCCTCCCGCACCAACTACATCGTTGTGGCGTGCCGGTATAATGCCATCGAGGAGGAAAAGCGTCAGCGCAGGGCCCCCTTCCCTGTGGGGAATGGGGTGATCGACATTGCCTCCCGGGATGCAGAGGATCCGGAACGGCAGATCCTGCTTTTGGACGATGCCGATGTGCTTTGGCGGATCTGGCCGCAGCTGGATTCGCGGACGCGGCAGCTGCTGGAGGACAAATATGTCCTGAACATGAGCGATGCGGAGATTGCCTCCGCCCTGGGCGTCAAGCCCAGCAGTGTGCGGATGCTGCTGACAAGGGCCAGGAGCAAGGCGCGTAAGGCGATAGAGAAGAAAATGTGAACAAAACTAAGCCTCATATATAAGACAGGTAAGCTGTTATACCCGTCTTATATATGAGGCATTTTTGTGGTAAGAGGGACTCCGTGGCAGTCAGGCCCGTCATGCGACTGAAGCTGAGTTGGCGGAGATGGCACCCTCCGTCGCCTTGGTCAGCCGGTTGTTCTTGTCATAGGTATAGGTGCTACTTGCTGTCCGGACGTGGCCGTCTTTTAACGGCCACGTCCGTCAGCCGGGACGATTATTCACTCTGGTCGGGTTCCTGGTTCTTAATTGCTGTCCCAAGGCATGAAAATCATGCACGTCAAGATCACCAGGAAAAAGATTCCAACAAGGCATGCCCCTACTATGCCCGTTCTTGCGTCCTTTTTCTTTCCGCCTTTACGACAAACATGGACGATAGAAAGCGTGAGGAGCTCAGCGCCGCCTCCACCTAATCCAATTCCAATAACAATCAAAATGCGGTAATATCGCGCCGGGAAAAAGCCGATTTCATTAAAGGCCAGCAATCCCAATCCAAGCGGCATCAGGAGCATAGCAATAGCGGTGCCTATGGGATTCCGCGGATCATGTTTATATTTCCGGGAAAACAGCATCCAAAGCCC
>USGM01000213.1 GCA_900554205.1 uncultured Lachnospiraceae bacterium
GAATCCGTCGTTGTGGAACGGCTTTTGCCATCGGAAAATACAGCCATCTCCATTGATTCCCTGCTAATCATGGATATCGTTGTCCGATTAAGTAATGGCTCACTTGCAAATGTCGAAATTCAGAAGATTCCATATATGTTCACTGCTGAACGCATTTCCTGTTACTCTTCTGACTTGTTGCTTCGTGAATACACACGCCTAAAAGAGAACAAAAAATTTATGTATTCTGACATGAAAAAAGTATACACCATTATTCTATATGAAAAAACAGGTGCTGATTTTAAAAATCCGCTATTGCATGGTGCTTATATCCATCACGGTAAAACACGATTTAACACCGAACTCACGTTGGAACTCCTGCAGGAATATTTTCTGATTGCACTTGATGTATTCTGTCAAAACGGATATACTGATGATAAGAATCTAGATACACGGGAAACCATTGATTCAAATATGAATGATTTGGAAGGCTGGCTTTCTATCCTGACCGCAGAGACAATCGCGGATGTGGAGCGCGTGATCAGACGCTATCCGTGGAGCGAAACGATATTCTGTATCAGTGGAAAACGGACGAGCATCTTCTGCGGCGCAACACCTTTATCGGCGACTGCTACAACGAATTTCAGGAGAATAAGGATCCGTTCACGCTGCTTCGGGTAATGATGGCGAACTTTATCCTGGAGGGAATCTACTTTTACAGCGGCTTCATGTTCTTCTATAACCTGTCCCGTAACGGCAAGATGCCCGGCTCAGCGCAGGAGATCCGCTACATCAACCGCGATGAGAACACGCACTTGTGGCTGTTCCGCAATATCATCACGGAGCTGCAAAAGGAGCAGCCGGAGTTGTTCACCGCCGAGAGCGTACAAGCGCTGCGCGAGATGATGCGTGAGGGCGTGGAGCAGGAGATCGCATGGGGGCATTATGTGATCGGCGACGACATCCCGGGGTTGAACCGGCAGATGATCAGCGATTACATCCGCTATCTCGGCAATCTTCGCTGGACAAGCCTTGGCTATCCGGCATTGTATCCGGGCTTTGAGAGCGAACCGGAGAGCATGGAATGGGTCAGCCAGTACGCCGACGCCAACATGGTCAAGACCGATTTCTTTGAGGCACGCAGTACCGCCTACGCCAAGAGCACCGCACTGATAGACGATTTATAAGAAAACCAAAGACATCAGAATAGGAGATACACTACTATGAATTACAGCGCTATGATTCAAAATCGCAGATCCGTTCACGCATTCCGCGAAAAGGAAGTTCCGAGCGAGGCTATCGGCCAGCTCCGATCCTACTATGAAAAGACCTGCCCCCGTCTTGTCCCGGAGATTGCAACGGAGTTGATCGTCTTGGACAAGGATGCACAGCCGGCGCTGGAGAGCTCAGCGGGCTATAAGCAATTTCTCATCGGAGCACCGCACTACCTGCTCCTTATGTCTGCCCCGCATTCCTATGCGGCCATCAACGCCGGCTACATGATGGAAGATCTCGTCCTCAAGCTGACTGAGTTGGACATTGACACCTGCTGGATGACCTTCACCGACAGCGACAAAATCAAAAAGGCACTGTCTCTCACCACCCCGTTAGAGGTGGCGGCAATCGTTGCCTTTGGCTACGGGGAAAAGACCGCAAAAAAGCTGCGGCTGAATATCCTAAGTATGTCTCAGATCGATGTGCGGGCCGAGCAGCAGTACTACGCGCCCAAAAAGGGCGTGCATGATTTGGTTCACATGGGGAGCTGGAGCAACAAGTCTGGGCTTGACGAGATGATGGACTTCTACGACGATATGCTCTGGCAGTCCTTCTACGCCGCTTCGCTCTCCCCCAGCTATCTCAACCGTCAGCCCTATGGCTTCCTTGTGCAGGATCACAGCATCTATTTGGTGCAGCAGGAGGATGCCTACACCGATAATTTGGATGCCGCATTGGATCTCGGTATTGTCATGCTCCACTTCTCCGCCGTCGCCTCCCAGTGGGCGGGGCAGGTACGCTGGGAACTTTCACCTGCTGCGCCAGACGGCCTGCCGGAAGGACTTCGCTCCGCTGCGGTGTACCACATGTAACGACTCTGGGGGAAGCAAGGCAACGGTAAAATGCGCGACCGTCGATCCGCGGTTGAGCGTATGTTCCATTAGAAAAGAAGAACCTATCAGTCAGAGTCTGATTAAGGAAAATAGGAGGTATTTTTTATATGGCTATCCGAACGGTAACAGATGCCATCCGCTATGTAGGGGTGGATGATAACACATTGGCACTCTTTGAAAACCAGTACCCCGTCCAGCCTATGGGAGTGAGCTACAACTCCTATGTCATTCTGGATGAGAAGATCGCCGTGATGGACAGTGTGGACGCACGGGCGGCGGAAGAATGGCTTTCCAATGTGGCGCGGGTGTTGGAGGGGCGCAGCCCCGACTATCTTG
>USGM01000214.1 GCA_900554205.1 uncultured Lachnospiraceae bacterium
GAAGATTTATTCTTAGGACAAATAGACATCGTTACACCTCCTTATTCGCGTTGAAAATATCTTGTATCACTGCCATTCGCGGGTCGGGAACGAAGGTATCGCATCCACAGTCCCTCACATTCCGATTCTGTCCACACACAGGGCAGAGCCCTTTGCAGTCTTCCTTGCACAGAATCTTTGCAGGCCAGTTACCAATGATCTCATTATACACAAAAGTTTCTACATTCAGTTGATAACCTTCCATAAAGCTCAGGTCATCCATATCTTCGTCTTCCACTGCATTCTCCGGAGCGGCAACCACTCTTTCAAACTGTAGCTTCAGTGTCGTCATGACTTCCGTCAGGCAACGGTCACAGGCGGTTCGGAAAGTCAACTCAATGCTTCCCTCTGCCTTTGCCTTCCCGCGTTCCACATTTGTAAAAATCAATGAAACCGGAGACTTCTCTGTAATCTCAAAGCTCCCCATCCCACTCTCAAAGCAAGTCATCTCAAGCGGAACTTCCATGCTTATCTGCTTACCTTCCGTCATCAACACATCAGACAAATTAACTAACATAGCGACTCCTATGTATCTTTCTCGCGCGTTTTGTTTTCACGCACTGATTCAGTATACATATTCTGTGTCTGTTTGTCAACATCTTTTTGCAACGATTTTCTCTTTTCCTGAAGTTTTTCATTCATTAATTTTGCGGTCTTCGCAGAAGCGCTCCATGAAATTGCTGATACAATCGCAAATATGATGGTTACTGTGCCAATCATCAGTACAACGCTTAACGCATTTGAAATATCATACCATTCCAGCAGCCAGCCGCTCAGAAGGACAACCGCAACGATCATCAGGTAGTGAATAAAAATTCTGACCGCGCACTCCACCTTGCCCATCTTTCTGTTCCACGGATAAATCATTGTCTCCAGAGAGGTCAGCATGGATACCAGCGGAATCTGCCACAGGAGCATCGGATCAAGCGTTTCGACAGGATCGATGATCGTACAGAAAACAGCCACGGCAAAGATCACGCAGGTTGTCACAAGACTGAATGTCTGCATCACGCATTTTATTTTTTCCTTAATCATGCTTACTCTCCTCCCTACAGTCCAAGCTTCTTCTTCAGATCCGGTGCATACTGTCTGGATACGCTCAGCCGTTCATCGCTCTCCATGCACACTTCAAACCGTCCGTTAAAGCCCGGGCAGATATTCTTTACTTTCCCAAGATTGATGATCGTAGACTTGGACGCCCTGAAAAAGTCAGTATTCTCCAGCAACTTCTCCAACTCATAGAGCTTATACCGGGTGTCGTACACTTCCTTTTGCAGATACGCGAACACCTTGTTGTCAACAGCCTCGAAGTAATAAACCTCCGATGGCAGCACCTGAAATATCTTGTCGCCCTTTGAGACGGTAATCTTATCTCTCCCCGCCTTTAACGAATAGATCAACCGAAGCATCTGCTCATCCATGCTTCTACACCGGACAATGATCTCCTCTTCCTCGCCCGCCGGACAATCCTGTATTGTAATCTTCATCCTGCTCCCCATTTCTGTGGATACTTTTATCTGTCCTTCAGCTTACGTTTTCTGTTCACAAGCGTTGCAACCACAATCGCTATGATAGCATAGATCAACAGCAATGTCACCTGTTGCCACAATTCAATTTGCACCTCTCCTCTGTACAGAGTAATTCCCATACTCTCCTTGAAGCCATCCGCAACGGCCTCCGGCAGTCCGTCAAAGGTTTCCCGGATTGCCTGCGCGGTACAGACCTCCCTCATCATGGCTGCCCCGGGAAGAACCGGAATGCATTTCAGCACCGTCTGTACCGTCTCCGACAGGGAGGACAGCGGAAGGTAAATGCCGCCGGCAAAACCGACAAGTGTTCCGATGATTGTAAGGATTCCGCTCCACGCGCTGTCACTGTGTACAAACAATGCCAGAAGATAGCCAAGCGCCGAAAATGTAAACGCACTCAGCGCAATCAAGCCGACCAGCTTAAGCAGTTCTACAGCAGCCAGCAGTCCATGCCCCTGCAGCACAAAATAAAGTTCTCCGACCGCCAGTGTGATCACACACATTCCTGTCCCCACAAGCCACGACGATAAGATATAGCCCAGCGAGAGCTTGATTCTTTTTACTGAAGTCACATAGAATGCCATGATACGCTTTCTCGTCTCATCCTGAAGACGCTTCTGCAGAACAAAATACCTTGATGTGTGAAAAAGCTTGCTGAATATCTTCTGTCTGTCCCCGGACTCCGCCACCAGAAGTTCCTTGAACTCACCCTGGGCAAGCATAGATATCTGCGAAAACTGCTCTCTGTCCACTCCCAGCAGTTCCTGAATGTATGAATTGACCTTTGTTCTGTTGGTGATGACCGAGTCATCCGGCAGATACAGTTCTGCAGCCGCATCCTG
>USGM01000215.1 GCA_900554205.1 uncultured Lachnospiraceae bacterium
CGGCATTTTCAGCAGCCTGACCCCCGTGGTGGATATGGGTAACACCGGTGTCAACTGCCTGGGTGACCTGATCGGCTCTGCTATCGTGGCCGAGACCGAAAAGCGCCACGAGGCAAAGAAATCCGGCAGCAAGTAAGCACTATTTGGAGGCGATCACTTTGAAAAAACGTATTGCTTTTGTTGGCTGCGGAAACCTTGCATCCATTATCTGCCAGCAGATCGGACTTACCCTCCCGGACGATTATGAGGTCTGCGCCGTCTACGGCCCGCATTTTGACTTCACGGAGCAATTTGCCCAACGGTTTCATATTGCCCACGCGCCGTCCATTGCAGCTCTGCTTGACCTGAATCCTGACTATGTCGTAGAGGCCGACTCTCCCGCCACATGCGCCGCAGTGATGCCGGAAATCGTAAAGGCCGGCGTTCCCATGATCGTGCTGTCCACCGGTGCTTTTGCACAGCCGGGTCTGCTGGATCAGGTGCAGTGCCTTTCCCGGCAGAGCGGCAGCCAGGTCTATCTGGCTTCCGGTGCCATTGGCGCACTGGATCTGATGCAGGCCGCCTCCCTAATGGGCCCGGTGGAGACGACGGTGATCAACCGTAAGCCCCCCCATTCTCTGGAGGGCGCGCCCGCCCTGGGCGGCAGGGCACCCTCCCAAACGGAGGCAGAGCAGGTCTTCTCCGGCTCGGCCCGAGAGGCAATCCAGGCCTTTCCGCAAAATGTCAATGTGGCAGTCACCGCCGCACTGATGACTGCCGGACTGGATGATACCAGAGTGGAGATCATCTCCGACCCCGCTATGGTGTTCAACAGCCACCAAATAGAATTGAAAGGCCGCTTTGGCCGGGCCATGGTCACCATTGACTCCGCCCCCTCGCCGCAGAACCCCAAGTCCAGCGAGCTGGCAGCCTGGAGCGTAC
The DNA here is from genome assembly GCA_900554205.1 of uncultured Lachnospiraceae bacterium. GTDB lineage: Bacteria > Bacillota > Clostridia > Lachnospirales > Lachnospiraceae > Acetatifactor. Next base: position 922 of record USGM01000215.1, read on the forward strand.
TGGCGCTGCTGAAGCGCCTCTCCGGTCCTTTGACTTTCTGAATTGCATGGAAAAGCATCTGCTATTGATCTCCACCGGAGGAACGATAGCCTCTGTCCCTACTCGGCAGGGGCTATCGCCCTGTACGGACGACAGCCTGCTACGCGCCGCCTGCCAGTGCCCTCCCGGTTGTTGCTTAACGCTCAAGCAGCTCTTTGCACTGGACTCCTCCAACATCCAGCCAGAGGAGTGGCTTCAGCTGGCTGAATTCATCGCCAGCCAAAGTGGCCGCTATGACGGTATCGTTGTGACTCACGGCACGGATACCATGGCTTATACTGCCGGAATCCTCTCTTATATGCTGTGCGGCATCCATATCCCGGTGGTTCTGACCGGCAGCCAGATCCCTCTGGGTCAGCCCTTTTCCGACGCCCCCATGAACCTGCAGTGCGCGCTCCACGCCGCCGCCAGCCCCATCCGCGGAGTCTTTCTAGCCTTTGCCGGCAAGCTGATGCTGGGCTGCCGGGCTGTAAAAATCCGCACCTGCGGCATGAACGCCTTTGAAAGCATCAATTATCCCCTGATTGGCCAGGTCTCCCTCCACGGGCTGGACATTTATGAGAATGCTTTGCCCACCCCGGTCCATCAGCCCTTTCGCATCCAGGTGTCTGACCGAGTCTTTCTGTTGAAGCTGACTCCCGGCCTTGACCCCGCCATTCTTGATGCCGTCATGGCCCTTGGCTACCGTGCCATTCTGATCGAGGCCTTCGGCATCGGCGGTGTCCATTTCCTCCACCGCAACTTCTGCCAGAAGATCGCTCAGCTATCCTCGCGCGGTATTGTCATCGTCATCAGCAGCCAGTGTCTCTATGAAAAAAGCGACCTGACACAGTACGAGGTCGGTCGCGTTGCCCTGGCCGCCGGCGCTGTCAGTGCAGGCGACATGACCAGCGAGGCCGCTTTCACAAAGCTCATGTGGCTTCTTTCGCAATATCGTGAACGTGACGAGATCATTCAGCATTTTGTCTCGCCGCTATGTGGAGAGATAGCCTTCCCTTAAGTGCAAGCTCATCAAAATACCCCCCCGACGCAGTTGTCTCTCCGTACCCTCAGAGGCTGAACCGCCCCAGCTTGTGCGGGCAACACGAAAGCCCCATGCAGGATGATGAGGACTACGAGCCGGGCGAGTTCTTCTCCGACTAAAAAACTGCCCACCATGAGCCAATCACGGTGAGCAGTTTTGTTTTGAGAGAATTCAGACAAGCGTGTCATCCAGCAGGAAGTCGATGACGCCAATATTGAGAATGCCGCCCTCATCATACCAACGCTTGCGAATGTCATGACGCACGATAATCTTCGGGAAGGAATCACCGGTCAGCGCGAAGGGCCTATTTTCGGCGATTGCCTTTTCCTCTGTCCCCAGTGCGTAGGCGGATTGAATGTAGGTCTTCTTGCCGCCGGAGGTTGCAATGAAGTCGATTTCCCGCGCGACCGGCACGACCTTTCCT
>USGM01000216.1 GCA_900554205.1 uncultured Lachnospiraceae bacterium
CCACATAATCGTGTACCTCCGTTTGTTTTGTTGTGAGTGTATATTACCGTCATGTCCGGGATATATCCAGTCATTTCGGAGAATATACTACACAATCATTTGGAGCGGAAACTGTGTATTTTACAGCGTTATTCCGGCTGGTGGCAGCGGTGAATGGAGGCGATGATCTGCTCCTGCTCATCCGGCTTTACGCCGATGGAATCGAGCGCCTCCCGTGTGCCACAGTCCGGGCAGATGAGTGTTTCGTTGTCGAGCCTTGAAAGAGCCGGATGCTCCCGGTAGGCTTGCCCGCACCTGGGACAGACCGATATTCGGATGATTTTATTTTCCCTCATGATGTTCCTCCCCACATTTGAGATAAGCGTCTATCAGCACAAGCCGGTCAAAGCCAAAATCGTCGTAGCCCTGGATGCAGGTCTGCATATAAGGAATGGACGGAATGCCGATGGGCCTGTCCTCATGCATGATGTACACGAATACCCGGCGCTTACGGATTTTGCCCGTGCGGATACCCTTGATTGGTAGGGTCAAATCCTTCTTGTAATAGAAGTTCGGAAAGCCCTCGTAACGATCCAGGGCTTTTTCGTCATCCGCAGTGACTTCCCATACGGCAACGGGAACCGTGCCGCCAGGCTTCTTTTCCACCGTGAGGTAGGAACCCGTCTTGCTGCCCTTGAAAAGCAGCTCGTAGTCTTTAAGGACAGATGTTCCGATGATCCGTGCCGACGGGCAGCGCATCCGCATCTGGCGGACATTGAGGTTGCTGCCGTAGGCGATGTAATAGCGTTTTTCCATAAAAAATACTCCTTTCCGAAGTTGCCTTCTACCACCGAAAGCCCGCCATCAGCGGGTTCGGGGGCCTCTGGGCTGCGTCCTTCAAGCGGCTGCTCTGCCGCTGCGGAAGGCTGCATCCCCATCCAGGCGCTTCGTGAGGAGCTCTCTTGCGGTCTTGAACTCGTCGCCAATAAAGCCGAGGCGAAGGAGCCAAGTGCGCATTGCGTATTTGGGGTTCTCGTTCTGCTGGGGCTTGGGGCTTGCGGTTCTGACCGTCTTTGCCATCTGGCTCAGGGCAAGGCAAAGCTGAATGTAGCTCTTGAGCTGTCCGGCGTGGAGTCCGTTCTGCTTGCCGTCTGCCGGAGCATCGAACTGGAAGAGCCGGAACTCGACCGTTCCCTTGGTGAAGGTGGCGTGGAGGTTCAGCATATGGTAGCGGCTGTCGTTGTAGTGCTGGCTTCTGCCGTAGTCGGCGTTCTGGCTACCGTACCAAATGTCAGCCAAGGCTGCCATGGTGGTGGGTTTTCTGTTGTTCAGCCGTTCCAGAAATCTGGGGTCAACCGTGCGGCAGTAGCGGCTGATGCGGTCTCTGTCGAGGTTCAGTGCGCTTGCCAGGAGGTCTTCGTGGCTTGCCATGATGTTTGCGAGATTTCGCAGTGTTTGGGGCGTGTGCCCCTTGGCACCGATGTGGATGTGAACACCGCAGCCTCTGGTGGCATCGCTTTTGGCTCCTGCCTTGCGCAGGCAGCGAATCAGCTCCTGCAAGGTCTCCATGTCAGCGTAGGTGAGGATCGGCGTGACCATCTCGCATTTCTCGCTGTCCGGTCCTGCGATGCTGACATCCTTCTGGAATTTCCACTCGCGTCCGCTCTCATCCCAAGCCGACCAAGTAATCATAATAAAGAAAGGTAATTGTTCAGGTCACGGTAACGCAAGGATTCCATGTTCATGTGAACGATCCGGGAATCCGGCACGCCGTTCTCCGACAGATAGTGATGAAACAGATCCAGCAAGGACGATTTTCCGCAGCGGCGAATGCCTGTAACGATCTTCACCAGATCTACATCTTTGTTTTGAATCGGCTGATTCAGATATTGGGGGCGGTTGATCAATTCAGCCATAATGCACCTCCTGACTTTCTTGATTCTATTATACCCGAAAAATCAAAAGAAAGTCAATAGTTTCGGAGTTACAAGTCTAAAACTCCACTGAATAATAGAGTTTCCGACTTTATTCGACCGATATTTTGGCGATGTACCTCAAATGAACAACAGCCCACGGCTATCATAGACCGAAGCTCCGTTATCATTGCCGCAGCGGATAGCGCGGTCGAGTGCCATTATCGTTGCCGCAGCGCCGTCGATTTTCTCTGTGGATTTTTCCTTGTCCGGCTTGATGTTTCCGGCAGGGTCGGTGCGGATGAAAATGTTGTCCATCATCCAGCGGAGGACAGGATGCCCGCCGTGGGCAATGCGCTGCTCCAGCACCAGTTTCATCAGCTCCTTAGTGGGCGGGGACATATTCTTAAAGCCCTGCCCGAAAGGAACAACTGTGAAGCCCACAGGAAAAACTGATGAGATCGAGGAGCGGTCA
>USGM01000217.1 GCA_900554205.1 uncultured Lachnospiraceae bacterium
ATGATTATGCCAGACGGTCAAGGCACGACTACCTGGGTGATTTCCGATGTGGACGAGTATATCGAAATTGACAGCGAGTTAATGAACTGCTTCAAGGACACCGTCCTAAAAAACGATACCGTCACCAGCGAAGGCTTTCCGGTGTTGAAGCCCGGAGAAAACTCCATCACCTGCGCCGGAAATGTGCGGCGGATTGAGATTGTTCCGAGATGGCGGTGCTTGTAAACACGGGCAGTAGAAAAGTTCACAAAGATATGGTATTATGTCTTAAAATTAGAACGACAAATCGGATTTGAAGAAGTGCAAGAAAAGTCGAGAATGCTTCCGTTCCTTCCGCTATAATGGCTTTGTCAGGGGGATGATAAAGTGACGGAAAAGATTTTGGCAGTTCAACAAATGCAGGACTATATCGCAGCGCATCTTTCAGAAAAGATCACTCTGTGTGGCCTTTCCCGCGCAGCCGGATATTCTCCTTTTTATTGCGCACGAATATTTAAGGAGTTGACGGGGCTTGCACCGGCGGATTACATCAGGCGGCTTCGATTGTCCGGCTCGGCATTGCGGCTGCGTGACGAACAGTGCAAAGTGATTGATATAGCTTACGATTTCGGCTATGACAGCGTCGATGGTTATCAACGGGCATTTCGCAATGCGTTCGGCTGCAACCCCTATGAATATGCCAAATCTCCTATTCCTCTCCCACTTTTCACCCCCTACGGCGTTAAATTCAAAACACTGTGGAAGGAGCAAAAATCAATGGAACACATTGCAAATGTCTTTATTCAAGTAGTTGAAAAACCGGAACGCAAGGTTATCATCAAGCGAGGAAAAACGGCAAAAGATTATTGGAGTTATTGCCAGGAGGTAGGCTGTGATGTCTGGGGTATTCTCACCAGCATGAAATCTCTTTGCGGAGAACCGGTTTGTCTGTGGTTGCCGGAGAAATATCGGAAACCGAACACATCTGAATATGTGCAGGGCGTTGAGGTAACAATGGACTACATCGGCATGATCCCGGATGGGTTTGATGTCATCACCTTGCCTGCGGCAAAATACTTGATGTTCCAGGGAGAGCCGTTCAAGGAGGAGGATTATTGCCAAGCGATCGAAGCGGTGCAGCTTTCAATGGAGCGATACGATCCATCAACAATCGGATATGTATGGGATGAAACAAATCCCCGTATTCAGCTGGAGCCGCGAGGCGAAAGAGGATATATCGAACTGAGAGCGGTTCAATAACTCTGGCAAATTCCTGTTTCTCTTTTGAGCGTCCGCCGACTGGTTGGGCGCTTTCTTTACGGCCTGAAAGAGGTGATTCCCCCTGATCTGTGTATATCCCGCCGACTGCACCGACTTTTCGAATAATGGTCTTGGCGCGGTTTCGCCCATGTCCTGCACCGTAACCGAAACCCTGAACGGCGAGTGGGAGCTTACGCTGGTGCATGACATTGACGAGCGCGGCAAATGGACGCGACTTTCGGAGGGCTGCATCCTCCGTGCGCCTGTGCCCGCCGCCATGACTCCACGCGTTGATCTGGTGACCCAGCAGTACCAGACCAGCACCTACGATGTGCAGATCTATAAGATCACGACCAAGAGTGGCCCGCTGCATCTGCGCTCCGGCACGGGCACGAATTACAAGATTCTTGGAAAGTACAAAAAGGGCCGCGAGGTGATCGTGCTGAACAAAACCACATCCAGCTGGTATGAGGTGACTGCTCCGGACGGAAAGCACGGCTATATGGCCAGCCAGTACCTGACCTTCCAGCGCACGGAAACACAGTTTGTCCAGACCAATGTGGGCTTCCGCAATCAGGTGATTGAAGCGCGGCAACTGCGGGATCAGCCTTTCCGTATCTATCGCGTTGTGCCGGAGCTGGACAAGGTCACGGTCTATGCCCGGCACATTTTCTATGATCTGCTCGACAACATGGTAAAGTCCCTGAAGCCCTCGCCCTCTGCGGTGGGGGCTTCCGTCGTTCAGAGCCTTTCGGGAGCCTGTCTGTCCGCACATGATTTCAGCTTCTATTCCGATCTGACTTCAACCGCCGAGGACGTGGAGTGGGAAAACATCAATCCCGTGGAAGCCATGCTGGGCGAAAACGGGCTGGTGAGCAAGTACGGCGCGGAGCTGGCCCGCGACTGGTACGATGTGTTTCTGGTCAGGCGCGTGGGCAACAACACCGACGTGTCCATCCGGGAAAAGAAGAACCTGACCGGCATTTCCTACGACGTGGACGAAACGGACGTGGTCACCCGCATCATGCCCACCGGCGAGGACGCGGACGGGAACATCCTCTACCTACCGGAACTGTATCTCGACAGTCCGAACCTCAACGCCTATACCCACCCGAAAT
>USGM01000218.1 GCA_900554205.1 uncultured Lachnospiraceae bacterium
CATCTGCGGCGGCTATCAGATGCTGGGGCGCACCGTGTCCGACCCGGAGCAGGTGGAGGCCGCCGGTGTCACGGAGATCAACGGTTTGGGCCTGCTGGAGATGGACACCGAATTCCGGGGTGAAAAGGTGCAGACCCAGACGCAAGGCGTCTTTCACGGTGTGGAGGGAATGCTCTCCGGCCTGAACGGACTCGCCTACGAGGGGTACGAGATCCACATGGGCCGCAGTCAGCAGCAGATGCCCGCCCTCACCGGCAGCAGAAACGTATACGGCAGCTATGTCCACGGCATTTTTGACGCGCCGGGCATCACGGATACGATCCTGAAAGCACTGTGCGCCAGAAAGGGCGTGTCTTTTGACGCGCTGGCAACCTTTGACGCCTGCGGCTACAAGGAACGGCAGTACGACCTGCTGGCGGACGTGGTACGCGGCGGACTGGATATGTCCTTTGTCTACCGGGTGCTGCGCCGGGAAGTATAACGAAACAAGTTCCGATGGAAAAAGGGGGAGAGACTTGAGCAGGATATTATGCGTGATTGACGGCATGACGGATCCCCACTTTCAGGTGGAGCGATATGGCCATCTGGCGTCCATGGGTTCTGTGCGGTATGTGGATACCTGCGGCGGCTTCCCACCGGAAACACTGCACTGCGTACTGCGCCTGTTGGGGGTAACGGATCTGCCGGTACATCTCCGAGGCTATGTAGAGGCGCTGGGGACCGGAATCCCCGTCCGGCCCGATGACCTGCTACTGCGGGGCAGCTGCTACACGCTGGATGGAGAGGGCTGCTGTACCATGCCTTGCTGTGCCCCGGCAAAGGTAGAGGATCCTGCATTTACCTATTACCGGCTGGGCGGCTATCAGGCACTGCTGGTATTTCCCCACATGGCGCATACTGTGAATAACATTGTAACGCAGATTCCTTCCGGCGGGCAGCGGGCACTGTGCCCGCAGGGAAGCTTGGTACTGCGCCATGCCTTTGAAAGACTGCTGACGAAAGAACGATGTATGCTTCTGTGGGGACAGTCTGTTCCGGTAGCACTGCCGCCATTTCCCCAGAAGAGCGCCGTGATCTGCGGCAAGGAGTTGGTAAAGGGGATTGCCCGGCTGCTGCACATGGAGCTTTTCCCGGTAAAGGGGGCTACTGGCGATGTGGATACGGATCTGGACGCCAAGACAGAGGCAGCCCTGCGAGCGGCGGAACGCTGCCCCTTTGTGCTGCTGCATATCAACGGGGCGGATGAAGCGGCTCATCGCCACGATTCGGCGGAAAAGGAGACTTTCCTGCGCCGGGTCGATGATAGGGTGCTCTCCCGGCTGTTGGCGTCTGAGCATGAGATTATGGTGGCCTCCGACCACGGAGCTGATCCAGAAAGCGGAGCCCATCTGGGTGGCCCACAGCCTTTTTTTACCAGCCGTTAAATGGTAATAGTCAAAATATGAAGACTGCATAACGGCGGCAAGGCTTAAAATCAAAACCTCTGGCTTATCCGTAATCTCATTAAGATAAGCAATAATCCAGACCGCTGATAGGGCGGTCTGGATTATTTTTGCAAAAAAATCAAAAAAACACTTGACAATTTGATAAAAATCGGAAGCTTCGCCTTGAGAGGAATTTCAAGGAGACCACGCCGATGAGAAACTACCCGAACACCCTGAAAAGAAAGCTTCTGGATACCATATCCGGAAAACAAGAAGCTGTATAGCAAATTGTATCCTGATGAAGCCAAGCAGATGGAAGGATACACCGAAAACATTGGAGCCCTTCTAAAGCGGGAACTCGGAATAGACAGTATAACAACCATTGATAGAAACGCTGAAAATGCGAGAAACTACAACATTGATGTAGTGGGTATGACTGACTACATCGAAAACAAATGTGGCTGGCGTCGCAACGTGATATATTATGACGCAGAAATTATCAACCAAATCAATATTCTGAGGAAAAGATATTAAGGGATTGAAGGTTCCTCCTTGATATGAATGGGTACACCATAAAAGCATCCACAGCTTTTTGGTAAGGATGAGGTCGACTGTCCACCGCATTTTCTAAGCTAAAGGCACAGGTACATTCCGCTCGGCCACAAAATTTAGCCTTATTTTTAGCCTTATAACATCAGAATACAATAATACAGCCCGGCAGCATTTAACAGCATGATTCCCCGCAAGTCCTGTATTTCCAACACTTCCCGGCATCAGTCAACACAACGCAAAATCGCCCCGCGGCGATTCAAATCCGGGTGTCACCTCCAACCAAAAACCTCGTAACCATGC
>USGM01000219.1 GCA_900554205.1 uncultured Lachnospiraceae bacterium
TATCGAAGGGATACACGAACAGAAGATACGGGAGATTCAGCAAAAACAGTTTTTTCATGTTCATCTCTGCACGCTCCGATCTTTGACCTTTACTTTCTCCCGGTCAATGGTGCGGTGTTCCACTTTCTCCGCCGCCTGTTCCTTCGCCTGGGTCAGCCGTTCCCGGATGGAGGGCTTTTCCTCACGGCTCATTTTCCGGCTGGCAAACTCCTGAAACGCCGCTGTGATGGCATCCGCGTCCCGGCTTTTGAAAAAGACCAGGTAACGGGGCTGCTCTGCGGCGGTGTCCTTCTTCAAGGCAAAATCCACATGGTATTTCTTCGCCACACGGGAGAAAGCCTTGATATTCTTGTCACTGATCTCGATATTGGCAAGACCGGCGTTCTGGCTGGCAAGCTGTTTAAGGCTCTGCCTGCCGCGGTAGATTTTGGGCTTCTGGCTTTTCTGGATTTCCTCCAGGAACTTTTTGACGGCCTTTTCAAAGACCTGCTCGCTTAGCTTGGCTCCGTCAACAATGAGCGTTACGGCGCCCCGCGTTACTTCCTCCTGCATTTAGCCTCGCCCCCTTTGCCCGTCCCCGTACATATCGTGCTGCACCAGGGAAGAATAGTAGCTGTTGATGGTGGTCGGGGCGTTATACAGCGCCGCCAGAAGATATTTCTTGATATTGCGGACATAGGTGGTGTTGTCCTTCATGCAGTCCATGACATACTGAACATGGGAACTGTCCAGCTTCATAAACCGGGACTTTACCACCTCTGCCGGATAATCATCTCCGGCAATGCGGATGACTTTGCGGGCAGAACATACGGTATCCACGATCAGGTCAACGATTTCGTCAAGCTGCTCACGGTCGATATGGCTGTCCTGCACCAGATAGCTGTACTCGATGTTATCCAAAATCACTTCACGATAACATTCTCTGGCTCCCATCCGATCCGTTCCCATCCTTGCCCCTGCGGGGGTAGGGGGATTTGATTGGATAGGATTTGATATCTCCGTACTTGATAAATCAGTCTTTGTTTGATTAGTATTTAATTGTGCGGGGTTTTCCGTACACGGTTCCGCCGTATCCGGGATACCCATATCCGGGTTTTCCGTATATGGCTTTGCCGTACCCGGTAAAGGCGTACCTGGGCTTGACGGCGGCTCGCACTGAGGCATTTCGTAAATGACATACTCGGTATCCGTGATCTTGCCTTTTTCATCCCGAAGCTGTGTGCGCCGGATATACCCGTGGGTTTCCAGCTCCTTCAACGCCGCACCGATGCTGTCCACACCTTCCCGACAGATCGCCGCAAGACCTCTGGTGGTGTAATTCCACTCGTCAGGGAGCGACAACATCATGGACAGCAGCCCTTTGGATTTCAGGGTCAGCGTCCGATCTTTCAAGTGATGGTTCGACATGACCGTATAATCACGGGTCTTTTCAATACGAAAAACAGCCATCTTCGCACCTCCTTCCTGTGAAAATAAAAAGTGTTGATTTTGAGCGGTTTACCCGTCTGTATGCCTCCGTTTTCTCCCGCATGGGAAAACATCCACGCCCTGTTCAGAACGCAAGCCACAGAGGAAGAAACAGAAGATATCCCACTGATTTTGATACAGTTTTAAGTCAGCTACCTCTCACGGTCTTTATGGTCATAGTGGAGATCGCCGGAAAGCACCTTCGCATGGCTGCGGATTTTGATGTGCCCCTTTTCCTGATTCTCCAAAGCCTTGCTGTATCCGGCGTCAGTCAGGAACAGGCGCATTTTCTCACCCTTCCAGCCAACAGGCGAGTCATGGGTAAGAACATCAAAGACGATCATGTGTCTGGTTGCCGGGTCGAAACGCTCCAAAGCCATAATGTCATGGCCGGATAACTTCTGCGCCCCGGATTGCTGTCTGGCCTCTGCCAGCATTTCCCCGATGGTGCGGGCTTTCTCCGGCAGACGGTATTCGGCCTGCACCTTGCGGATCAAATCCATGCACTCCTGATCCGACAGTGGGCGGAGCTTGTCCAGAAGGCCTTCCGCCGTTTCTTTCGTTGCCGGGTTCGGCGCATAGCGCCATGTCATGTAAATCTCATTCAGGGCAGCGTTCTGATTGGTACTTTCAATCTGAAACACCATCCTCATTTCTGCTTCTGTCAGTTTCATTGCCAGCCTCCTTCAAAA
>USGM01000220.1 GCA_900554205.1 uncultured Lachnospiraceae bacterium
GGCGTGGGCGCGCTGATGGAAATGGCCGTCACCAAGGGCAAGGCCACCCGTTCCAGCCTCCACTGCGGCATCTGCGGTGAGCACGGCGGCGACCCGGTGAGCGTGGAGTTCTGCCACCGGATTGGCCTGAACTACGTTTCCTGCTCCCCCTTCCGTGTCCCCATCGCCCGTCTGGCTGCCGCCCAGGCTGCCATCCGCGAACAGCGCCAATAAAAAGTTGACGCTGACGGCGTAGCAAAACAACTGATATAAATACGGTCACAGGTAGTGTCAAGAGTTATGCGCAAATTTAATTTGCAGACTCCGGCCGAATGAGGTCAGCCGGCAATAGAGGCGTCTTCCAGAGCCGTCTCTAAGTGCTTCATATTCATGTATTTTTTGTTGCCCCATTGGGTGCTAGCTACATGGCGCAGCCGGGCGCAGACCAGCATCAAAGCTGAATTTCCGTCCGGAAAGCAGCCGACCACCCTTGTCCTGCGGCGGATTTCCCGGTTCAGTCGCTCGATCACATTGTTGGTGCGGATCCGCGTCCAATGCTCAGAGGGGAAGTCGCAGTAGGTCAGCGTTTCCTCAATACCATCCTCCACCTTTTTGGCGGCCTCTTTCAGCTTCATGTCTTTCAGTTCGGCGACAACAGCTTTAGCCTTTTCCCGGGCAGCCTTCTTGCTCTCCTGAGCGTGGATCGCCTTGAGCATCTTGGCTACCAGTTTTACCTTGGAGCGCGGAACAACAGAGAACACATTACGATAGAAATGAACCGTGCAGCGCTGGTATTTGGCATCAGGGAATACCTCTCCCACAGCTTCCAGCATACCCAAGCACTTATCTCCAACAATGAGTTTCACGCCGTCCAGGCCGCGGCCCTTCAGCCATTGAAAGAAGCTGGCCCAACTGGCCTTGTCCTCTTTCATGCCCTCAGCAGCGCCAAGAACCTCTCGGTAGCCGTCCTCATTTACTGCGATTGCTACCAGAATGGCCACATTTTCGTACTCTCCGCCCCAGTTTCGGCGCAGATAAATACCATCCACGTAAACATACGGATATTTGCCGCCCTGTAAGGGGCGGTTGCGCCAATCCTCTATGTGAACATAGGCCTTTTTGTTAAGCTCGCTGATGGTGGAGGGAGACACCTTGGTACCCCACAGAGCTTCGGTGATGTCCTCCACACGACGCACAGAAACACCGGCAAGGTACATCTCAATGAGAGCTTCCTCTACACTGCTCTCCCGGCGGCGATACCGCTCAATGATGGCTGTCTCAAAGGGAACACCTTTAAGGCGTGGTACATGAAGTGTGACGTTTCCGGATGTGGTGGTGAGATTCCGGTCGTAGTGGCCGCTGCGGTAGCCCCGACGGGCCTCGCTGCGCTCATAGCGGGCAGCCTGAGTCAACTGCTCGGCCTCCTGCTCCAGCAGTTCATTCAGCGTTTCTTCCACGCTGCCGCGAACCAATTCTTTCAGTTGCCCCTTGATTACTTCCTCATTTAGCTGTACAATCTTCTCGGACATAGTTTGCTTTCTCCTTTCAGAATGGTGTGTGGTGACTTCATTCTACCAGAGTCTGCAAACTATGTCTCTCTTTTTTGCTTTCTAAATTTGCGCAATTTATTATACCTTATCTGCGTTCAAGAAGGGGAGTGCAACACGATTTGTTACACAATAACATACACAACTAATTACGCAATATAGACAAATTGGCGTGAAATTCTAATAAATGGTAAAGTAAAAACTATAATGCTGCAAAAGGAGAGGGCTTATTTATCCAAAGTTAGCACAATATTTATTTAGCTAACCATAAATGACCATCCACATGGTGATGCCGCGGACTTAATGACCATGATGGTATATTATCTGGTCAATGGGATAAAGGTTGTTAGTGCTGGAAAGCGGTCATTTTTGAGGTTAAAAAGGGACTGAATTAATATACGCCTTGCCACTCACAATCTGTAATATAGCATGTGATGTGATGGGAAGCATTATCATTGCAAAAGGACAGATGACACTTGCTTCATTGTAAAAACAAACATCAAAATGATACTCTATGAATTCTGCTTTTTTTCGTGCAAAAATACATAAATACCGGTCCTATAATAACCAGATATCCTACAATACTAAGTATATCCGGAAACTGA
>USGM01000221.1 GCA_900554205.1 uncultured Lachnospiraceae bacterium
GACGGTTCAGAAATACCTGACCGTTGTGTCTGCCGTTCTGAGCGATGCGAAGCGCAATGAGATCATTGAAAAGAATCCTGCCCGCATGATCGATCTTCCAGATGCCGAGCGAAAATCGCAGGAAATTCCAACGATGGAGGAAATGCAGAAATTTCTCTCCGCCCTCTGTTATGAGGAACCGGTCTTTCAGCTCTTTTATTTTCTCGCCATCAACACGGGGATGCGGCGCGGCGAGCTGTGCGCCCTGCGCTGGTCAGACGTGATCGTGACTGGCAGCTACGAGGGCTATATCATCGTCCAGCACTCGCGCAGTACTATTTCTGGCAATGGCGTGCAGGAGGGAAAAACCAAGAACGGGAGGGTCAGAACAATTTCGATGAGCGAAGAAATGTTCAGCCTGCTGCGCGGTTTCTGCTATCGCAAAATGAGACTTCGTGATGAGAAAGGTATCCCATTCCCGGAGTACATTTTTACAAAAGACGACGGCACGCCCATCCATCCGGACACGTTCAGCAAGCACCTGAAAGCCCTGTTCGCGGAAATCGGTCTGCCGAAAACCTATCACCTGCACACGCTTCGCCACTTTTTCGTCTCGACACTTCTGCATGAGGGCGTGGACAAGAACACAGTCGCAGATCTCGCCGGTCACGGCGATACGTCGTTCCTGGAGCGCACCTACTGCCACCCGCAGATGCAGCGCAAGCAGGAAGCCGCCAAGCGCATGGCAGAATGCCTGATTCCGACGAGAAACGCGGAGCAGATGGTTTCGTGAAGAAAACGTTTATTGAAGCTGGGCGTTGTGTGTGCTATCATGAATTTAATAAATCGGAATTTGTTGAGGTGTTTTATGAAACTAATTTTTTTAATTGGCGATGCTGCTGTTGGGAAAATGACAGTTGGTCAGGAACTGATGAAAATAACGGATTTAAGGCTCTTTCACAATCACATGACCATCGAACCAGTGATAGAGATTTTCGGTAGATACGACGGAAAGACAATCTCAGAAATACGTGACACGATTTTCAAGAACTATGCGGCTTCCGATAACTATGGGATGATTTTTACAATAATGATGGATTTTGATCTGCCGTCAGAATGGGAGTATCTGGAACATATCAAAGGTATATTTGAACCATACGGGACCGATTTTTATTATGTTGAACTGATTGCTCCACAAGAGATAAGACTGAAAAGGAATATTTCTGAGAACAGACTAAAAAACAAAGCTTCCAAAAGAGATATCGAGACTTCCAATCAGCGTTTGATCAATGATGACAAAAACCATAGGTGTGTTAGTTATGAAGGCGAGATTCCTTTTGATAACTACCTAAGGATCGATAATTCTGATATGGAACCTGACAAAGCCGCAAGATTGATCCAGGAAGCCTTCAATCTATAAATTCCAGATTATCGGAGCAGCAGCCTATGAACATTCGAGAAATCCATGAAAATAAAAAGCAATTCCTTCCGCTTTTGCTGTTGGCGGACGAGCAGGAGGACATGATCGACCGCTATCTGGAGCGGGGGGCCATGTATGTGCTGGAGGACGGCGGCGTGAAAGCAGAATGCGTCATCACCGATGAGGGCGGCGGGATTCTGGAACTCAAGAACCTTGCTGTGGAGCCGGAAGCGCAGAGAAAGGGCTACGGTAAGGCACTGATTGACTTCCTTGTGCGCAAATATGCGGGTCACTATGCTCTCTTGCAGGTGGGCACCGGCGATAGCCCGCTGACCGTGCCGTTTTACGAAAAATGCGGATTTACCCGCTCCCACCGCATCCCAAACTTCTTCACCGATCGCTATGACCATCCTATCTACGAGGCCGGGGTGCAGCTGGTGGATATGGTGTACCTGCAAAGAAACTTATGATTCTGATCGTCAATTCTGCCCATCCCGAATTGTCTCTTTCGTAGAATCTTCAAATACCACTAGCTATTTCCGCGTTTTCTGGTATTGTTGCTGTTACAAAATCTCAGCCGTGCTGAGCAGAACAGGAGGAATCACAAAATGGCAAGTATCAGAAAACGCGGAAACAGTTATTTACTCGTCGTCTCGATGGGTTACACGTCCGACGGACG
>USGM01000222.1 GCA_900554205.1 uncultured Lachnospiraceae bacterium
CGCATCCTCTTTGCTATGCAGTATGTTATATGCAATCGTGTGGCAGTAGTTCCCGTACTTTTCTGCGGTGGCGGCAATCGCGCTCTCGTTACGCGCCCAGTACAATTCTATGATCTCGTGGTCTTTCATTTTGCCCTCCCTTCTTTCCGTGTAAAGGCCTTTCACTTAATATAGACAACAAAAATCGTCTTTCATTGCGCGGACGGGAAAACTTTTTACAAATTTATCATATCATGCCGGAGCGATAATTTCCACCGGCAGGGAAATGCCGCGCCTGACGATGGCGTCGGTCGTGCGAAGAATGCGGTCACGCAGCAGCTTGCAGGGAACTTATGGTGGCCGACCACGACGCCCTTTGCGGGAGGTTTAGTGTGAAAGTGAGTACCAGACCAGCACAGAGAAAAAGGGCGCACAAAAATGTCCCTGCAAACAGACCGTTTTGCAAGGTCAAAGCGTATTCACTCAGAGCTAAGCAACAGATAATCCCTGCTTTTCAAGGAAGCGTGTAGCCTGCTTAATGGCTTTGGCGAGTTGCTGCTCCTTCAAATGTTCTGGCATATCGACTTTGTAAAGATCTACAGGATTCCACACTTCGCCGGTGCAGAACATTGAATAGACAGCAGTCAGAATCATTCTGGCAATGGCGATGATTGCCCGTTTCTTGCCTCTGCGCTTGGTGATGCGCTCATATTTCAGTGCATAGTAAGGACTTGCCTTGTCCTTTACTGCTGCGTGAGCGACTTGAACCAAAGCAGGCTTCAGGTATACACCGGCACGGGAGATACGCACAGACTTCTTTTTCCCGGCAGATTCATTGTTGCCGGGCGTCAAGCCCGCCCAACAGCAAAGCCGTTTGGAAGAGCCGAACTGACGCATATCCGTGCCGATTTCAGAAATAATGGTGATTGCAGAGTTACGGTCAATACCCGGAATGGTGCAAAGAAGGTTAATTTCCCCTTCATGTTTTTCCACCATTTCACTGACACAGGTATCTACCTTGGCAATCATTTTCTCGAGAAAATCGTAATGTTCACGGATGATTTTAATGCGGGCCTTCTGCTCACTGGCAATGGAGAAGCCTTCAATGGACTCCAGCACTTGTTCAGCCTTCTTTTTGAGGGAGCGCTGTAACAGGGAAACACAATGCTCCGAATCAAAGGACTCGTCGGATGTGAGGTAATCCGTAATAGCAGTTGCGGATTTACCAAACATATCGGACACAACAGAATCCAATGCTACATTGCAGACTGTGAACGCATTCTGAAAGCGGTTTTTCTCGGTGCTTTTCATGGATACCAACTTATAGCGGTAGCGGGTAAACTCACGCAAAATGCGGATATTCAGGTCTGGGATGAAGCTGCTTTTTACAAGGCCAATGCGAAACAGATCCCCAATCCACTTGGAATCTTTCGTATCATCCTTGTTTCCCTTTACAGCCTTTACCCATTTTGGGTTCGCTATTACAACCCGAATGCCACGCTTTTCAAGGACGTTGAATACCGGAACCCAGTACTTTCCGGTGGATTCCATGCAGACATCCAAACAGTTGTGTTCCAGAAGCCAATCTGCGAAACGGTTCAAGTCCGAATTGAATGTGCTGAATCGCTTTTTCTGATAGTTGGGCTGCAAGCTGTCTGCGGGCGTGGTGATGATGGTAGCAACCAGGAATGTCTTGTGAACATCTACACCGCAGCAGGTTGGGAATACGACTTTCACAACAAAACCTCCTCCATAATAATTGCGAGGAGAATGCAGGGACTGAACCGCCAAGCAATTAACAGGTGTTAAAACAATCCTTAGTGTACGGGTTCGAGACGCCACTTATTTGTGCTTGAAAAGGCGGTTCCAGCACTGATTCAGATACTGTTTTAAGTTTGAAATGCAGTCTACGACTCCTCCTACCGTGCGTTGTAGTATGCATTCCCCTCAAAATTATTCTACAAGAAAGGCGACCGCTTGTCTGCACTCTTTCATTCCTATTTGTGCGGACGCAACGCGGCCGAATGGTTGATTCAGATCAGATGCTCAG